>JAHDGS010000156.1 GCA_020627505.1 Myxococcota bacterium
TATTGATGACCATTTGGTCAGGATTAAAGAAGTCAGGCAAGTCATCTCCTGGGTGTAAGGCCACTTCTTTCTGAAGGAGCTGCTCGCTATCAGGTTCGTCGTCTCCGGTCATACCAAAACCCATCGCCAAGAAGCGATTTTCTGCATTAGCAGCCGCCAGGCCTACTAGGTAGTTCTCCTCTGCTAGCCGGATTGGAGATACGATATCTTCTGGTACACCTTCTTCCAATATTAAGAATGCAACATCAAGTTGCTCCTGATATGAAGGTCGCAATACTTCTTGCGTGTAGCTTTTATGAGTGCTCCCGAAAGCGACGCCATACCTATAAACGTTTGCAGAATTCTTTTTAAGCCCAACTCGAATAGAGTATCCCTCTGTTAGGATGGCTTGGCCTAAATAGGGTAGGCAGTGCGCTGCGGTTAATACGACACCGCTATCGATCAGTGTGCCGGTACAATGAAAATCATCATCTACATAAATCGCGACGACTGCTCGGAGCATTGGATCCGATGTAGCTTCCCCGCCGACAATCAATTGAGATAACTGCTCAATCGAATTGATATTTTCGAAATCAGCCTCAGTGCCACATGCACCCATAAAAGCTGCGGCTGTTAAAAGAGTTGTGAATAGAAATGATTGTTGCAAAAGCATATGCCCTCCAAATATTGTTGTTCTCTATTTGGAGGGTTCTGGTTTCCGCAGCTTTCGTCACAAACAGTTCCGAACTCGGTCATTTGAACGAGTTCATCAAGACACTGATTTCAGCCATTCACAGGTTTCTTTGAGTGTTTGTTTAAGATCTCGGTGCGGCGCAAAGTCATATTGGCTTGATATACCCCAATAATGATTCGCCATTTCCACTTGAACAGGATCTGGTACGAAAAGTTTGTCGCGGCCAAGTAAGCCAGATGCGAAGTGATCTAAGTGTGAAAGAGATATCGCAACAGGATAGGGGACACTGCGGTAACAGGGCTTAACGTCAAAATATATACACGCTTCATCAAAAAATGTCTTAAGCGCCAGTCGTCGACCCGGGCAATTGATAATGCGCTCAGTGCGCTCCCTTAAGGCACAATCGACAACAAGCGATGCGACATCACGCACGTCAACATAATGCATCTCACCATCGATGATAAAAGGCAATTTCTGATTCATGACTTTTGACAAAGTATGTGTTGTGCGAAAGGAGGTGTCTTCTGGCCCAAGCATGACTGGCGGTCGAATAACAGAAAATCTAAAGTCAGGGTTCGCCTGAGCAGATAATTGTAGAAAGTCCTCAACACAGACTTTTGACTGATAATAGGGCCAATTCTGGACAGCCGTACTAAAATTGGCATCTTCGTCAGGCGCATCCTCCTTTATCTGAGAACAGCCAATTGTTCCTGAAGTAGAGAGAAATACAAGTTGGGCACTATTATTGGAACAGTAGGTGGCGATCTCATGTGAAGATAGAACGTTGATCTTAAAATCAGAACCTGGAAACCGTCGACTATGACGAACAACTGCAGCCAAATGAATGACCACATCAGGCTGTATTCGATCGAGCACGGGTCGAACATCCTTTGGTGAAGCAAGGTTCAATTGAATGTGTTCAGCCTCAAAAGAGGGCCTCACCGCCCTTGAGGAACATGAGACTATCTGCTCAACCCCTTTATCTTTAAGGGATTTCAGCACCCATCCGCCAAGGTAGCCTGTTCCGCCGGTTACTAATACTTTCATGCTTTCAGCCGCCCGAGGGTCGTTTCTCCTCCGAGTTGACTCCGAGTCAAATCAGGGGAAAAGATGACTTTGTTCGCAAACATGAAATACATAACTTAAACTATACCCTGGAAACGAGTCGAATGCGTGTCAATTCGGTCGCTTAGGCGATTGATTTGAGTTTTTCGTATCAGATCGGCTACAATGTTGAATGAGGTGGTCATTATGAAGAAAGTCTCGATACTATCAATATTCTCTGTACTTCTATTAAGTATTCAGTCATCTGCGCATCATGAAATGAAGCGTGTGTCTTATGCTGAGAGCGGATGGGCAGACAAGGCATGTCAGCCCGAGCAAGGAGCTGATGGTCTCGTCGTTGATCTTGAAGATGATATGACCGTTGAAGAACTTCGCGCGCTTGAGCTCGAAACAGGTGTTTCGCTGAAGTCAACATTTGCTGGTGATGCAGGTCGCAGGGTTGTGGTTCGTGGCACAGACGCGCAACTCGAGAAAGTGAGGCAACGCCTCAAAGGTTCCGAGTTCGTTGAGAGCGTTGAGCCAAACGTATACTATTCAGCCTATGATTTAATGCCGGATTCTTTGTCTGCTGGAGAGGTCGAAGCCTTTCGGCCGACGCCTTTTAAGCCAAATGACCCAATGTATAAAAGCCAATGGCATTTTGATATGATTGGCATGTCCCAGGCTTGGGCGCAGGCGAATGGAGAAGGGGTCATCGTTGCGGTCATCGATACTGGCGTGAGCCCAGGCACCCTTGAAAACGGCAAAAAAAGTAAGTACGCATTGATGCCAGACCTTGACGCTGACCGATTTGTTCCTGGCTATGACTTCGTCGCCAAAAAAGCAGATCCGTCAGATGGTAATGGCCATGGAACACACGTCGCAGGCACGATTGCGCAATCGACAAATAATGGTGAGGGTGTTGCAGGCATTGCTTACAAGGCGAAGATTATGCCGATCAAGGTTCTTTCGGACCGCGGATTTGGTTCTGTTGCGGCAATTGCGGCAGGAATTCGGTATGCGGCTGATAATGGCGCAAAAGTCATCAACATGTCACTTGGTGGTGGCATGTATAGCCAGACGATGGCGCGAGCCGTGAAGTATGCTTATGATAAGGGTGTATTTGTTGCCTGCGCCGCAGGAAATGGCGCCAGAGAGAAGGTTGAATACCCGGCTGCATATAAAGGCGCCTTTGCTGTCTCATCTGTCGGCCCAGATGGCAAGCTCGCATTCTATTCTTCTTATGGGAAGGAGCTGTTCATCTCTGCTCCGGGTGGAGACACGCGCGTCGATATGAACGGTGATGGTATTCCTGACGGTGTTTTGCAAAATACTGTCGCGCGGAATGATCCAACAAAACATGGTTACTTCCCTTTTCAAGGCACTTCGATGGCAACACCTCATGTGGCTGGTGTCGCAGCACTCGTTGTCAGCCTCGGCGTCGATGACCCCGATGCGATTGGCAAGGTGCTCGCCTCGACAGTGACAAAGCGTGACGCCTTTAATAAGTATGGGCACGGGCTGTTGAATGCTGCTGGTGCAGTCAAGAAGGCGAAGTCGCAATCTGCTGGATTGTCATTTTTGCTCGGTCTTGGCTTGGCTGGTCTTGGGTACATGCGGAACCGGAGACAGCGAATTGTGACCTACACTAAGGCAACCTTCTCGCCAATCTCATTCGTGACACTGATTTCGATCTCAGGAGTGCTTGGATGGCTTGGGGTTTCAGGCTTTAAACCGCTCGGCGCATCAGCACTAACCTGGTTGCCTGGGCTATCTTTTGAGCATTCTGCACTGTGGCTTTCTGCGCTTGTGCCGCTCGCATTCTGCGTTGCTGTCTCGTCTAGAACGCGGCTACACGGTATCGCCTCAATGATATCATTTGGCTGGGCAGGGGTGCTTCTTTCGCACGCGATGCTTGGAGATGTCAATGTTGGTTACGTTCCCGGGCACGGTTTGCTCGATGCGTTGTGGCTGACTGTGAATGGTGTCACAGCGTATCAGTTCGGTCGCATCATGATGCGAAGCACAAAAGAAAGGTCGGTGTATTCTAGAGGCAGCTGATGATGTGTTTCAACAGCTGTGCGCCGATAATCTCATCATAACCTTTTCCGAGATCATTCGAGTTAGTGGGGCACACTTCAACGAGATCCGCACCGACAATATTTAGCTGTCGCTTGCGCAAAGATAATAAGATGTATGTCGCTTCATGGAATGATAGCCCTCCAGGAACAGGTGTGCCTGTCGATGGGCAATATGGGGCATCGAGGCCATCGATATCAAATGAAATGTAAATATGACTAAAACCAGATAACCTATCAAGAATCTCTTCAAATTGATTGTGGAGTTTATTCTTAAGTCGATCATCACTGATATCATCACCAAAATAAGTGTTGATACGATTGGTCGAATTGATGGTCTTTAACTCGTCTTCAGAGAAGTCACGTACCCCAATCTGTTCGAAGTTCACATTCGAGAACTGGTTATATATATTATACATAATGGACGCATGAGAATGGGTAAATCCTTCATAAGCGCGTCGTAAGTCTGCATGTGCATCAAAGTGTAATATCGCAAGATCGTCAAAAAAATCCGCGCACGCACTCAACGCAGGAAGGCTCACGCTGTGGTCACCGCCAATTGTCACGATTTTTTTTCCGGCCTGCAGATCCTTCATCATAAATTGTTTAAGCTCAGCGTAGGTACTGTCCATTTCAGTATTGATACGTTCGAGTAGATTTTTATCGAGTGGTTGCCC
>JAHDGS010000030.1:0-13616 GCA_020627505.1 Myxococcota bacterium
CCCAGTCTGGATATCCCAAAAACCAATGCACCAGATATGCCAAAGACAGCCGTTGAAAACCAGACGCCTAAAGTGTCTCTCCCAAGTGTTCAACCACCGACATTTGATTCTCCAAGCGCTCCACCGACAACTACATCATCAGATGAACCACTTTCGCCCCCCGGGCTTATTGATGAGCCACTCACGGGCGAACGTCCGATTCCTGCTGCGGTAAGTCAGCCGGAGGCAACAACTGATGATGTTGATCTATCAGTCCCATCGAAAAAACAATTCAAACTGGATTTGAAAGATCCCAAACTAAGACTTGCACTCATTGGATTGGTATTGTGTGGTCTCACCTTCGCGGGTTCTCAATACTTATTAAGCTCCACTGAAAGTGATATCAATCAGATTGACGACATACCTGTCGCGCGAGGTGTACAGTCAAACTCGAGTCAGCATAAAGGCGTGGCATTAAAACGTGATAAAGACGTCATGCAGCGAGAACTTTTATTGGGAGATTTACAACAACTGCTCAAATCTAAAGACGCGTCGATCAAAATTGATGCCGCCATCGTCGCACTCGCATACTATCAATCAACGTTTGAAGTCCCTAAATCGGCTGCTCTAGGCATTGAAGAAAACAGCATTGAAGACGTCACAGTGCAAATTGCATCGGCCCTCCAAACGGACAATCTAGCAGTTGCAGAAAGCTTGTTCGAAAAACCAGCGATACTCACTGCAACATTAACACGTGACCAAGAAAGTCGATTGACGTATCTAAAGTCCATTTTGAAATGGCGTGCTCAAAATATGGCAGGCGCACTTGAAGAAATTAAAAAGAGCTTAGCACTTCGAAACCAGTGGCCACCAGCACAACTGATTGCGATGCAACTCGATGCAGAACAACTCACTCAAAAATGGCACACCCTCGAGGCCGAACAACAAAAACATCAATTGTTTGATTTTAGACAAAAGTATGATGCTGCACCAACTGCAGCACTTCTCTTTCGTTACACGCATATACTCGCTCAACTTGATGGTTTAGACGATAAGCTTAGAGGGCGCTTAAAAGAGCATCTTGAAGATCATGCCACTTATGTGGCCTCTTCAGAACGGATTGCGGCTTATGACGCCTTACTCAAAGACGATGTTCGACGTCTTCAGCTCAAGAAGGTGGCGGCGACGATGATGGATAGCGCGATTTCTGAGCCTGCTGAGCCACACTTGTTGCAGCGGGCTATTCGCTTTTTCCAACAGCGACGTGACGTCAATGCCTTATCTAAAATCCAGGAAGCCATCGACACAAATAATAAGTCGATCGCGCCACAGCGCAGTCAACTCAAACTCGTTGTCGATTTTCTAAAGCTCCCAAGAGAGACTTTTATCAGCCAACGCAGAGACGAGATCGCTGAAGCCGGTGAAAATGTTGATGTTCTTGCCACCGCGTTATATTGGGCGGGCTATGCGGAAGAATCTTTAGGTTCGCTTGCGGCAGGCATCAAAAATTATGAAAAAGCACTTAAATATAAGCCAAGTTATACCCCGGCCTGGACACGTTTGAGTGATATTCACTTTATTGAAGGTGCATATCAGAAAGCTGAGTCACTTCTTGCCAAAGTTCCCCAAACAGATGAAAACGCAGAAGAGCTTCTGGCTTACAAAGCCCGCCTTGCCCTCGTTCAAGGTAAAAAGCGTGATTTTCAAAAATATAAACATGATCTCAGTGCCACGTACCCGCATGCGCCTGCACTTCAATATCTAAATGCCTCAGAAGCATTCAAAAATAAAACGCACACTGAGCATCATATACTTCAAGCCCTCGATGCCGTGAGTGCCGAGCCGGACAATCCATTCTATTTGCTGACAGCGGCTGAGTTGAAAGCGGCAGATGGACAACTTGATCAAGCGATTCAACTGCTAAGTAGCCTTGAAGACGGGCTCGCACATGAGCCCGATGCACAGGTCTTACTGGCGTACTACTTACTCAAAAATGGACAAACAGATGCGGCATTTAAACTCGCACAAGCGGCTGAAACAGCCCGCCCTTTTGATGCGAGGCGACTGCTGGTCGAATCTCTGATTCTAGAAGATAAAGATCCTAAACAGGCAAGCTCTCTCCTCAATATTGCTGCTAATCAATCAAACTCTCCCGAAGTGCTCTACCATTTCGGTCGCGTGTCGATCGAAAATAACGCGACCATTCGGCTCGCGATTAAAAGTCTTGAAAAAGTTTTTGATGCCAAGTTTAGAGAATCAGATACCGCATATTGGCTTGGGCGTGGCTACCGGTCTCTCCGTATGATTAAAGAAGCCCGACGTTGGTTTAATGAATGCACCATTATCGATAAAAAACGACAAGACTGCTGGATTGAAGTGGCCAAGCTCGACCTGCTTAAAAACCGAGTCGAACTTGCACTCAAATCCCTGACTCGCGCGGTTCAATCCAATCGTTCAAACCCTGAGGCCCTCTGCGAGATTGGTTATGTTTATGTTGACCGACTCGGTGGGCAACCCAAACAACTCAAAAAAGGTATCCAGTATCTTAACGAATGTGCTGCGGTCGATCAGAATAATCCGAATATTTATTGGAAACTTGGAGATGGGTACAAAATATTGGGACAAGATGAACAAGCGATTCAGGCTTATACACGATATTTTGCACTGGCTGAATCTGCACCTGAAGAACGGATCATCTGCCAACAACTAAAAGATCTTGAACAAGATTGCGCTGATATTAAATCGAAGGCGCTTGAGATCCGACGGCAGCGAAAAAAGAAACAAGCACAGGCCCCTCAAGTCGGTGACACCGACACTGAAGCGGTCGTCCTACCAGATGTTGTCGAGCTTGATGAAGCAGATGAGCAACAACAAAAACGCATCGAACTCAACGAAGCAAATGTCGATGAGTTGGGTCAAAAAGATAGGCCTATCGTCAATCCTCTACCCGAAATATCAGATTAATGCCGCCTCATGACATCAGTTTATCATGTTGCCGAAGGAGTCTTTCGAGCCGATGCACGTCTCTTTGGTAACGTCTTGTTTGTGCTTTTTGAATCCGAACGCGCCCAGGCTGTCCTTTAATCGGCTTGAGGTTTTTTCGTTCAGTGACGGTGATATCTGTATTCTCCTCTGAGCGACACTCAGAGAAATATTGTGCAAGCGCACATGCATCCATGACATCTTGCTCAGTGATGTGTTCTGGCGCTGCAGCGATAACGACATGGGCACCTGGGACATCTCTGATATGACACCATGTATGTCGCCCATTGGCGACCTCAAATGTGAGACGATGATTGGTGGCGGCAGTTCGCCCGACCCAAATCGTATGCCCGGAAGTTGAAGTAAAAGATCGTATACCTTTTACTTTCATATCGACGACTTTGCTCTGATTCTTTTGATGACGCCCAACGGGCGCTAACCAAGTCGGAAAATCGATACCAGACTTCGCCTGCACGGCATATAACTTTTCAAGTTCGCCAAGCCGCGCTTTACACAAAGCCAATCGCGCTTCAACACGTGCCTGACCTCTCCGAGCCTTTCTTGCACGGATAAAAAGTATATCTGCATATGCGTACCATGATTGATGCGGTTTTCGCTCGAGTCGGTGTGATACGCCATCGATGACCAAAGCACATTCATACGTATCAGAATAAGTATGGGCTTCAGATAAAAGTTTTTGTCCGAGCGCCGTCCATTTTTCAGCAGAACCAAGTCGTTTTTGGTCATTCAATATATTTTTATGTAGTCGACGATATTTTTTAAGCGCTCTTTTCAATACAGATGCTTGCCGAATAGGCGCCTGTTGAATGGGCTTTGTGTGCGTCTTCTCGTTAGATAAAACGAAATCCACTGGTCTTTCAAATGACGCGCCGAGACGATATAAATGTCGTTGTCCATCACCGCCAAAACGCGCGAGAAAAACAATTTTACTGATATTTTTTTTGAGCGTTGTTAAGACCATATATTGGCGCGCATCAGTCAGTAGATGACACATATATGTACCCTTTGGATGAACGCACCGAAAAGAGACTCCATTTTTGTATCGAACGAAGTCGGAAAGCGTCTGTCCTTCGAGTAAAGCGCGTAGTTTTTTTTGACGCCCGAGTGGTACATGTACTTCTCGCTGCGATTGTTTATGCAATATCGGTGCGTCAGGCATACGCCAGGACAAGAATGTATGCCGCTGCCCAGGTGGTGCATTCTTGATAAATAATTTTAACTCAAGATGCTCACTTGAAAGCCATGCGCGCTCGATGCGCAACACGCCTTCATCAATACCAAGCTCAACGAGCTGTTCATCTAGTCTGTCCTGTGCTGCTTCAAACATCACACTCCCGTACGAGCATACTTATTCGATTTGAGAAGTGACGCAAGTCGCTTGCCGGTTTACATGAACTGGGTTACGGATATGCATGCTTAGACTTCAAGCCGCCACACCCGACGCATGGATTGGATACGCGCTCGAACATTTTGATGCGATATTGGTCGATCATGCGCATTGTGAACAAAAAGCTGCGCATGCCGCATTATCTTTCGTGCCCCAGCTGTCCAATCACCCTGAGTTACTTGAGAAACTCATCGCGCTATCCGTCGAAGAGATTCAACACTTTCAAGCCGTCACGACGATTATCCACCAACGTGGGCTTAAGTTGATTGCCCCACAGAAAAATCCATATATCAATCATCTTAGAAGTGCGGCACGCCATGAAAAAGGTCATCACCTGGTCGATCGCGTCATCATTGCAGCTTTAATCGAGGCCCGCTCTTGTGAACGACTACAATTACTCGCGACACACTTAGAAGATACTTCTTTGCGTCAATTTTATACTGAACTATGGAAGAGCGAAGCAGGACATCACAGCCTATTTTGGACAATTGCACGCACACTTTCGAAGCAGTTAAACGCGCAGGGCTACGCAATCGATCCGCAAGCGCGCCTTGAGGTTCTTTCACATCATGAAGCACAATGGATGCAGCCAAGGCCACATCTACCAATTATGCATGGCTAAGATGGCACGACCCATCATTTGAATACTTTACAAATGTTCAGGTCTACGGCAGTATAACGTATGGCGAGTGCGAACCGTTTAAACCCAGAACAACACCAAGCAGCTTATTGTTTCGACGCACCAGTCTGTATTTTAGCGGGTGCAGGTACAGGTAAAACAAAAACAATTACCGAACGTATCGCCGCATTAATTCAAGAAGAACACGTTGCACCAGCTTCAATTTTGGCCCTTACATTTACCAATAAAGCGGCCGCAGAGATGCGCGAACGGGTTGAGCATATTCTTGGTTATCAACCTCGTGGACTCGAAATCGGGACCTTTCATGCACGCGTTGCGCGATGGTGCCGGCAATTCCCGGAAGCCATTGGTCGGTCGTCATATTTTACCATTATCGATGAAACCGATCGAAATCGACTCCTAAAAGATTTAGTCAAAAAACGCCAAGTGCCTGCTGGACTGGCCTTTGCCGATATCAAACATGATATTCATATGTGGCAATGTGCCGGACTCCACCCCGATGACTTGGTGAGCCATCCTATCTTGGCCAATCAAACATTTGCCCGAACAATTTATACTGATTTTATTCATGCCCTCGATCGTTCGAATACAACCGATTTTGGCCATTTGCTCCTTTTGGGACAGCGCCTACTCGCGACACCACAAGCGGCACTATTTAAAGCGCGTATTCAACATGTTGTTGTCGATGAGTATCAAGATACATCGCCAGCTCAAACTGCTATTCTCAACCAATTTTTCTCGCATGCAAAAACAATCGCGATTGTCGGGGACGATGACCAAGCGATTTACGGCTGGCGAGGCGCTGCGCCTGACACCATGAAGCGCTTTTTGCAGCAACACCCTTCCGCACGGCTTGTCAAACTTGAAACCAATTACCGGTCATCGAGTCAAATCCTAGATGCAGCGAACGATGTTATTCAAGTGAATACCAATCGCCTCGGAAAATCATTGCTATCGAATCATGGTGATGGTCCGTCGCTTCAATTTTTTGTCGCAGATGACGATGTTCATGAAGCACGGCTACTTGCAGATCGTATTCACACACTTATTAATCAAGGCACATCATCTGATGACATCGCAATTTTGTATCGAAAAAATGCGATGTCTCGCCCTCTTGAAACTGCCTTGCGACGTGCACGGGTCGGTTATCAAATCATCGGCGGTATTCGATTTTTTGATAAAGCCATCATTAAAAATATTTTGGCGACACTCCGACTCTTGCTTAATCCACATAGTGCCATCGATCTCAGCAGGTTTCTGAAAGCATTCCCACATGGCATTGGCCAGAAAACGCTTGGACAGATTGTCCCGACAATAGATGGCGATTTGATTTCAGGTTTTCGAGCGCTCACCAGCGATTCTCACCCCGACTTATCACCACGCATGTTAAAGAAAGTCATCACCTTTGGACATCGCTTAGAAGAACTTCGACGTCCATTAATTGAACAGACAGCATCTCTGGCCGAACTCATTCAGGAATTATTGACACGTTTGGGTTTACTAAGTCAGCTTGAACTTGACGTCGACCGACAAACGGAACGCGAAGATGTGCAAGACTTCTTACAGCTGATTCATCAATATGAATACGATTGTGAGCGACAGAACACATCGCCAACACTCATTTCTTTTCTAGAAGAAGCCGCATTGCTTTCAAGCACAGATACGGCGACAGACGCCACACATATTTCTTTGATGACCATTCATGCCGCAAAAGGCCTTGAGTTTGAGCATGTGTTTGTCATTGGCTGTGAAGAACATCAGTTTCCAACCAGTCAAGCGATTGAAGATGCCGAGGGTGGCGACACCTCAACACTCGAGGAAGAACGTCGTCTGATGTATGTTGCGATGACGCGTGCGAAAAGGCATCTGACGTTATCACGCGCGAAAAGGCGTCAACACCACGGCACGTTTCGACATCATATGCCATCTCGATTTTTGAGAGACATTTTGGTCTATGCTGAACGCCAGCCTTCTCAAACATTTGGCTCTTCCCGTCATAGCCTCATTCGTCGGCGGACGGGGGACAGACCGATGGGACGGCGTGGGCAATCTATTCATTCCCCTATTGAGATTGAAGACGATGTCGACACATCGATGTTTGTCTCAGGTGACCGGGTCACCCATACGACTTTTGGTGCCGGCGAAGTCGTTGGACTCAGAGGTCTTGGCTCTCGTCGGGCAGCATTGGTTCGTTTTGATTCAACCCCAACCCGTTCTCGTACCGTTGTCCTGGCCCATTTAGAGCCTGAAAAATCAAGCAATGCGTCGAGTGTACATGAGCCTCAAATTGATATGAGCTTTGATTTTGGGGCATGAAAAAAGCCCCCGTGCGGGAGCTCTTTGACCTAGTAAGAACGAGACCTAGTGTCCGTGCCCATCATTTGGACCATGGCCATGACCCGCATGCGGATTTGTTTGCGGCACCGACTTCATTACTTTATGCAAGTCGATATCAAAAACCAATGTGCCTGCTGGCGCACCTGGGCGCTTTGGCTTCTCACCATAGGCAAGTTCACCAGGAATCCAGAAACGATATGATGATCCTTCTGACATCAACTGAACACCTTCTGTCCAACCTTTGATGACTTGCGACAATTTAAACTTGGCGGGTACACCACGTTTCTTTGAATTATCGAAGTTCTTTCCATCAAGTGTCCAACCAGCGTAATCGACTTCAACAGTGTCTTCTGCTGCAGGTTTTGCACCAGTGCCTTCTTTCAAAACAATATACTGCAGACCCGAGGCTGTTTTCTTCGCATCAGCTGGTGCTTTTGCAACATTTTCAGGCGCAGGAAGCGGCTTGTCGATGAATAGTAGCTCGACATCAAAAACAAGCTCACCAGAAGGCGCGCCTGGGCGAACAGGTTTTTCACCGTACGCAAGCTCTGCCGGAATCCAGAAGCGTCGTTTTTCACCCTCGACCATCAATTGTAGTCCTTCAGTCCAGCCTTTGATCACGCCTTTCAGCGGAAAAGATGCTGGTCGTTTTCTTTTATAGCTTGAATCAAAATTCTTACCTGTCATATCCCAGCCGGCGTAGTGAACCAGTACCTTATCTGTTTCAACAGGTTTGACTGTGCCAGTTCCTGGCTTCAATACGATTGATTTCAGGCCCGTCGCAGAAACGACTGCGTCTGCAGGTGGTGTTTTTAAGTTTTCAGGAGCAGGCATCGCATTTGGATCTGCTGGCTTCTTAACGTCAGATTCTTTCTTCGCTTGTACTTCTTCTTTGACTTCTACTTTCGGTTTTTCTTCTGTTTTCGACTTACACCCAACCAATGTGGCGAGCATACATAATGCGATCAATCTCATACGTTCTCCTTGTATCTTAAGATGATTCTCGTTTTGTGACACATTTGAACATTATTTTGCAAGGGGATGCCTAAAGCGATTATAAGAAATTATGCCGGAAATTGACCCTAGAGATACACAATTAAAGAGACTTGTCGCTTCAGTCATGGCCTGTATCGATGTTGATAAGGATTCCAAATCGATGCTGATTCGTCGACCAGATCTGTTGCAACGGGCATTTTCTGATGCAATTGCTTCGAAAGACGATGTGCAGCGTGAGGCGCTCATCCAAAAGACACTCGATATTATTGTTTTGAGCCGTTTTGCTGACGTCGCTGAAGATGTTTCTTCTCTCTTAAAACGCACCCTGGACTTCGCCAAAGCGCGACTATAATCGCATTACCGTGTCAACTGTCACAGCCTATCTTGGTCCAACCAACACAGGCAAAACCTACCTCGCACTCACAGAAGCCGCTTCTCACGCCTCTGCATGCTGTGCATTTCCACTGAGGTTGCTTGCTCGGGAAGCCTATGAGCGATTATGTGAACGACTGGGCCCAGATCATGTTGGTCTTTTAACCGGTGAAGAGCATATTCTTCCGCTACATGCGACACATATCTGTTGCACAACTGAAGCCTTTCCACGTCACCAACTATTTGATTGTGTGGTTATTGATGAGGTTCAGTTCGCCGCACATCCTATTCGTGGTCACCATTTCACTTGGGCACTTGAATATGCCCGAGGAACAGAAGCGACACTGTGGCTCGGCGCCCCACATATGGCCGATGTACTACTTCAACTCGAACCCAATGTCTCGATTGAACGATGTCCGCGATTATCACGACTCGAATTTGATGGTGCAAAAAACATTGCCAAACTGCCGCCAAAAACAGCAGTAATCGCCTTTAGTATTGAACATGTCTATATGTTGGCCGCCCAGCTCACTTCAATTTACGGCGGATGTGCGGTCGTCCTCGGTCAGCTCAGCCCAAAAACCCGGCGAGCACAAGTGCGTCTTTTTGAAGAAGGTCAGGTCGACTATCTCGTCGCCACAGATGCGATCGGTCACGGACTCAATCTGCCATTGAAACATGTGGCTTTTGCCGGACAACATAAGTTTGATGGACAACAATATCGGCCATTACATCCTGATGAAATTGCGCAAATCGCTGGTCGAGCAGGCCGTTACAAACAAGATGGCAGCTACTTCATGACAAATGGACAAGAACCATTCTCAAGCGATATGATCCGACAAGTCGGCGCACACCAGTTTCAACCCATTCGGCGGCTCAGATGGCGGTCAGGACAGCTCGATTTCAACAATCTCGATACACTGGCGTCATCTCTCAAACAATCTCCAACAAAGCCCTTTTTACAACTGAATCAACATATGGATCAGGAGATCTTGTCGGCGTTCCACAGTCATTTCGACAAACAGGTTCGCTCGACAGATAAGGTGAAACAATTATGGGCATTGGCACAAACGCCTGACTACCTGAAGATCGGGTTTGCGGCACATCTGAAAAAGCTACTGCACTACGCCCATCATCTCGTCGAACATCATAGTCTCGCATATGATGCATTCGAGCAGGTCTATCGCGGCCTGGTTATTCAACCAACACAACAATATGGTATTGACCAAGCGCTTTCAGCCATTCGAGATATTCGTTTTCATACATCCATCTTACACCAAAAACAGCTCTTTTCTGTCGATACAACTCAACTGTGTCATCAATTATACGCCCTTGAAAACATCTACTCTCAGCATGTCCATGAAGGACTTGTCCGTCGCTATGTTGAATCAGCTGGAACAATTCGAAAAAGAAAACATCAGCAATTACCACTTCGTCTCCGAGATAACCTCGTCTGTCATCTTGAAGAACCAATCGCGCGTGTGCGCGGCCTGTGGCTTGAGGCACTGAAGCCCGAGCTCCAGCTCAACCGTATTTGGAGCCAAGTCACTCAGCATCATCCCGACTTGCTCGATGATCGCATTGCGGCACTCAAAGAAGCACCGCTGAAAGAATTTCATCTCACCGATGATCGCTTACATTGGCAACGGCTTCCATTGGCGACGATTAAGATACAACAACAGATTGATATACAACGTATTCGTACCTCAAATGGAACGCTACATTTGACGCCAAATGCGCGCATCGGCGAGGTCGATCGTTTGATTCATCAACATGGCCTTCGATTTCTTCGCAAACATTTTGGTGCCTGGTTTGTTCCGGACTGGACGGAAGAATCGAAGCTGTCGGCGCCAGCACGACGTCTTCTATTTGAGCTGAGGGTCAACGGTGGGGCGACGCTTAAGAAATATTTTTCCGATGAAATACAAGAATTGACGCCAATCGATCGGACAATCTTTAAATCCGCAGGCTTCCGGTTTGGCTTTCACACTGTTTTTCACCCACATATCAAATTGAAGTCACTACGTGCACTATTATATATGACTGCCGACAGGCGTGAAGACTGGCAATCCCTCTTCACTCAACTTGATGGGCGCGCCGTGATACCCCGTCAAAGATACCCGAAAGGCGTTCGACCTGTTCGCCTGGGTTATTTTCAGAAAGGGGAATACCTCATTCGACTTAGTTTTCTTGAAGCTTTTATCTCCGAAGCTTATCGCCCTCCCAAAAAGTTCTCAACATGGCAACAAAAGTGGCAAAACCGTCTTGGACTTGACGGAACAGGATTGGCCGCGATATTACCTAAACAGAAGAAACTCTCGTCTATCAGACGAAAGCTCAAAAATACCGACGATGACAACTGATTCAACGCTATCCTTTACGCCACAAAAAATCGATGTACTCAACGATGAACAATCTGTTCATATCGAATGGGCAGACAGACATATGAGTCAGCTGCCCATCCAACGATTGCGGACATATTGCCCTTGTGCGGACTGCCAAGGACATGGTGTCGGGCTGAAAGCTGTTTCACATGATGCCACAGGTATTCTAGCCGTCGAAGCAGTCGGACAATATGCACTTCAATTTTCGTTCAATGATGGACACCAAACAGGTATTTACCGATTTTCATATTTGCGTAAACTGGACCCACAAGAGGTTGATAAATGGGGTTCTCCAGAATCCTTTGGCCGAGGCGGATAACAATGCTTGATCTAAAATCAAAACTTATGGAAGCAGGACTCGTTGGTGATGAAGACGTCAAACGTGTTGAACAACAAGAGAAGGCACGACGTGATAAGCGTCGCGCGATGGCGAATAAAAGAAAACAGCAAAAGCAGCGGCAGAAAGACAAATTTCAGCGTCTAAAATTCTACAATCGTCAACATATTAAAGATCGAAAACAATGGGCTTCAAAAGTTGAGAAATTGAAGAAAGAAGAAAAAAATGCAGCCTATCAGGTGATTAAAAGCTGGGTCGAGCGTTTTCGACTTGACCCAGTACGACCGGACTTCACAGAAGAGCTCGAACGATACGCCTATCAAAAACACAACGGTTCCATTTCGTTCGTTTCTGTCCCGAAAGCGGTTGAAGAACAGCTTCGCATTGGAGACGCAGGCATTGTTTCATTCATGTCCGATCATGGGTTGGTGCATGCTGTTGTCCCAAGAGATTGTGCGATCGACATCCACCAGGTTTTTCCGGCTTGGCTGCGTGGTCTGAATGCATATGAGTATGAACTCCTCATCGAAGAGCCCGTCGAAGTCGCTGAGGTCGATGAAGAAGCGATTCAACCGACTCCTGAGCCTGAGTCGGAACAGATTGAAGCGTCAACTGAAGCACAAGCTCAACCTGCTTTGAAAGAGCGGGAAGAGCGTCCTTCGATCAGAATCCGAAAGAAAGACGAGGAAAACTGAGTTTCAAGCTCATTTTGCCTCATTTTGAAGCATCTTTGTCCAAAAAGCACGTCATGAATGCGGATGCGTTAGAATGAGGTATGGGACATGAGCAAGCATTTCATCTACAGTTAACGAGAATCCCCACCGATCGGTTTGCGGCATCAGAAGCTGAACGCATGCGTCTTCGACTCAAACTTGAACAATTCGAGGCATTTTCGGGTCCCTTTAATGAAATCTATAAAAATGTTGTTCCGGCCTTCATGGATAATACGGATGCTTTTTTAGCGACCAATCTCGCTGAAGCCTTTAGCCAAATGGATAAAGCGGGGCAACGTTTCAATGCTGCGATCACACGCTTATCAGAGACAATTCATCAGCACGGGTTTGATCGAGAGCACTATTTCTCATCCGCGATTGAGCATCCATCTGGCATTCGTAATATCGTTTGGTCACTCTCAGATATTGAGGAACGCCTCCATCAGCTATCTCGAGAGCGTATACGTGACTTCTTAAACGGTGTTCATGATGCTTTATACACATTTATCGAAGAGCCTTTGCTCGATTTTGAATCCGGGTTCTCCAATTTTAAGTCTGCGCATACCTTCTCAGAGCTGATTCGACGTATTCCAATGATCAATGATGAACGGAATATAATCGGAGAAAAGATCCTCTACGTTGGGCAATTGATCGGTCATACCGTCGAGCAATAATTTCGAGCGCGTCATAGCTCAAAAACTGTATCAGTCGTACACAGCTAAGAGATATTTCCCAGCACTTCAGCAGAAAGTTTGACGCTCCCCCTAAATCCTCGATAAAAAAGAGATACGAAGGGGAATTCATGTCGGTAAGTGAAAAAGATCTCACACAATTAGAAATGGAATTTGCGAAAGATCCTGGGTCAGATGCGTTTCTGAAACTGGCCGAGGCTTACCTAGAAGGTCAACGCTTTATGGAAGCGATGGTCGTCTGTAAAAAAGGGATTAAATCTCGTGGCGAATCACTCGAAGGCGGGTTGTTGCTCGCACGTATTTTTCTCACACAAAAGAAACACCCCAAAGCGCTTCGACAGGTCACATCTGTTCTCGAGTCATTTCCGACTAGCGCTGACGCATTCATGCTAAAAGCTGAGATACAAAAGTCATCAGGAGATGAAGCCGCTTCAAATGAGACACTTCAAGCTATTCTCGAGTTTCAACCTGACCATAGCGGTGCAAGGGATCTCCTTCGCGCCCGGGGAGTCTCTGTTCCTGCGACACAAATACAATCAGCGCCATCAGCACCAGCACCACAACCTGTGTCGCCTCAGGCTTTCTCTGAACCCACTGGTGCCCTCCCCAATGAAACACTTCCTCAACGAGAAGATATCTCCAAACAAACCACCGCAACAGGTGCAAAAGCATCAAAACCAATTGATGCGACAAGGCTCACTGCTGCTGGTATCGAAGCGCCACAGGCACATGAAGCACCTCCACCACAAGCTTCTCCTGTAGATACACAGCTCGAA
>JAHDGS010000030.1:13626-25061 GCA_020627505.1 Myxococcota bacterium
CGGTGCGGCACAAAGCGATGCTGGCTTCATCCCTCAATCTGACTCAGGTTTCGCAGCACAATCATTTGTCGCTGATGCCCCGCAAGCCGATGAGCAGCTGCATTCTGTTACGACACAGCCGCCTCGAGGTCATGTAGAACTTCGTCAACGACCCGAAAATACATCAATGACATCTGCGACACGTCCGCCCTCTCCAGTTTATGATGACGATGCCTTTGGTGCATATCAGGCGCCTCATGTGGCAAATGGTTCGCGTTCATTGAAAACGATGGGACTTATCTTTGGCGTGCTTTGTATTTCACTCGTGGGCTTTCTTGCTTACAAAAATAACGAAAAGAAAAAGCAAGAGGCGTTTAACGCATATTATCAAGAAGCGCGAAAATTTTATCGTTCGAATACAACCATGGGCCTTGAACGTGCAGCAGAGAAATATGAAGAAGCGATTAAAATTGATGAACACGAGCCCAATACACTATCGAAGCTCGCTTGGATCTATGATGTGTTGACATTCGACCGTGGCAAGAAAGACTTTTCAGAAAAGAGAACTAAATATATGAATCTCGCGAAAGAGTATGCATCTGATAGTGATGGAACAATTGCGGTCACGATGCGAGAGCACATTCGAAAAAAAGAGTATGACAATGCGATTAAAATTGCATCTGAAATGGAATCTCCATTACCTGTACCTATCGAAATCGCGTGGTCACGGGCATTGCTCGAAGCGGGTCGTTTTGCCGATCTAGATACACGTCTAAAAGCCTACGAAAAATCTGATCATGTCATGATTAAAACAGTTGCAGGCCAAGCCTATCGCGCGCTGGGGCAAAATGTGAAAGCCAAAAAAGCGCTTTCACAAGCAATTAGTATCGAACGCAACCATGGTCCATCTCGTGTTGAACGTGCCCTCCTTGCACTCGATAACCCACTCAATATCGATCGCGTCCAAGCCCTCGAAGATTTGGCGCACTTGCAAGACTTAGGTGTCACACAGATCGGAACCGCCCAAAATGGTCTTCGACTGGTTGCTTCATCAGAATTTAAGCGAATCATTAAAAAGAATGAAGAATCCGATCGAGACCTTGGTAAAGCGAAAGAGATACTGGGCTCAGCGAACTCCACATTTGCATTTTATAATGCCAAGCGGTTTCACGCCGTCGACAAAAAAGAAAAAGCCTTAAGCGAAATCGAAAAATCAACGAAAGGTGAGCGTTTTCAAGTACAACCCTGGATCTTCCGTATCGATATGTTGATTGAATTGAAACGATATGATGAAGCCGTCAAGATTGCAGATGAGGCTGAAAAGTATTTTCCAAATCATCCCAAAATTGAAGCAGTTCGTTTGAGAGCCCTCGGCAGTCAAGCTTACGCCTTACGCAAGTCAAACAAAAGCAAATCTGAGCGGCTAAAATCAACAGCAATCAAAACAGCAAAATCGCTCATTGCCAAAAATCCAAACCGCGCAGAACTCCATATTCAACTTGGTCGTCTATATTATATTGATGGTGAAGCAGAGAAAGCACAACAGTCTTTCGAAGAAGCTGTCAAGCAGTCCGCGAAAGGTGATGGTGAAGTGCGGATTGAAAGCCGTGTTTGGCTTGGCCGTATCCTCCTCAAAGCGGATGAAATGCGAGCAGCACTCAAAAGCCTGGGTGATGCGACAAAGGTCAATGGCGGCTCATCGATCGCATTCTACTGGCTTGGTCGGGCCTTCCAAAAAGACGACAAAGAACGCCTTGCGAAGCAAGCATTCGAAAAGGCGATTGAACTCGATATGGATGGTTCGTATAAAAAACGTGCAGAAAAGGCACTTGAGAGCCTAGAATAATGCTTCGTCTATTCCCCGTGTTGCTATTATTTGGCGCATCTATATTGGTTGCCCAAGAACGCAATCGTCTGCCTCAGATCGATGCCATGAAGGCGCGTATTCAAAAATCGCCGGCAGCTCCGAAACAAGTGGATACATTTCAACTTGTCGAAGCACGGTGGGCAAAGGGCGCGATCCGTGGTCTGGGTGATTTCGACGAATGCCATGATCATGAAGTCGATGTTAATGCAATGAATATTTACCTCGAAATGGTCAACCCGGGCTATCATGAAGAACATGATCAATATGGTCCCCGTTTCATTTCTAAAATAGAGGCTATCGGCCATTTTTTCTCGAAAGAAGGTGCAGTCCTTGGTCACAAATCTCTTGGCGTGACTGAAATGAAGCGGCTTAAGGCCTATCCTGTCCAGGCATTTGGCATCCAACTTGCCCTATCAGATAAACTTGATGCAGGTCGGTACCGCGTCGATATCGAGTTACATGACAAAATCACACAGAAGCGGTCACAAAAAACACTTCACTTTATAAAGAATCCATAATGCAACGCCTCGCTCACCCACATGACATTCGTGCCATCACGATGCAATGGCATTCTGAAAAGCACACAATTGCATTTGTCCCCACAATGGGTGCCCTACACGAAGGTCACCGATCTTTGATTGACGAGGCACGTGCTCGAGCCGATAAAGTGATCGTCAGCATCTTCGTCAACCCACTGCAATTCAATGAGCAGCGCGATCTCGATTCATATCCAAATACCCTCGATCAAGATTTCGAAGTATGTCTCTCTGCTGGCGTTGATCTGGTATGGACCCCTTCTCGAGAAGATATGTATCCTGATAACCACGGCACCATGGTTGTTGCCGGCATACAGGGCGAACAACTTGAAGGCGCGCATCGTCCCGGACACTTCGATGGCATGCTGACCATCGTTCTTAAGTTATTGAATGCCGTCAAACCGACATGGGCGCTTTTTGGTGAAAAAGACTTTCAACAGCTCGCGCTCGTTAAGCAACTTGTCAAAGACTATTATCTCGATACAGATATCGTTCCAATGCCTATCATTCGAGAATCAGACGGGCTCGCCATGTCATCTCGAAATATTAAACTATCTCAACAGACACGTCGTCGGGCCATTGCTTTATACGAGGCTTTGATGACGGTTCAAGATGCAGCGCAAGCTGGCTATGCTGATTTTTCAAATGTCATCCAATCGATGCATCAGCGGCTAAATGCACTTGAAGGCTTTACACTTGAATATGCGGTTTTGGTCGATCCTGAATCTCTGGTCGAACAAATGGTACTCGAGCGCCAGCTTCGTTTTCTTATCGCGGGTTCATTCGAAAATGAAGGTCAACCTGTTCGTTTGATTGACAACGGACCTGTCATTCGTCTGTCCGACAAAACCATTCCACTACAATATAGCTGAAATACTATTCATCCAACCAGCAGCCAGCAAAACCGGATTGATCCATCCGACATGTACTTCCTGCTTCACACGTTTGTACTGTGATCACCCCGCGATTGGTTTCAGCGACATGATCATAATTTGGGCCATCTAACGTTTGACAAATCTTTGCTTGACTGTCTGATAAACAATGTTCCTCAAACTGCCCATTCAGACAATTGCCTTCGTCTGTTTCAGTGCACACAGCCGTTGAACCCTCATCAAACATGCGATCTGTGCAACGTTGATTTGATTCACATTGCATCGGAATCCATCGAGGTGGATTCGTGTTACAATCACCAATTAAGAAAATGTCATTCGATGTACATCCGCAGTGCTCTATTGTGCGATCATCATGACAACGTGCTGTTCCCTTTTCACACTCCCCGGACAACTCGAAACAATTTAATAAGGGGATAAGTACAGGCAAAATAAAAGATAATCTCATCATGTAAGTATATAGTCTTTATCACGTATTTTGGGGTAAAAAATCGGTATAAGTTTCATTTTTTCAGTTCTCGTACGATAAGATCGAAACAAATTCCATGTGCTTGGTTCGGTTAAACGCATCGAGAACATGTAGCTCATTCAGTACATACCCTTGGCCGAGTAAAAATGAAACGTCTCGCAACCCTGTCGCAACATCACATGAGATATGAAACCAGTATTTTGGCTTAACACTTTGCCTTAGCAATAATTGATCTAAGTGCATAAAGCCCTTTCTTGGGGGATCGGCAATCACGACATCACACTTCGGTAAGTCAAAAGTTCGTCCATCGACAAAACATACTTCAGCTTTGACTTTTTCGAGCATTGAAGCTTCTTTGATGTTCTGACGCAACATATGAACAGCTGCTGTATGCCCTTCAATTGCATGCCATGACGCTGATAAGTCCGCTAAAGGTAACGTTAACTCACCACTGCCCGAAAATAATTCGACGACACTGGGTGCTCCCATCTTATCACTGATACGATTGAGCCCCTTTCGACAGATGTCAACAATCTCTTCTGCCGCACCATAGAGACCTTGCGCAAATAATGAAGCATGCGTTTTCGCAACCGTATGTTGTTTCCCACCGATCACACCACCAATCTCAACCTGCCCAGCCGAGGTGATGACAGCACCGTCCGCCTCATGAATACTCACCCCTTTCAGGCACGTATGCTCAAGTGTTGACTCGCACCAAGATAACCATGTCTCCATATCGAAACGATGCGCATGCTCAGTAATCGCGAGTGTGACATCTCCGACTTGATTGGCCAGGAGGGCGAGATCTGTGTTGGTTGGCACAGCTTGTTCTTTCAAGTCATCGATCGCCTGATTGAGGGCAGGCATCAATCGCCTACACGAATCAAATTCAATCACTTTTCGAGACCCACGCCCATAAAATCCGATTTGACCGTCAGTATCAACATGTAAGCGCGCGCGGCGACTTTGTTCTGCATAATCGCGCTCAAAAAAATGAATCGCATCGACATTGAGAACCTGCTCTGGATACGTCCGACTGATGCGTTCATACTGATCGAGGAATATCATCTTTTTAAGCGCTAGACGATCGGCCGGTGATACATCCAAATAGTCGCAGCCGCCACATCGATCACTCACACCACAATCCACTTCAATGCGTGAGAACTGATTCGTATTATGACATTCAAAGTCCGCAAAAAAAACACCTTTCTTTTTTTTGATATTGACGAGTCGCCCAATATCACCGGGATATGCGTCGTTCACGAATACAATTCCATGCGGTGATCGAACAAAACCAAAGCCGCCTTGAACAACTTTCTCAATTTCGACATTTTGATCGAAGACCGGTAGATCGCTACGTTTTTTCATTCATCACCTATTTCATGTGTTGTGTTGTTATCAGGCTTTAAAAACCGAGAAAAGAAATCTTGTGCCAGCTCGGCTTCTGGTTCTGCCGATTCAGCTAACGCGTCTTGGGTACAATCAAGCTCCATCACATTATCTAAAAAACGAGATGGTGTTCTTGGTACCCATTCGCCCCGGCGACGCCGCATCTTGGAGTGGGATATGGTGAGCTGCGTCATGGCTCGGGTCATTGCCACGTATGCCAAACGACGCTCTTCTTCGATGGCACGTTCGCCATCATCAATCGAGCGACGGTGTGGCAGTAGCCCTTCTTCGCAGCCAACAACATAAACATGTTTAAACTCAAGCCCTTTCGATGCATGAATACTCATCAATGTCACTTTATTTTCTTCACGTTCTTTTTTTCTTTTTTCGCGCTCTTCATGCTCTTTTTGTGCTTCTTCTTCTTCAACGGTGACACGATCTAAATAGGATTGAATTGGATGGAGATCCGTGTCTGTCATTTTTGCCATCCGTGACTTTGGATGCGCTTTCCCGTATGCATAGCGCTCACACCATCGCGAAAAGCCATTCAACACTTCTTCAATATGATCTTCAATCTCATGACGTGTCGCTAAGTTTGACTCATTTTCTAATATCATTTGATAGGCAGTGCCATAAACAAGATCAGCCAATACTTCCGCAGAAGACTCCGGACGTATCTCGACAGCTGCTGCGGCATCAATATAACGGCGCGTCCACTCCAACATATCGTCAAGTCGACGCGCAGGAATCCAGTCAACAACCTCAGCATCTGAAACAAGATGAAATGGTGACATCTTCAAGTGCCGCGTCAGTGTCCACCATTCTTCAACCAGTTTCGGGCCCCGACCGCGTGCTGGTAGATTCACAATTCGACGAAAAGCCAACTCATCGTCAGGAACAATTAGGAGCCGCATCATCGCTAACACATTCTTCACATGCTGTCGCTGAAAGAACTCTTGCCCACCGATAACACGGTATGGAATATCTCGTGCACGAAGCGCTTCTTCAAATAAACGACTCTGGGGGTTTGAACGATATAAGACTGCGATCTCGCCTGGCACGGTCTGTCGATGAAATAAAGCATGCTGAATCATTTGAGCGACCAGCTCGCCTTCGTCATCACCACGTTGTGCTCGCACAAGTGAAACAGGCTGGCCTTTTTCAGAAGCTGCTCTCAGGCGCTTACCCCGACGATGTACATTCTGCGCAATCACATGATTCGCCAGATCAAGAATATGTCCAGAGCACCGATAGTTATCCTCAAGACGAATCACCTCTGCATTGTGATGTCGTTGATCGAAGTCGAGGATATTTTCGATCGCCGATCCCCGAAAACCATAGATTGCTTGATCGTCATCTCCAACAACACAAAGATGTTGGGTGGGACCATTTAACAAATCGACCAACGCTGATTGAATTGGATTTGTATCTTGGTACTCATCGATCAAAATATGTTTTAGGCCACCTCGTACCTGAGCCAACATCGTTTGTTCATCATTCAATAGCTGAACGGCATATAAGAGCATGTCATCAAAGTCGATCGTCTTCAGGCTTTTTAAGTGCGCTTGATAGTGTGGGTAAAGGTCTCTCGCCGCACGTTCAACCCATCGTTGATGTTGGTCACCTGCTTTGAGTTCAATTTGTGCGGCATGCCTCGCTCGAATCCCTTGGTTTTTCCACCAAGAAATCTGACTCAAGATTTGGCGTGGTTTAATTGTTTGCGGATCGAACCCGTGTGCTTTCATGACGCGAGTGATTTGAGCCAATTGCTCTGCGGCATCTAGAATTGAGAATCTTTTTCCAAGGCCAATGCGATAGCCTTCTTTTCGGAGCAAACGTGCACAAAACGAATGGAATGTGGACACGACAAGATCGTTCGCGAGTTCTTCACCAAGCATCTGCGCCAGGCGTTCGCGCATCTCACGGGCAGCTTTATTTGTGAAAGTCACCGCGAGAATATGACGCGCCGCACAACCATCTTTGATCAGGCGCGCAATACGGTATGTGATCACGCGTGTTTTTCCTGTACCCGCTCCGGCAAGTACAAGTAGCGCTGAACTATTTGAAAAAACAGCATTTTTTTGGCTCTCATTCAGGCCCTTAAAGTCGATCACAGTCGAAATTACCAAAAAACACCGATTAAACAAATAATAATGTGTTTCATTCTTGATAATATTTATTTTACTGATAAAAACGTTCTGAATACATCAATTTAAATTATCATAATGAATCGATCTTTTTTATTTCTACTCCTTCTTTGGCTACCCACAGCCTGTGGTGATGGTGTGGAATCATTAAACGGTCGACGGGCCTCCAAATATCAGTCACCCACTTCAACAGACAGCCCAACGAGCTCAAATGTGACTGAAGATGATGTCGAGCCCAAAGCCCAACAGGCCCAGTTTGAAACGAATACCCTGTCGATAGAAGGGTGGCGTTGTCCTGTCAGCTATTACGGCTCTGGTGATGGTTGTGATGAAGGTTGTGGCCTAATGGACCCTGATTGTAGCGATCAAATCGAAGGTTGGTCTTGTGACGACACATGGTATGGCAGCGGAGATGGATGTGATACCGACTGCGGAATCATCGATCCTGACTGTTAATCTCATCTATCTTTAAAACTTTGCATCAACGACATCTGTGGAAGACGTATTTTCTGTGACGACATCTTCTTCTTCATTATCAGATGTTTTTGGCGTTCCCGGTCCTGAGGCCCAGCGACTGAGCTTATCCATCGCGCGTTCCATATTTGAGCCCCATTCTCTCACTTCATCGGGATCACCAGGGATATAGTTTTTGGCCTCTTCAATCGTATTCGTTGCCTTATCAAAAGCTTTCTTAGCAACAACCTCGGCTTTCGCACGAACATCTTCTAAGACTTCTTCTTTGGCTAAGATTTCTTTAGGAACTTCGGCGACCTTCTTTGCTGTATCGATCAGCTCGTCTCTGGCAGCTGATACTTTTTTCGCTTTATTGGTCACCATCTCAGCACGCTCTCGAACTTCTTCACGAACAGCCTCAGCTACGGAAGACAAACGCTCTTTCCCCTCAGCCATCGCATCCACAACATCACGTAAACCCGCCTGATCAATAACCGCATTTTGAATTTTATCCTTAATTTTTTTGGAGGCCATATAGGCCGCATCTTCAGTTAACGTGCGGTAACCACTTTTGGATGAATTTGACTTATTCAACTCAGCATCTGCATCTGCGTCGTCAACCAAATTATTCTTTTTAGCCTTCTGAGTCGTACGCCTACTTTGACGTCGTTCTTTTCTTTTCTTTTCTTCTGAAGACGCCACTATGGCCGTCGCACTAACAAGTCCGGCAACAGCTGCGATCAAAAGTCTTTTGGCGATTGGGTTCATTTCTGTCCTGGTCGTTCAAGTTCATGCCAACCTAACATGAGCTCAACAGGATCCAACTCCCCTTTTCCGACAAAATAATTTTCTCCTTTCATCGGCTTACCAAACTCATTGAGCACCTCCCCGTACACTGGGGCATCCTCCAAGAATTGCATAATTTCTCGTGCAGACTTTGGCGTTTCTCCATACGAAGCAATCTCAGCAATCATTCCTGCAACAAGTGGTGCAGAGAATGAGGTCCCACGTGAGGCAACAGCCTCTACCATTCGCTGTCCATCTGGTCCTCGTTCATCTAGTTCTTTGACGCCCACCATTACTTTCGAAGCGGGAAAAACAAAGTCGACACCAGGTGACGAAAAATCAGCAGCTTGCCGAATCGTTTGGCCATCCTTGTAGTCGATCGCACTTGCACCAACAATTAACGCCGTTTGATCACTGGCCATTGAATCGATACGTGCACTTGCATATGCACCTCGACCAGCACGCGCGGCCGCAACTGAACTATTTCCACTTGCTCGAACAATCAAAATATTCTTATCAAGCGCTTGATTAGACAAACTTTCAAACTCTTTCAAACCTTCTTTAAGGGCGTCTGTCGGGTGCGCGAGTAAGACAGCAAACTTTGCCATCATATCTTCTATCTTTTTTTCTGCTGCTAAATCTAATGAGGCAGGAATAACAGCATCTCTATGTTCTCGTTTTGCTGTCATTCGCTCGAGACGATCTGCTTTATCCTGCGCGATTGCATATAATCGGCGACCAATATCCGCGCCGGATAGCCCCCATGACTGAACAATAATCGATAGGTCATTGTTCTCTTTTCGTTCAATCAGCGACTCCATAGACTTATTCGTCGCACCCAAGATCCCAAGCAAATGTTGTTCTGGAGACGCATTTTGCTCCTGACTGCCGACTTGAATATGTTCAACACCAATCGCCGACTTGTCCGATAGAAATCCTATCGGTTGTACGAGAGCTCGCGTCATCGCCGAAGCATGTATAGGCTGCTCAGATGCGTCGACAACAGTCTTTCCACCACCAAGATCTTGAATGAGCACTTCGACGTCTCGCTGTTTTTCGAGACCATGCTTCGAAGCGATCATGCCAATTGCTTTCGCTCGAGACGATATATAATTTTGCTCATAAGAACGACCAGATTTTGGAACAATCACACCATCAAATGCAGCGAGCGCTTTTTCTTTGAATTCAGGATTGAGAAGTCCGCGTTGAGATGTTGTATCAGCATTTTTTCGACTCGGATCAGTTTCACTATTTGTCAAGACCGCAAGTCGCGCATTAAGCCCTCCTGCAATTCCACCGGTCATCGGTTTTTGCTGCGCCATTTCACGAAAGGCTTCGCTATTCAGCCCGCCCGTTGAATCACTGTAACTAGAAGTATCCCTTAACCGAGATGTATCAACCGCAGCCTGCTCTTCATTCTTCGACTCAACAACCGAATCATTATTGGGTTCATTCACCTCGAAACGTTTCTGCGTTTCCGAAATGATCTTTATAGTATTTGATATTACTTCGCCCACTTTCATATATATAAAATACTTTTTTTCAGACCTTTAAATCAAACATATCACACAAGCGGTTCAAAATGAGATAACCTCGGGTCAGGAGGTCTATATGCTGAATAAATTTGAAAAATCCCCGCGAGATCCTGTTTTGATATCAGCGAAGCGAACCCCAATTGGTAAAATAATGGGTGGCCTCGCACCAATTCGTCCAGATGACCTGCTCGCGCTGACGTTCAAAGCAGTTGTTGAAGATAGTGGCATTCAGCCTGAAGCGATCGATGAGGTCTTTGCTGGCTGTGCGAATCAAGCGGGTGAGGATAATCGTAATATTGCCCGAATGGCCACCCTATTGGCAGGTCTTCCCCAGTCTGTGCCCGCTGTAACAGTCAATCGATTGTGCGCATCTGGACTTGAGGCCTGTATTGGTGCAGCGCGCGGTATTATGCTTGGAGATTATGACGTCTGCTTAACAGGTGGTGTTGAGAGCATGAGCCGTGCTCCATTCTCGATGGGTAAACCAGCCCGTGGCTTTCAGCCAAAAAAACCAGAAGTCTACGATACGGCACTCGGCTGGCGGTTCCCAAATCCAAAAATGGCTGAGCTTTTTCCACTCGAAGGCATGGGAGAAACAGCAGAGAATCTTGTGGAACGTCATTCGATCTCTCGAGAAGAACAAGATCGTTTTGCATATGAGAGTCATATGAAAGCCCTAGAAGCACAAAAAACTGGTGCCTTTGATAGGGAAATCATTCCTGTGTCAATTCCACAACGCAAAGGTGACCCAATTATTATTCGTAAAGATGAAGGCCCACGAGCAACGACTTCTCTCGAAGCACTTGCGAAACTCAGAGCCGTCTTTAGAAAAGGTGGCTCAGTGACTGCGGGTAACAGCTCCACATTGAATGATGGCGCATCAGCAATCTTGCTCGCATCGCGTGAATACGCGGAGAAGAACAACCTGACTATTCGAGGAACACTTCGAGGCTGGGCTTCTGCCGGTGTCGATCCACGTGTTATGGGGCGAGGTCCTGTCCCCGCCGTAGAGAAGCTACTCGCCAAAACCAGATATACGGTTGCCGATATTGACATCTTCGAACTCAATGAAGCCTTTGCCGCACAAAGTCTTGCGGTCATCAAAGAACTTGGACTTGATGCGTCGAAGGTGAACTTGAATGGTGGTGCGATCGCACTCGGGCACCCACTTGGTTGTTCAGGTAATCGGATTTTAACGACGATGATCAATATTATGGAGCGAAAGAATTTCACGCTTGGGATTGCGACACTCTGTGTTGGTGTTGGTCAAGGTCTAGCATTATTATATGAACGTGAAGGCTAGATTAGGCCCTTCGACAAGCTTAGGGACCTGCCGGGTCACTGCCGGGTCACTGCCGGGTCACTGCCGGGTCACTGCCGGGTC
>JAHDGS010000030.1:25154-26244 GCA_020627505.1 Myxococcota bacterium
GGTCACTGCCGGGTCACTGCCGGGTCACTGCCGGGTCACTGCCGGGTCACTGCCTATAGAAAAATTCTGTGATAAAGTCCTCTAGAAATGAAATTATTTTTTCTTTTTTGTGCTTTTGGCTGCCTTGGTGTCACGGTTGAGGTTTTCTTTACAGCACTCAGCGAACTATTTGATAAACGATCGTCGATTCAAACAAAAACGCGTTTGATGGGACATTCATATATTTGGATGTTTCCAATCTATGGCGGTGGCGTGCTCTTGCTTTCACCACTTCAATCTTACCTTTCAGCAGAACACGTATTGCTCCGTTTATGCGTGTATACCTTTGCGCTTTTCATAATAGAATATATGATGGGCTATCTGCTCGAAAAAGTGACTGGACGTTGCCCATGGAAATATCAATCAGGTTTGCATGTTCATGGTTTCATCAGGCTAGATTATGCACCTCTATGGATGGGTTTCTGTTGGCTAATAGAAACGATCTATGTATTTTTGAACCATCTTAAACTCGATCTGAGTAACATTTAAGAGCTGCCAAATAAACTAAGCCTTTTTGATTAAAATATCGTTTTCCCGATTTGGTTGCGCTGCGCTTACACGAACTTGCATTGCGATTACCTTCTCCCCAATAAGGTTTAGTCCCGAGAATCTATTTTAGTGAAAATCAGCGCCTTTTTCGCGTTCTCAAAAATTTTTAGTGTCAGCTTAGAGCGTTCTTAAGAGCACGCGTTCTCAATACATATCGATTCAGCCTCTTCAGCGCTAGCGTGTTCGATGCGCGTGAGCCCACCTTGGTTTGGGCATTCAGCGAAGCTAACCGCATCAACTGCATAAGAACAGCAGCAACCTGGTTCTGTTTGTTGAGGTGTTGTCTCGTCAACAGTTTGAGAAGACTGGCCGGAAACAGTTGATTGTGGCGCCGGTCCACAGGCTGTTATCAAACATAAAGAAAAGACCGTCAAAAGTACTCTCATAATCATATTCTATCCCTCCCAGGCCATATCGTCGATATTTATATCGGTCGGCGTCTCAAATTGGTGCTTATTTTTTTTCGCAATATCGTTTTTGTGCATCCCCCTTTTTTTATTGA
>JAHDGS010000157.1 GCA_020627505.1 Myxococcota bacterium
TTTCGGCAAAATACTGAATGGTAGGTAATCCAGTTTCCAAATGTTTTTCTTTCTGAAGCATATGCTAACGCATGCTCCATCGCCGCTCGACATAAGCCAACAGCAGCAGCAGCCACTAATGGTCGCGTATGATCAAATGCTTTCATCGCAATGGTAAATCCTTGCCCTTCTTCACCGAGCAAACAATCGGCAGGGACTTCGACATTTTCAAATGTGACGGCGCGTGTATCTGAACAACGTTGCCCCATATTGTCTTCTTTTTTACCGATCGTGACACCCGGTAACTTCGCATCAACAACAAAGCCGCTCATGCCACGGTGACCTGCATCTTTATCCGTTTTAGCGAGCACAAAGAACCACTCCGCGTAACCAGCACCTGTAATCCACATCTTTGTGCCATTCAATATATACTTATCGCCTTTCTTTTCAGCAGTTGTTTTCAAACCCGCAACATCAGATCCTGCACCCGGCTCCGTGACAGCATAAGAACACATATGCGAACGCTCAGAAAATGGCAGCAACCACTTTTTCTTCTGCTCATCTGATGCAGCGACAATCAGTGGGGCTTGCGCAAGGCTGTTCGCCGTGATGGCGGTTGCCATACCTGTACATCCCCAACCAAGCTCTTCAGTCATGATGACTTCATCGACAAGCGAGAGTCCAATCCCACCATATTCCATCGGAATATGGGTATTCACCAATCCAAGCTCCCACGCTTTATCGATAATCTCTTTCGGGAATTCACCCGTATGATCGTGATGCTCCGCTTTTGGGCGCATTTCGTTTTTGGCAAAGTCTCGGGCAAGCTTCTGTAGTTGAATTTGTTCATTCGTCAGTTTAAGTGAAACCATAATTCCTCCAAGTCCTTTGTATATGATGTGATGGCAAAATTCCACCTCTGCGAATAAATAATCTTTGAGCAACCCCCTGTTTTAAATAGGCTTTAGTCCTCAACGAGATAAAATACGCCAAAGTGACTCGGTCGACGTATATAATTTGAACACACCGGAGGCTTTCTTCAGAATCAACAGGAGAAACACCATGACCAAACGTATTTTTAAAACAACGCTGACCAAAGCTGTGCAGAATAATATTATTTCCCGGACAGAGGTCGATCAACTTATTTCAATTGCACAAACGTTCGATCCAAATGGCTCAAAAGTCGGCAACGACTTATTATGCCTTTATCGAAAAATGACCGATGGACGTTATCAGGCCCAAGCCCAGACAATCAAAAAGTTATCGGCTTACCTCGATAAGATTCAAGTGACACCTGCTCTAAAAGAACACGCGGTTCAGACGGCTGCCAATATTCAGCAAGTAGAACCCGCATGCGACCTGGTCCCAACCGGACTTCTCCAGACGAGAACCTTTGTCGCAAACCGCGGCCCTGTCTCCGGTCGAGTCGTCGCATCTGGGACGAAAGTCCTCAGCCGATACTACGAAGAGGATGAATTTAGGTTATGGGATCTCGAAACAGGTGCGATAAGTCGAACATTCCAAAGCCCGACCCCCTGGGCGAACGGACATACCCTCTCAACTGATGGCGAAACGTTTGTCACCTCTGCTGGTGACGAAGGGAGCGAGCTTCAAATATGGGATGTTGAGCAAGAACGTCTACTGGCACAACTACCTGCGCAAAAAGGACTCGTTCGCTACACCGTCTTATCGCCAGATAATCGTATCGCCTATAGCATGGATGATCGTGGCCGTTTGTGTGCATTCGATATTGAGCGTCAAACAAAGATTTACGAAACAGAAAAACCTGATGATTGGGGATGTGACGCATTCGCATTATCCCCCGATGGTCAAACCATTGCAGTCGGTACCCATGGTAGCCGCGAAGTCATTTTATTGCATGCCGCTGATGGCTCGGAAGTCACCCGACTGGGTCCACATGATTGGGGTGTCAACCAACTCACCTTTTCACCTGATGGGCAGCAACTCACTGCAGCACCAGGCGGCGGAAAAGCGGTTGTATGGGATATCACAACACACGAACGAGCTGCCGAACTTTCAGATCATATGACGAATCAATATTCAGCAGTGTATAAAACCGTTTACTCGGATGATGGAAAACTCTTTGCCACCGGAGCAGGCAATGGACGCGTGCATATCTATGATGCCGAAACCAATGACCTGATATCGACTTACCGAGGTCACCGTCGCGTAGTGACCAACCTCGCCTTTCATGAAAATGGGCGGCTGCTTGCCACAGCGGGATGGGATGGCGCTGTCGCTCTCATCGACGCCTATACGGGCGATGCCGTTCAAAAGGTTGAGGTCCTTCCTGAAATGAATATGCGGTTCCAAGAATATGTCGAGGACCAAAAAGATAATGGTGATGATTACCGTGGCCTATCGATTGATAAGCGCACACAGTATATCAATGAGCCGAATGGTATCGACTTTTCAGGTGACACTCTGGTCACGCACTGGAAAGACGGCGTCATTCGACTATTTGAAGTACAGTACGCTTAGCGTAAACCTCAACAAAGTTGATCGACGAATATCCATTCATTTTCCCTGATTCTTCGTCACGTCCTCACAGCATATCCAGATATATGCTGTTCCGGTGCTTCTTGAATCAAGAAAAATGCTGAACATCTGCCAGACCAACTCTATTGAGGTTTACTCTAGCTGCGCTCCAATTGATTATTGAAAATAGTCAACATACGCGCGTGGCATCACTGTTGTTTCGAGCTCGGACATGAGTAACCCATAGGACAATAAACGATGCTCGTTCCATGAGGGGCCCATTAACTGTATGCCTGTTGGTAGTCCACGTGCACTCAAGCCGACGTTAACGGTGAGTGCGGGATATCCCAGAAAGTTCCCTGTCACGACATAGCGCATGGCTTCTGTTGTGCTACTCAGATCGGATCAGCTGTGCCGTACTTCAGGGGCGACAATTCCTGTCGCCGGCGTCAAAATGACATCGACTTCAGCGAATACCTTATCAAATACTGCTGCGGCCTCACGTCGTAGCATTTGTGCTCTGACATAATCACGACCTGTAAGAGATTGTCCGATAGCAAGACTGGCACGCACGCTTGCACCGTGCTGGCCAAAATTACTTTGATGGTTTTGCATCGCGGCAGTCATTTCAGACAAAATCGTGACGGCATGCCCAACACGCATCTCATTTAAGCCTGGAATGTCGATATCAATAATTGTCGCCCCCTGCTCTTCACAAAAACGGAGGGCATTCGCATAAGCATGTCGCATATCTTCATCAGCATGATTCGCCCAGGGCTCAAACACACCTATCTTTACGTTCGACATATCTTTCATCGTCTTGACAGGCTTCATCGGCCCTTGGCGCTGGCTCACTTCATCATGTGCATCGACACCGGCAATTGCAAGATAACCAATGACACAGTCTTCGACCGTACTTGCGATTGGACCGACATGGCCGACGCTATGACATAAAGGAAAAACACCATGCTCCGATATTCTACCGTAGGTTGCTTTGAGTCCTGCGACCCCACAAAATGCGGCGGGAATTCGAATTGAACCACCACCATCAGCCCCGATAGCAATCGGGCACCAACCGGCCGCGACAGCTGCTGCGGAGCCACTCGATGAACCTCCCGGATCGTGCGTTGGCATATATGGATTTGACACCGGACCAAATCGGTCGTTATAGCCCGTCGGATTAATGCCAATCTCATGGAGATTTGTCTTGCCCATAATAATCGCGCCTAAGTCTCTCAGTCTTTTCACAAGCGTCGCGTCCTCTGCTTCAACGCCATTGGATAAGAACCGAGTACCAACAGTCGTTTCATAGCCGGCAACATGCATTTCGTCTTTAATAAATATCGGAATGCCATCGAGCACCGACAAAGGTTGCTGATTCATATACCTAATGGCAGCGGCTTCAGCCATCGATAGCACTTCTTCTTTGTTCATTGCAATCACAGCATTTATCCGATGTCGCCCTTTCGTATCTTTGTCGATGGCTTCAAAGATTTGAAAAATAACATCCTTGGGCGTCATTTCTCCGGCCAAGAACGCGGCATGCAGGCGTCTGACCTGACCTTTTGGCTGCCCTTCACGAGACTTAATAAATGCTTTCAATCTTTCTGTGCCGTCGCCTTTCGGCGCCTGGCCATTCAACCCATATAAGTCGATCGGCCGGTGGAGTGGCTGTGCTGAAATGCCCCATTCGCGAAAATCAGAGATTCCGCCATTTTTTAATAGACTTGGCGCCAACAAGGCCCGGGTTGGCTTCTTTCCAAGTAGGCTTGCCATGACTTTAAGAGCAGTCCCTTTCAATTTCGGTAAGTTTAGTGATTTCAGGTTGTATGACATTATGCCTCCGATCCATCATGATCTTATCTGAAAGTCTTGTCCGATGTCTAGCTGTCTG
>JAHDGS010000031.1 GCA_020627505.1 Myxococcota bacterium
CGATCAGCGTTCCATCTTCACCAACACGTGTAGTCGCCTGCGCAATCATGTGACTTTCTTCTTGCAATGCCGAGTAGTACTCAACATGCTTCATCACCTTACCGTCTTTGACTGTTCGATATGGTGTTTCAACAAAGCCATATTGGTTGATTCGCGCATGTGTAGACAACGACAAAATCAGACCAATATTTGGTCCCTCTGGCGTTTCAATCGGGCACATTCGACCATAGTGTGTTGTATGAACGTCACGAACTTCAAAGCCTGCACGCTCACGCGTCAAACCACCAGGTCCTAATGCCGATAGGCGGCGCTTGTGTGTAACTTCGGACAGCGGATTTGTTTGATCCATAAATTGCGATAGCTGCGATGAACCAAAGAACTCTTTCACAACCGCTGCAACAGGTTTCGCATTGACCAAATCATGTGGCATCAATGTATCAATTTCCTGAACACTCATCCGCTCTTTAATGGCACGCTCCATACGAACAAGACCCACACGGTATTGATTTTCAAGAAGCTCTCCAACAGCACGTACACGTCGATTACCTAAGTGATCGATGTCATCTGTCGGACCAGCCTCGTTTTTCAATTCAACGAGGAAACGAACCACTTCCATGATATCACGCTTGGTGAGGACAGTATTGTCGAGTGATTCATCAAGATCGAATTTATGATTCAACTTCAATCGACCGACTTCAGACAGGTCATATCGCTCAGGATTAAAGAATAAATTGTTGAACAATGTCTCAGCGATTTCGAGCGTGGGTGGATCCCCCGGTCTTAGGCGACGGTAGATTTCCATGATCGCCTCTTCGCGTTCCGATACTTTGTCTAGTTCAAGTGTATCTCGGAAGAAACCACCAACGTTCAGACCGTCGATATACAGAACTTCAACTTCTTCAACACCACTCTTACGCAATGTTTCAAGTTGCTCAACTGTGAGGACATCATTTGCTTTAACAACGACTTCACCACTGTCGTCCGTAATGTTTTTTGCTGAAATCAATTCTGAAAATTCATCTTCATTCAGCTCAAGTGTTTCCATACCGGCTGCTTTCATTTTCTTAATCGATAGACGCGTAAACTTACGATTCTTACGAACGAGAACATCTTTCGTTTTTGGGTCTTTAACGTCTTTTGTTGCACGTTGATGTAACAACAAATCGTAGTTAATGACTTTCTCGTATTTTTTCTTGCCGGTCAGACGAACGATTTCTGTATCGTAAAAGAAATCCAATAGACCTTCATCATCATAACCCAACGCACGAAGTAGCGTCGTGACAAGGAATTTACGACGGCGGTCGATACGACAATAAATCAAATCTTTGTGGTCGAACTCAAAGTCGAGCCAACTACCACGGTAAGGAATAATCCGTGCATTGTAGAGTAATTTTCCGCTTGAGTGTGTCTTACCATCATCACTATCAAAAAAGACTCCAGGAGAACGCTGCAGCTGACTCACGACAACACGCTCTGTCCCGTTGATGACAAATGTTCCGTACTCAGTCATGAGCGGAATTTCACCAAAATAAACTTCTTGCTCTTTGACGTCACGAATCGACTGTGTACCGGTCACTTCGTCTTTGTCCCACAGGACCAAACGAATGGTCACTTTCATCGGCGCCGCAAAAGTCATGCCACGAGATCGACACTCAACAACATCATACTTCGGTTTATCAAGCGCGTACTTCACGTACTCGAGGGAAGCTGATTCATTGTAATCTTTAATCGGAAAGACACTTCTCAGAACGCTTTCTAAACCTGTGTTTGCTCTCTTTTCAGGTTCTGCAGAAGCCTGCAAAAGCGCGTCATAACTCTTTCGTTGGATATCAACAAGATTCGGCAGTTCGATACCTGCCTCAATCGTTCCAAAGTTATTACGAATCGCGAAATTCTCTTGAACTTGCGTTGCCATATTACCACCTCACCGTGCGATGAATTGTTGAATTATTTTTTGAAATGTGAATGAAATCTTGGGCGGTGCATATATATAAGTATCTAAACGAACCGTTCTTGAATGCTGAAGCATTGCACCACCTAATGATCGATCGGGGCAACAAACCCCACGCGTATCTGCCTTGAGTAAGTGATCATTGGACAGGTGTCAACAGGTTATCTTGCCAAAATTACACAAATTTTGATAGTTGGCACGACTCTTGATTGACCTAAGAACTTGGCTCTTCAGCGGTGACCCACCCCCCCAAATCGGTCAACATATTGGCGACTTGATTCGATGCCAAGACGACCGCTTCAGCTTGATAGCCCTCAATTGAAATCTTAACACGATAGGCTCCACCTGGTGCCCTGGGGTAAGACCCTATCGCAACATCATTGTTATTTTTTTGTATGATTTCAAGGTGTTGAGCAAATTGACCTTCAACTCGATCAGTATAAAGAAGCCGACGTGTTTTCTTTTGACTCGGTATACTTAGCAATAAATTGTCGAACATGGGCCTAAACAAGGATGGGATACCCGGAAAAATATAGACATTTTCAACTCGAATGAGTGGCACCCACATATTTGGTGTGATGATAAGCTCGCTCGGCTGCGGAAATGTCGCCATTTTAAGTAAAGGGCTACGCTCTTTGATCAACTCTGCAAGCGTTGGAAGACCTCTTTTCTTACCTATTTCATGAATCATTTCAGAAGCATATGATTCATTCAGCTTTAATCCTCTCTTGAACGCCTCGGCGATTGATAAATAAGTAATATCGTCATGTGTACTGCCGATCCCACCGCTCGTAAAAACATAGTCAACCTCATCTTTAACACGAAGAACTGTGTCGACTATTTTTTCTTTGACATCTGGAATAACAATAACTTCATGCAGCTCAACCCCATGTTCGAATAGACGTAAAGAGGCATAGTAGCCATTTTTATCCTGAGTTTTACCGGTTAAAATCTCATCGCCGATTAATATAATCGCAGCTGTTTTGGCATGATTTGAAGCGGTCAAAGCAATCTTGTTGAAGTGTTTAAAACACTTCTAGTTGGATGATTTACAAAGAAAACCCATTTGATGAAGAAACCGAAAATCCGACGCCACTTTCTTCTACTTTCTCACCATTAATCCGTTCCCGCAGCTCTTTACCCACAGTAAAAAATGGGACCCATTTTCTGGGCACGTCAACTTGTTCACCCGTTCTTGGATTACGGCCTTTACGTGGCTTACGCTCTTTGGCAACGAAAGACCCGAAGCCCCGAATCTCGATTCTATTCAAATCTTCAAGGGCTTGTGACATGCTCTCAAAAATGATTTCAACAATCTCTTCAACATCTTTTTTGGAGACATTCTTTAAACGATCCGAATATTCTTCGATCAGCTCACTTTTTGTCATAGATCACACTCCTTTATTTAGTTTAAATCCAAATCCCATAAATTTCCACTCTAGATAGGCAAAAACTTTTTCAATCTAGTGATTTATACGTGATTTGACCGATTTCAGAGCCTGGGTAGTAGTGTTTCAAAATCTCATCATATGTATGCCCTGCTCGGCTCATCCCAATTGCGCCATGTTGACATAAGCCCGCGCCATGACCAAAACCCGCACCAGTAAAAGACACTTCTCGAATTCGACCTGACGCATCTTTCTCGATATCAACATAAGCAAATCCCGATTTTAGTCCACCGAATGTCCGCCGAATACTGAGCTCAGACTCAAGTGTGACCTCCCCCGCACTTCCACTCACGCGCAATCTTTTGAGACGTCCGCCATCCCCTCTCTTAATCACTTCAATGTCACGAATCATACCAATTTGACTATCTGCAAATAGTTTGTCGAGCCGATTCCCGGATATCACCTTATGCCAACGATGATTTTTATGGGCGCCTGGAAAACCTGAGTGTTGACAGAATCCGAGGTGTGTTTGTTCATCAATGAAGTGTCGAAGTCGATTCTCATCAGCGAGCTCCCCTGAATATGATGAGACATGGTGTTTATGATCATCGACGCGTCCCATTAATTCTGGATATGGCGATTTCGGCCATATATGATCTGCTCTTGCCGTATGACCGCCACACGAGGCGGAATATACCGTATCAACCAATCGATGCCCATGGAAAAGGAGCTGTCCACTCGTTTCTTTCGCCGCCCTTCGACTACGCTTCGTTTCACGTTGAATACCTTTGTACGCCTGGCAATGTACTTCCGAGCATAATACAAACGGATCGAGCAGATGTCGCGTACCTATTTTGGAGAATAGAGCGCCGCGAGCGGCAACAGCCAACGCTTTTTGAGACTCCAATGGTGCCGAAGGAAAGATTTCAGCGGGTAAAATTCCTGCAATTAAGTCATCGATTGAGATAATATTAATGACAGCTAACAATCCATGACGATCTGGCATAACGACAACGTCACCACGATATGTATGCTTCATCCCACGTACTTGAAAGCGTCCATTCATCCCTTTCAAATGTGTGAATGAACGGCGTTCTTGATGGCGCCCACTGGACATTCTAAATTGCGTTCTTGATGGCGGTGCTCGTCGATAAGTCGTGCCGTCGATCTCTTCTCGATGCGCCTTAACAAATGCGGCTCGCTCTTCTATGTCGTCGATAAAAGCCAGGAGTCGGTATTGCCGGTTATCGATCTCTGCTCCCCGGCCTAGAGAATAGACACTGCCAACTCTTTCAACATCTAATTGAATACCGGCTTGCTCCCATCGTTTTGTCGCGATCTTCAGGCTTTCAACATCATCTAAGTCATATCGAGATAGAACAATCCACGCCATATGTTCCGGTCGATTCAGACGGCGAACTTGAATATCAAGCGTTTTGGGGTATTTGGACCGTGATGGGGCCGACGCCCAGGTATGCTTCGCATCCAAGAAATCAAGATGGATATCATGGGCGCCATCAACAATTTTAATCGGCATGTAAGCGGAACCAGACTCGTCGAATAATATACGGTGTTCCCTAAGCACGTCAGGAGATAAGGCGTCAATCGGCTCAGAGAAACAGGGCCAAGAACACACAAATACGAACAGCAAAATGGTCCTACTCAAGTGGACATTTTGACACAGGGCTTGTGTGCAAATGGTATTGGTTGCAGTACCCAAATTCATGAGTGGACAATCGGAACAGCTTTAAGTGCGGCACGACCATTTTTTTGATGAACATGATACTCAACATCTTCAACCTTCAGCTCACGCATAATTTGAGCTTTTGATGCCAGTAACTTTCTTTCAAACTTCGGATAGGTAATACCGTGATTATCTTGTGAGCATGCAGACCGCATCGAAATAAATTCATCAAATAGTTGCCAATATGGTTTGTCCTCATCTCGTTGTCGGATCTTTGAAATATCAACTTTCGAAAAGTCTTGGGTCATATGACGGGGAAATGCTTCTGGTATCGAAGCAGGATCAACAACGTTGAGCTGCTCTGCGTTATCTGCTTCCGTTGGTGAGGCGACTGGCATAGGATTGACATACTCGGGGATCTGCTCAGGAACAACATTTTCATGTATTGGTGACGTGTCGGCCGAAGCAGGCTTTACGATATCCTTTTGTGGCAACTGTTCAACAGAGTGAGTTGCTTCTGATTGACGTAAAATAGGCCACACACGCATCATTAAAGATGCCAGAAGCCAAAACGCCGTCAGCAGCATACCGATCAGCTGAATGCGCCCAAGTTGATGCGCTTTCTTCAGCTGATGTGTCTCCAATCGAATAAGCAGTGCATCATTTAGTGCCGCATGCTGTACTTCAGTCACATGCCAAAGACCATGGGTCGCGGCATAGGGAAAACCATCTTCACCAAGTTGCTCAACATCAATTTGCTCATATGGGAGAAGGATATCAAATAATCCAAGCTTTGGTTGCCAACTCGCTGGCTTGGCTGTCGAGCTATCTCCATAAGGTCGTATAGAGAGTTGCATATCAATTTGACGAAATAATGATGCGAGACGCCGCGAAACATCAAGTTCGACCCACAAATACGAGGGGACCTCATCTAAACCATTCACCATACGAATGTTTAAATACTTTGCGCCTGACACGCTGGCGATAAACCCTGAAAGCTGATGATGATTCGACACAATATCTTTAAAATGCTGACGCTTATCCGGGTCGATATCTTGAGAAAGCGCTTTGGAGAGCGCCGACTCATCCAGTCTTTTCACTTCTATCAAAGCCCCCTCACGGATATGTCGATTCTCCGAACCGGATTCGGCTGTGGAGTAAGATTGGGCAATATCATCTGCCTCGAATGCCATCAATTGCAGTTCTGCCTCAAGCCGACCACGCCAATGTTCTTGGGATAAATCAGATAATAAGCCGCCCTGAGCAATCCAGAGAATCATCATGGCTGTCGCCAATACAAGTGGCCACCATGATTTTAACAGCGCAAACATCAATCGCATAGCTGTTGATAGCATTCGAACGCTTCAAAAAGAAATTATTCGATCAATTTTGCATAGATCAGCTGCTGTTATTCCTCAACAAGTTTGTCAAACTGACATGTTGTTCTATGACAAACGAGTGCTGGCCGCCATGAGCTACCAGTATCTCCGTCAATGACAAATGTTTTTTTCTCAACATCGTCAATACTTATGACGCATTTGATTCCTTCTGAACGATCACATGCTAATGATAGTCGATGCTTATCTGAAGCCTGACAACTCAAAGGCCGTACATCATTTTGACCTGATTCATCCACTTGAAAAAAGAAGCATTCTCCTTTCGTACTCACGACAACACCGTATGCCCTTTCTTCAGTTAAGAGATGAATCCCACCATAAGCCAAATCCATATGTGCGACACCACCAGCCCCCTCTGGAGGAAGATATATTGCTTGCTCGAAACGGATTGATTCACGCATATTATTCTTAAAAATTGCGAGCGATGGTTCTTGCCGCAGAGCATAATTAGTATGTGCTACAACGTGATCTGACTCATCTAATTCCCAGCCAGCCCCTATCCATTGAATATTCGGGAATTGCACCGAGAGAGACTTTTTATCTTCGGGAACTGTCGTATCTGTTTTGACGTCGTCTTTCTCTACAACGACTTCTTCTTCTGGTGCCGACTTAGACTCCATCAGCCAAAAAATACCCAACAACGAACATAATGCGGCCACTCCAAAAATCATCATCCAAGGAATTTGACGTTGTGCAAACATCATTGAGGATAAGGATGAGCCGGTCTCACTTGATGGTCCTGATGTACCACTCAACACATCGCTGATTTTCTGTTCACCTTGAAAAGCTTGATAGGGAGGCTGCGTGACGTGTTCAGGGGAAGTTGCTAACTGGTTTGGTTTTTCAAGTGGGACCCCGCTTGCGCGGCCCACCACCGTTTCAGAAAAACTCTGACGTCGAAGTGCTGCTTCTATTTTTTTGAAGTCTTTTTCAAGTTCAGGAATCGAGCGATAGCGCTTGCTCACATCTTGTTGCAAGATTTTTGATATCAACTTGTCTAACGATTTCGGTAAGTGGCCAAGTCCTGGGCGCTCGGTTGGTAGATGAAATCGTCCAAGGGGTAAATCGCCAGTCAACATTTCATAAAAAATAACGCCAAGCGCATATATATCAGCTTCAGGACCAACACGTTTGGCGTCTGTCCGCTGTTCAGGGGCCATATAATTAACAGTCCCCATCGTCATACGACTTTTGGTTAGGTTCGGATGTGGGTCGTCGTCTCCCATCCCCGCAAGACCAAAGTCAACGAGGATCAATATCTCATGGTATGTTCCAAATTCATCTGGCGTTTCTTGAACCAATATATTTTCAGGTTTAAGGTCTCGATGAACAACCTGCTTATCGTGCGCAGCACCGAGGGCTTGGGCAATTTGACGGGCATACCGAATTGCCCTGAGCGCAGGCAATCCCCCCTTTGGCATCAACCTTCTCAGCGAGACCCCTTCGACAAAAGGCATACTTAAAAAATGTAGATCATCCGCTTGCCCACGCTCTAAAATAGGAACAACACCAGGATGCTCAACGGCGTCAAGTGCCGCTGCTTCACGTTCAAAACGCGCAATAAAATCAGGACGACTTGCCAAGTTCGGCGCCAGCACTTTAACGGCTGCAAGCTGATCTGTTCGCTCAAAAACCGCTTTGTATACCTGCCCCATTGCCCCCTTACCAACAATATCAAGGATTCGGTATCCAGGAATATCTGGAAAACGGGGTCGACCAGAATGAACCCGTTTTTGCTGAGCGGGCTGGCCGACATCTCCTGTCGGCTCTCTATTTGAGTGGTCACTACCAATATCTCGGTAGCGTTTCGCAAGCGCTGGGTGAATATCAAATTCGTTGGTCGATTCTCTTTGCTTCGACTTTGCTGATTTGAGTACCATTTTGGTACCGCAAGAATGACACTTGACCGTATCACCAACATTCAAATGCGATAGCGTTGGCAATACTGCACCACATGCTCGGCAATTATGCTGCTTCATCCTGCCAACTCACCTGTTTGAATGGTATCTAACGCGTATACGCGAACTGCCGGCCCAAGACCTTTCATTGATACTTCTCCTTTAGGTCTCAATCTACACTGATTTGGTAATAATTTTCCAGTCGTCGATGCCAACAATATTTCATTCGCCGAAGCAGCATCGCAAAGTCGACTGGCCACATTCACCGTATGACCGAGGACAGTATGATCTTGACGGGCACTCCCCCCAATAATAGCCGAAATGAGGTTTCCAGTCGCGATGCCAACACCCACATGAATCGGTTGCCCCGTACCTTCAAAGAACGGGGGGGTTCGGCCCTGAACAAGCGCTATGATTGCGTGCGCCGCCGATGTAGCCTCAAAAGCATGTTGTTCAGTGTCTTGGGCAACCCCCCAGACCGCCATGAGTCCATCACCCATCAGTTTATCGATACTGCCTCCAAATCTGAAAACCAGTTCAACAATTGCATCATAATATTCATTCAACCAACGCACCACATCTTCAGCAGGAAAGCTCGACGCCAATTCTGTAAAATTTCGAATATCAACAAACATGACCGTCGCATTCAACTTTTGTGTCCGCTGTAGCAAGTCGAGTTTTTTTTCAAGCGTATTCTTTGAGTTCTTCGACTGACTTTTCAAAGCCACGATCAAGGCTGGGGGCAAAAATTTTGATAAGGCTTCTTCCAACCGAATTTCTTTTTGTATCTGTTGACGAAGCATCATGTTTTCAAGAACCAAGGCCAAGGTCGCAGCGATTGTTTCAAGCTGTTGAACATCGTGTGATTGATAGTCAAAACGTGTCCCCACGGAGAGAATATATATGTATCCAAGAATCTCTTGATGAATTCGAATTGGCACAGCAATTGAAGAACGCGCATCCAAATCAATAATCGACATATTCGACTTCAATGCAGCATCTTGTCGAGCATCATGGGTCAGCACACCTCGGTTTGTTCTATCCACTTGCTTTTGCACAGATGCAGGAAATACAGCTGGCACACCAACACGACCTCGGGTGGCCACACACTCAAGCTCTCCCTCGTCATCTTTCAAATACAGGCTGGCCCGATCAAAAAAAAGATATGTCTGCAGTCGATCAAGCATTTGATACGCCACACGCTCTGGGCGTCCATCATCATTCGATTTCGAAATTTCAGAAACGATATGTTGTGCATAGTCACGCTGTTGTTCATGACGACGTTTTGGGACGTGCTCAAGAATGGTCCCTTCACCCAAAATGGTTGATTGACCTTCTCGAAGCACTTTGAGTCTGGGTAAACTCAAGACATCAAGTGTCACTTGTTCGCCTAAAACAATCTCATCTCCCGTTTGAATTTCTGATTGCGTGATTCGATGTCCATTGAGGGTTGTCCCATTTGCTGAGTTCAAATCTTCAAGGACAATCAAACCATCTTGTATATCGATACGCAGATGTGCTTTCGATACATCTGGATGCAATATCTGAATGGCATGCCCACTCCGACGACCGATGGTGCACGGTATGTGTGCCGTCGCGTAAACCGCTCGACCGTCCGGATAACGCATCCGAAATTGGGCACTCGACACTTTCACGATAGGTGGTCTCTACCGGCGTGCAAAACGCATCTGTCCACGTGCGGCTGCTTTCATTTGAGGATGTGTCTCAAGATGAAATTGATACCAAGCGTCTCCATATGTTTTCATTTTCATCTTCTTGCCATTCTGAAGTGCCAGCAAATTGCTCTGTAGTGTTGGATCTTTCTCCGCTAAAATTTTATGTCCACGTGATAGCACTTGAATCGCTTTATCTTGTGCACCGGCTTTTTGATGTAAGTATCCCCAAACCCCCCATAACAATCCCTGCTTCGGAGAATACTTCGCGGCGAGTTCAAAAGCGTCATCCATTTTTTGGTATTCTTTGCGTTTCCAATACAGCACACCTAACATCGCTTTCGCTTGCCATATACGGCTAAACGCTTTTTCAAGATAAGGTTCAGCTTCTTTGTATTTCTTTTGCATAAACAAAATAGTGCCAATTTGTGCATCCATCGATGACGCTGCGAAGAATTGCCACTTAGCATATTTGTCGCGAATGTCCTTCATCTGTCCAATCGCTCTGGTAATGTATTGAGGTCCTTGGCCAAGGCTCTGTTGAACAGAAAGCATTTCAGCTTGAAGTCGCTGACCAATCAAACGTGATAAAACAAAAAATACAGCGATGGCAATCAGCACGCCACATACCACGCTTGATATAATGCTAAATGCAAGCGAGCATAATCCACTTGCCATAAGACCACACACAAGCGCAAGAACTAACGTCAACATCTATTCAGCCTCCACAATGATTTAAGCGTATTTAATATGAATCCGATTTTCATATCAAAACAGGAACAACAATATAAGTGCACTAAATGGCGGGATTTCGCAATGCCCTCAGCATTTTTGCAGAAGCAGGCATACGGCACCCAAGTTGCTTGGATAATTGCATAAATATCTGTCCTAACCGCTTCAATGTCTTCTGCTCAATATCAGACGCGTTGATCGAAAGTGACGCCGCCAGCTTTAATGCAGATGCTTGCTGGATCAATTGCATTAATTCAACTGTTCGATGATCAACTGCGAACCCATCCGATACGGCATTTCGCGTGATTTCTCCTTCCGAAAACCGGTAGTAAAGAGTCTCATCACCGATCCATGATGTTCTCACAATAACCTCTGGACACACACCGGCTCTGGTCAACAATGCAAATTCAAATCCACGTAATAAACAAGCCGAGATGTGTGGATCCGCACCACATTGTTTCAGATGCAATAAAAATGATAGAACAAAGGCATCATCTTCAGGGGTTGGCATTCGTGAAATTTGTTCATGCCACTCAAGTAAATAGCTGCACTGAGCCTGCCACAAAGGCGTATCTCCTAATTCGATCAATCGATGTACAGGCTCAAAGTGATTCAGACGATATGTGTCACCAGACCGTGACTGTTTAAGCCCCACCATACCATAATCGCCTGTATGGACACGTTCGACACCTGCAACTCTTTTTTTTGATGTCCGAAACATTCCCCGACAGAATACCTGGCAGGCCCCGATGTCTTGTCCGACAAGACGTATTAATGCATCATGCTCGCGATGACGACGTACATGAACGACCCAAGCACGCACTTCCTTTTGTCGATGTGTCGCGGTATTCAAGACCCAGCGCCGCGTATCAAACGGTTAAAGTTCTGTAGACATCTATCTGAAACAGCCTCCCCCGAGAAACGCTCAGTGCAAATACGAAAGCTATCGATGGCCGCATCCCGTTGTCCAAGTTTAAGATAAGACATGCCTCGACGATAATAGCCTGCGGATAATAAAGCGGGTCCGCATGAAGCGCGCAACCGATCTGTGTCGCATGTTTCAACAAATCGGTCGGCGGTATGCAATGCACGATCATGTCGTTGCTCTAGTTCATAGGCCTCGATCAAGTTGATATAAGCACCACACAAATCTGCATGTCCAGAAAGTGCCCGCTCGAAATAGGTGATGGCCTTAGCCGCCTCGCCAAGTTTGAGGTGCGCAACACCCAACTCTTTATCCGCAAAATACGGGGTGACGTACAATAAATCGGCACGTGCTTTTTTAAGATAAACAATCGCTTCAGCCGGGCGCCCTGCGTCGATCAATATTGAGCCAAGCAAGTTTTGTGCTTCCGGAAAGTTCTTTTTGTCATTTTGGCGCCGAACTTCGATCGCATGTTGACCATGTTTAATGGCCCATTCGTGTTCTCGAAACCCAAGAAAGTAGATCGTCGATGCCAGGTAGTGAATATCTGCATTGTTTTCATCAAACTCGAGCGCCGATTTGATTTCACTGAGGGCTCGCCGATATTTAAAAGTCACTTGAGCCGGCTCGTTTGCCGCAAGCTTCTCTCCTGCCTCATGCACCAATGTTAATGCAACACGATAATGCCCTTGCGCTTTATTTTGAGTCTCTTGATTTGCACCATGCGCGCAGCCCCAAAGTAATACTAAGCTGAGTAGAAGACTACATCGGGAGGCTCGCCCCCGGTTAAAGCTGGCCATTCACTTGTACCGTAAAGTCATTTGCAAAGTTCACAGATTCGCTGGCTGAACGTTGATAATCGATCATCACACTATCAAAAATCACATTGTCTTTTGTCATTCGGCCTTGCCCAATCAACACGCGGAAGATGTGGTCTGCGGAAGCGCTTTTCCGGGGCTCCTTAAAGTTTTTAACGGCAGCCAAATGGATGATATTTCGTCCTTGTTTCAAGTATTTGGTGATATCGATGACTTCCTGAGGTGAGGTATCGTTGAGGCGTTGTATCCAAGCCGAGTTGATAAAGACATCAATATCATATTGAATGAGGCCACGATGGGATGGGTCTGAGACGAGATAGTAGCGAGCAGGCTCTTTGGCGGCCGCCTCAAGAATTGGCTTGACCTCTTCAACCTTATAGCCACTCGCAGTAATTAAAATATTGCCTTGAGCGTCAATCTCAACACGCGCATTATCAATCACTTCATTTCGAACGGTATCAATATTTGCCCCGTTCAAGAAAATACTCCTCTTCGATTGCGCCCACGCACCTGTTGAGATGAGCATACTAAGCCCGATGAGTATCAATAAGTATATTCCTCTTTTGTTCATGACAGTTCTCCTGCTTCACTCGAATCAATAATGCCATCAAAAAAATCTAAAATTCGTTGCACACCTTCAGAAAGGACATCATCCGCAACCGCAAAGCTCAAACGAAAAGCGTGCGGGCATCCGAACGCTTCTCCGGCAACAACAGATACATGGGCTTTTTGAAGCAATATTTCGGCAACCTTACGTCCTGGCTCAAGCCGTGCGACAACCGATGGGTTGACTTGGACGAATGCATAAAAAGCCCCTTCTGGCATCGCACATGTCAGCGCCGGGTGCGCTTGAAGTTTCGGTACAATCTCATCACGGCGGCGTTGAAATGCTTCTCGCATAACACGCATATCTTCTTGCACAATATCTGGCTCCGAAAGCGCATATGCAGATGCAACCTGAGCCATTGAAGATGGATGTGATAACCGCTGCTGCTGCAATTTATACATGCCATCAATGAGTGGTTTCGGCCCGCAGGTATAGCCGATACGATAACCAGTCATCGCATACGCTTTCGCGACGCCATTGATGACGATAATATGTTCTTTGAGCTCAGGACGTCGCTGAATCAATGTCTCGGGTCTTTTCTCTGTGTAATAAACACGCTCATAAATATCATCAGACATGAGCCAGAGTCCATGTTCTTTCGCCACATCTGCTAAATCATCCAGCAGAACATTCGGCCATATGCGACCTGTCGGATTGTTCGGAGAGTTCACAACAATCATTTTCGTTTTTGCTGTGATGGCCGCTTTAATGTCTTCTATATTCGGCAAAAAACCATTGTTCGCATCAGACTGAACGACAATGGGACGACCGCCCGATAATCGGATCACATCAGCGTACGTCACCCAGAATGGCGCACATAAAATCACTTCATCGCCCGGTTCAAGCGTCGCATCAAGTGCCAGAGAAATAGCGCCTTTAGCACCAACCGTGGCAATCACTTCTTCAGCCGCATAGTCCACGCCATAGTCTTGATGCATTTTCGAAATAATTGCGTCGATGAGTACGGCGTCTCCACGCGCAGACGTATATCGGGTAAAACCATCATCAAGCGCCTGTTTCGTGGCTTCGATAATTGAATTTGGTGTGCCCATGTCGGGTTCTCCCGCAGCGAGATTTAAGACATCAATACCTTCCGCCCGCATCTTTTTGGCAGCAATCGTGGCTTGCAGCGTTGCTGACGGTTTGATGGTACTTAATCGTTCAACCGATAGCCCTGGATGTTGACTCATGTCTGACCTCCTCCAAAACGCACTTGCAGCGCTTTATATACCGCTTGTGGAACCATATGTTCCACATCTCCGCCAAAGCTTGCCACCTCTTTAATCAGACGAGACGACAAATAGAAATATTCTTCTCCTGTCATCAAAAAAGTCGTCTCTAATTGCGGTGCCAATCGTCGATTCATCATGGCAAGTTGAAACTCATATTCGAAATCACTCGGCGCACGAAGCCCACGCAATAGCGCTGTTGCGTTTTTTGTTTTTGCGTAATCCACAAGGAGTCCATCAAACGTATCGATCACAACATGTTCAAGACCTTGTGTCGCCTGATGCGCAAGCGCAATTCGTTCTTTCACGTCAAAAAAGTGCTTTTTATTCGGATTATTCGCAATGGCAAGGATCACCTGATCAAAAATCTCAAGTCCGCGTTTCAAAATATCAACATGACCATTCGTCAGCGGATCAAAGCTTCCTGCATATATGGCTTTTCTCATGGCGTCATTCCTTCAGCGTTCTCAAAAAAGGTTATCCTGGTCCTACCATATTGTTTCCTTTTCACCAATTTGAGACCCGCTTCAGCATAAAGAATCAGATCAAGAGCACCATCGGCTTTCGGATCATCCTCACAAATAAGGACCCCGCCAACATTTAAACGCATACGAACCAAAGGTGCAATCTCTGCTAACAGCAGACAATGATAAGGTGGATCGACAAAAATAATATCGAACAACCGATTGTCACTCTTTAAAAACGAGGTAACATCAGACTTCAACACTTTGACATTTGTCAACGCAAACCTCTCTGCCGCCTGATGAATATGTTGCGTGCTGTCACGATCCATATCGACACTCACAACTTCTTTTGCACCTAATCCGGCTGCCTCAAGCGAAAAAGCACCACTTCCCGCACATAATTCAAGGACGCAGGCGCCAGAGATACTTGATGGTCCAAGTATTGAGAAAATGGCTTGCCGTATTTTTTGTGGTGTGGGTCGAATGCCCTGCCGAGCAAATCGAAGCCGTCGTCCACGTACCAGACCTTGTGTTAATCGAATTTCATTCACGCTATTTCCTATTATCTCAATGCTTGCTATGCCAATAACAATGAGTCAATCCCATCATCTGACAACACTGATTTGGACCTTTCATCAAACAGGAATGGCACTCAGTCTATTCATCGCTTTGGTTGTTTATGCGATTGGTCGGCAACTGACTTCAAAACAGCAGCCATTGATTGTTTTCCGTTCATTCGGGCTCTTTATGCTCCTGACGACGCCAATTATTTATGCCATTTTTTGTCTGATGATCGAACAGCCACCTCTTGAGCTTGAGTTTATTCGACTTGGCCCTACGATAGGTGACTAACGGGCTGAACAGGCAATCAGATGGCCCTTGCCAAGGCCTGACAGTGGGCTATAAAGTTCTTAAAGGACAATAAAGTATGACCCGACTATCAAATACCTATTTAATTACGCTCACCATTTTACTGTCTATGTTTGGCGGTACAGCTTGCTCTTCTGACGAAACAGCGTCTTCAAATACAGAAGAACCCACGACTGATGAAGAAACAGAGCGTGAGCGTGATGAAAATAGTGATGATGATGATGACAGTGGTGAAACTTCAGAAGAGAATGACAATAACCAGGAAGATGATACGCCACCTGTGGTGACTTGTAATTATCCACAAGAGTCCATTCCTTTCGTTAATTATGGAGATGTCATTCCAAATTTAGAATTTTCTGAGGTTTACCTTGCGGACCGCAGCCGTTCGACCTTTTCATTCAAAGATTTTTACTGCTCGCCAGAGTATGAACAGTATGATTCTATGACCTTGATTCTTGTCGCAGACTGGTGTGCGCCCTGTAACGATTATATGAAAGCGATCGATGATTTTTACCATGATGCCCTATTGGCTTCAAACACGCTGCCTGTCTTCATCGACTTGCAAAATGTATTTTATCAACCTGCCTCAACGCTGGCTGCCTATCGAAAGGTGACACCTTATGTCACGCCAGGTTTAGGTATTATTGCCGGTATGGCCGACTCAAATATTCAAGCGATGTTTGATACTGGCTTCTATACATTTACACCATACTCTGCGGTGATTCGTAAATCAGATATGAAAGTCATCGCCAAAGAAAATTCACAAAATGGCCGTATGTTGCTTGTCGAAAGTTTGATGAATGTCGTCAATGATCTTGACGCAGATTGGCAATCAGCACTCGGTGCCCCGCCACCGCCGCCACCTTTTATGAGCAACTGTGCAGAAGGTCAAGAAGAAACCTCTGAACCTAATAATCTTCCTGAAGAAGCAACAACATTAACCGCCGGGACATACCAAGGCGGTATTTGTGGGGAGCCTGCAGTCGATATGTACTATGTTGAAGATGGTGATTGGACAGTGAATCTATTGTTCTCGAACGCGCAGGGTGACCTTGATATGGCCCTCTTTAGAACACCAGAGTCTACGGAGTTTGAAGTTGTCTCGGACTCCGTCGACGACAACGAATCGATTTCATTTACCGGTGCAGGCTATATTTACATTGGAGGTTATCAGAATGCTTCGGCGCCATACACGCTCGAGCTGATTAACGCTGCCTCTGAAAATGCTGGTGGCGAGGGTTAAAACCACCTCATCTCAATATTCTATTCAATGAGAAGATTCGGATATTGGCTTTCGATTTGGTTTGGTGCTGGTTTACTAAAACCCGCGCCAGGTACCTGGGGTTCTGTCTTTTCAATTCCATTTTGGCTTGTCACTCTTTATTTTATCGAATCGAAGCTGCTCCTTTCGGCCTTTATCATCGGCTTATTTTTTGTGGGGGTCTGGGCATCAAATATTGGTGCTAAACGATTGCAAAACGATGACCCCAAAGAAGTGGTCATTGATGAAGTGGTGGGCATGGGCATCACCTATTTATTCTTCCCGAATATGCTGCCGCCCTACAACCACATGTGGGTTGATCAGGTTGTCTTAAATACGCTTATCGGCTTCGCTCTTTTTCGGCTGTTTGATATCTGGAAGCCGCCACCGGTCGGAACAGCAGACGAACGTTTACACGGTGGAATGGGCATAATGGTCGACGATGTCTTTGCCGGTATTTATGCAGGTATTATTTTGACCGCCCTTAACATGTCCGGCGTCATGAGCACTGTGCTACTCATGATCGCGCCGTTCACGCATGGGCGTTAGAATTTAAGTGACGATCCCTCAATATTTCCCGCCAAAATAAACGAGTTTTTCATATAGCCCCCTGGGAGTTGTATGAAAAAAATACTCATTATCTTATCTATAACAATGGTTGGGTGTACCGAGCAGACGCAAAGTATCACGCCGGTTAGCATCTCGCAGCAAGAATCAGGCTCAAACAAAGAAAAAAGCGATAGAGCCGATGATCGTTTGATACCTGTCGATCGCGTCTCAGCCAAATTATACACGGATGGTCGCCGCGCAGATGTATCATTAAGACTCCAAAAATCAGGACAAGATACTGTCTGGCAAAAAGGAATGCCATTGTATTGTGGTTTTTCAAAAGGCGTTTGCGATAGCGAAAATTGCATCGACAAACCTGAGGGTGCTGTACCAGAGCATATGGATGACTATTTCCCGGACTGGGATAATGACGGCATTATCGGCTCAAAGGGCGACCCGACGCTCATCGATTTTTACCCTTATCCACAAGAGGTCGTGATTGAAGATATTGCAGATGGCGACTATAGTCTCGGCATCGAATGCTTTCGCGACTGCCAAGATCGTGTTGTCGCAACAGTTATCGACTTAGGCGATGCCGGAACATATGATATTTCGACAATCCTATCAGATGGAATTGACGTTAACGGACTCGGACGTGTTCAAAGCAATTTTAGTCATATGTTCACCTTTTTCGTTCGTGATGGACATGTTTCTTTCTATGGCGATGATCCTGCAGAAACGAAAGAGAGTTGGACCAACTATATGATGCAAACACGTCTTGGTGCCTATGGTGCAGAAACCTGTGTTTACTATGAACCACATCCTGTTTTCGTCGAGAATGAGCGAGCCGAAATGATTGATCTGTGTGTGCGTGCTGAGGCTGATGATGAAGCAGCAAATACTTATGAAAACTGTGTTGAGATGGTGCGGCAGATAAAGACTCGCCTATGCAAGACAATTGCAGAAGACACATGGAACTGTTTTACGGGTGGTGACGACTCGATTCTTCCTGACGATTGTCCATACTATCTCGAACGCCGACAGAACGAGTGCGGGTTTTAAATACCCGCACTGATTCGAACAAACACAAGCGAAATCTTTAAGTTAACTTCAACTGCCCACTTTTCTTGAATGGCAATCGAAGCTTATCTGACAATAAACCAAAGTCGATATCCCAATCGAGTTTCGGCGCCTGAGCAATCGACATCGCGCTCAACCCAAGTTCTGAAAGACTGAGATTCAAATCGATTGGCATCGGTGTCTTTTTGTTGGCTTTCAAGACGCTCGCTGCCATCGCTTTGTTTTTTAGAATATTTCGCCCATTGATTTTTAGATTTGTTTGAAACCCTTTAATTGGTAAATCAAATGTATTGCTATTCATCAGCTCAGGAACGATGCGTAGGCCAACACCACTTAGACTGACATTCGTAAACTTAACAGAAGGCACCGAAAATTTTGGCAACGACGGCAGTGGCATCGAACCTGATTTATTCGCAGGAACATCGACTGAAAAATCAGACGTGCCCACATTGAAGGCTGACGTTAGATCATAAGCGACTTCTTTCTTCGTCAATAGACGCATCAGCGCTTGTGCTGACTCAGCTAACGGAAAATCAAAGGCCAGCTGCGTTTTAGATATGCCGTTGCTCTTCAGTTTAACAGGTGAATTCGACTTTCCTGAAGTCAACTGATTGCCGTCGATACCAAGGCCGTACTGAATCCCTTTCAAGGTAAAACCAACCGCGTTTGGGTTATCGATTTCAATGTCAAAAGCCGTACCGAGAGAAGAGAGTGCCCAACGGGTAATATTCATCCCTGTGATACGCACATTTGGATTTTGATATCCAAGACCACCCAAGATCGCTTCAAGCGTCGCACAACCACCCAGTGCTGATACGCCGACAATGCCTGATGCACCTTTTAGGAAATTTCTTCTGTTTTGCATAATGCCTCCTCATGTTGGGTAGGATGAAATCCGTAAAATCTCAATAGATTCTCAAAAAATAGTCCTCGCTGTAGACTACCAGCTGATTCGGGGTGAAATTGTACCCCACATATTGGCCGTGTTTTATGTGTAACAGCCATGATCTCATCATCAGATTGACTTTTTGCAATGATATCCCAGTCGGCTCCCCACGATACTGTCACCAATGAATTGTAAGCGATCATATGTATTGGACGCTCAAGATCAGAAAATATTTTATGTTTTTTGACAACGAGCTCAACCGGTATGCCGTGCCGCGGATTTTTCGCTTTGCGAATCACCTCAACGTGATTCGAACTTTCCATTAATTGTGTCGCTGTTGCAGCACTAAAAACAGCGAGCATTTGAAGCCCAAGACAGAGTCCAAAGATCTGTCGTTCGCTCGGTTGAGAATGCAGCCAATTCAAGGCGTGCGGATATTGCTTTGGCTGATATGGGCCTGGCCCAAGGATGATCAAATCTTTTCGCTTATAGTCGTACGTATGTATTTTTAAATGATGCACAACACGAACTAGGATGGAAGCCGAGGCTTGATGTATCGCGTGCGCAATGTTCATCGTAAAGCTATCGTCAAAATCGATAATCCAAATTGTTGGCGTACACCGCTGCATATGTATACTTATAGCGTTTTTATTAACTGAACCCAAATACCTCTTGCAGACTCAGATTTGCTTCGCCATATATAGGATATGGCTTTTTCTCTTCACGATGTGACAACAACCTATTTGACACATTATCCAGAGCTTGTTGGCGAATTATTGAGAGACGCTGAAACCCTCGATTTCTTGCGTATGCGACTTTATGAAATTGAATTGCGAGAAAAGTCGTTTAAGCAGGCCAAACAAGTATCTGTTCAAACGCGAGAAACAGGTAGTCATGTATTTTCAAAATTATTTGCCGACGATGGCCAATACAGCCGCTTAAGTACTTTTTGTGCGACCATTGGACCGCCGCGTCAAAAAGACGCTATTCGACGAACGGATATAAACACTTCAAACAAAACATCGATAGCATGGTCAGAAGCGTCGTATGACGCTTGGATAAAGAGGTACGGTATCACCGACCACACCTATTTATCGGCTCAAGTTGCAGAACTCATCGGTTATGAGGGTGCATGTGTCCACCCGCTCTATTGGACGAGCACACTAGAGCTTGCGGAGCGCACTGACCTCAAACATATTGTCTGTCGTGTACATCATCTGACAGAACATGGTGCACATGTTGATGTGATGTCAGAATCAAAAGATGGTCGCCATCAATATCAAGTTTATCATGCTGATAAGAAAGAGCTTTTGCTTGAAATTGATTGTTCTGAAACAGTTTTGCAATGATTTGCGATCAACTCGGAGAAGCATTAAAATAATGGTGGAGGCAACATGCAAGTGCTTTTTATTCTGATCTTTTCAATACTTGTGATTTTATCGGCGCCGTATCTATCAGCTCGTGTCATGGGCATTCAAAGTTCGGTGGGAAAGGCTGCTTTGCTCGCGTTTCCATTGCTCGGTGTGACAAATATTATCGGTATGATCAGTAGCCACCTTGGGCCACTAGGCGGCTTGCTCGGATCGATGTTATCTATCGCTGCGTGGTTTCAACTCATTCGAATCGTTTATAAGATCGACCATGCCAGAACATTCATCTTCATGTTTTGGCATATCTTTTTCACATTTTTGTTTATCTCACTGGTGCAACTTGTTGTTTCCATCAGCTTCTTTGAGCTCTACGGACTATAAGATAAATCAACGCAGTACAATACTTACTTTGGAGCACTATGCCTTTCCAATTCAGCCCGCTGTCTAAGCGGTTATCTTCTCTTCTTGGCCATACCGATCATGCAAAGGTTCCCGTCGAGGAGCGTATATACGCCAATCAAGATCTAAAAATGAGTCATATCAAGCTCGTGGGGTTTGATATGGACTATACATTGGCAGAATATCGTAAGGCGCCAATGGAACAGCTTCAATATGATATGACAGTCGAATGCATGATTCGAGATTGTGGTTATCCCGAAGAGATTCGCGAACTCAAGTATAACTCACAAGATGTGACCCGAGGTCTAACCATCGACAAACGTTACGGGCACCTCTTCAAAATGGATGCGTATGGCCGTGTCACACGCTGCTACCATGGACATACCCCTCTTTCGATTGGCGAGATTCAGAACATATATCGCAAAGCAATCATCAAAATATCGACTGAAGATTTCTCATCACTCGATACCCTCTTCGCACTACCGGAAGCCAGTCTTTATATGAATTTGGTCGATTTCTATAAAAAACGACATGAAACGGGTGCATCTGTCCATCCGCTCGTTTTACCCCTCCATCACGAGACACCAAATCAAACGCGCATCAATACCTTTAAACTTGCCAATGATGTCCGACATGCGATTGACACGATCCATAAAGATGGCTCACTCAAAACCAAGCTGATGAGCGATCTCGCAACTTATGTTCGGGTTGATGAACGATTGCCGCTGACGCTACACAAAATGCGCTCTGCAGGTAAGCGCCTCTTTCTACTCACCAACTCACACTGGCCTTATACTGATGCCTTGATGTCGTTTATGTTGAACGATCGCTTGGCGGCATACCCAAACTGGCGACGCTACTTTGACTATGTTATTGTGGGTGGCCGTAAACCTGTCTTCTTTACCGATCGTGACCCCTTTCTTGTACTTGATACATCTGAGCCAGGTCGTGTTCGTTCATCTGTTTTTGAAGGTGAAACACTTGAACGTCACGACGTCTATCAAGCTGGGAATATGCGATCTTTTGAGGAGATGACCATATCTTTGGTGATATTATGCGAAGCCGCAAAGACAGTAAGTGGCGCACATGTTTGATCGTCGAAGAACTCGAAGAAGAACTTTGTACACATCGTCAAGTGACCAATGAGCTCGCAATGCTCAAAGCACTTGATACGCAACGCCATGCACTGGATGATATGATCGCTGGTGAGCGCTCAAGACTCTCAAGTCTTGAAGTTCTACTCAACGATATTGAGAGTGGTGCTGTCGAAGATCAAAATGACTTATTGAATGAACTCAAAGACACCATCAAAAAATTGCGATACGAAATTGATGATGCAAAACGTGCCCTCAGAAAACTCGACGGTGATGTTCTCTCTTTTCAGACGCAGCTTGAGTCAAACTTTAATCAACGTTGGGGCATGCTCTGTACCGAACATAACGAGCTCTCACGCTTTGGGGCAGAAATCTCTCGCTATGCCTGCATTTACACGAGTCATGTCTCGAACCTATTGAGTTATAGTCCGATGCATTACTTTCGAGCGCCACGAGAACTCATGAGCCATGATTACGCACTTGCAAACAGTGATGGTCTCTCTAATGTCAGACGTACAGAACAAAGTCTTGTACCGACTGATGTCGCTGAGGGGTAAAACTAAGTCCCCGTCATCTGTAAGCGGCGCTCACAATATTTTTTGAGTTTTTTCAGACTTCGCTCTTGGATTTGACGAATGCGTTCGCGACTCAATTCATATGTCTCGCCAATCTCTGATAAGGTTTGCTCATGTGTATTCACAAGACCAAAACGTTTATGCAGAATATCTGATTCCATTGGTGTGAGTTCAGAAAGCATGCCTTCAATTTTTTCAGAGACAAGACGCGCGTGAACACGATCGTCGACAGATGTCTTTTTGTCCGACACGATTTCACTTAAAGCACGACCATCCGTGTCGGCGCCATAAACAGTGTCATCAAGTGACATCGGTTCAACATGGGCCGCCTGGGCGATTTCTCGATATCGATCGAGACTCACACCAAGGTAATCTGCTAATTCAGCCGCTGACGGTTTTTCGCGACCTGTCTCAAGGCAGGCCCGTTCAATCTTTGCAAGCTCGCGGCGGGCGTCAAATACATGAACCGGAATCCGAATGGTATTTCCAACATTCATGAGAGAACGCTCAATTGCCTGACGGATCCACCAGTGTGCATACGTTGAAAACCGAAAGCCTTTTTCTGGATCGTATCGGTAGATCGCGCGCACGAGCCCCAAGTTTCCATCTTGAATCATGTCGACGAGTTGCACTTTGCGGTGCTTGAACATACCTGCAATACTCACCACGAGACGGAGATTCGATTCAACGAATTGATTTCGGGCGCGCAACATATTCGTATGCAAATGCTGTAGTTCTGAGGCAGATGTCGTATCAGTCAAACCAACTGATAATAGTTGATTCAAAGACTGTCGATCACCATCGTTTTTTCGATACAGTTGAATGAGCTCCTCGAAACGAAGTTTCATGGCACGACTCAGATTATCTGCACTATTCTGATCACGAATCTTTCCAAATAATCGAACAAAAGCCTTATCCAGTGGTGCTCCTGTTATCTCTTCCCACAAAGATCCTTCAAGTGCGTCAAGAACGTGAGGAACTTGTATGAGCGCCTTCAAAAACATGTTTTCTTCTCGAATAAACGCCTTCGCAAGGCGCGCTTCTCTTTCAGCACAGATGGGTTCCGCACGGCCAAGAGATTGCATATAGTGTGATAATGAAGAATGATTATTCGCAGTCGTTTTTGAACCAGACATTCGAGCCTCCTACATTGAAAATGCAAGAAAGAGGCCAAGTATTCTTATATAGTTGTATCTCAGTCTTCGTTCGAAATAGTCGAATGTTGCGTCCAATCGATCGGATCTCTTAAGATTTGCGATAGGACTTCTGTCGCATAAACGCCTTTGAAAACTTCAAATTGTATTTTAATTTCAGAACCTTGCACCTGTGTGTGCAAATTCATGACAGGTACTTTCATCGCTCTGAAACTGCCCTCGGGCAATGCTTGTTGTGTATCGAGCCAATTTTGAGTGATACCTAAAGTCTGCAAGTACTGTGACATCCATGTCATATCTTCTCTATTCAGATCATGCTTTAATGTATCTTGTCCGACGAGTGGCAGCGCCCAAATTCTGGGGATGCGTGTCGTATCATCTAAAATGTCACGTAATTCTGCTAAATCGATTTTGAACGGAACAAGCGCCTGTTCGCTCTCTTCAACCCCTCGTGCATGTCCGCCCATGACAGACATAATATGTGATGTCTTTTGCTGTGCTGGTACTCGCATTCGTAATTGTTCTGTCAGTAGATTGAAAATAGCGCTTTGAAAAACAGAAACGAGGAAGCGGTCTTTTTTATTTTTCGTTTTTTGGTTCAAAGAAAAAAATCGCTCAGCCTGCTCAATATTATTGGCGCTTTGCCCAAAACGTTGGTCACCGAAATCGTTCCACACCCATATATTTTGAGCTGGCATTTCTTCAACATGCTTTTTGAGATGCACATCAACATGAAAGATGTCTTTATCAAGATTGAGTGGCACAGACTCAACATATTCAAGTCGGATTTTAAAACGATTCCCGAGGTGATGTCCGAGTTTTATTTTCTTTTGACTTCGATGTACCTGAAGAATGGATACCCCAAAGTCCTCGAGACGTTTTAAGTCATCTTCTGCCTCAAGTGGTGCAGAGAACCA
>JAHDGS010000158.1 GCA_020627505.1 Myxococcota bacterium
ATATGCAGCTCACGCGAAACGCTTTGCCGCTGACGCGTCAATGCGCATCGCGACGGATGCGGTTCAAGTATTTGGTGGCAACGGTTTTAATCGGGAATACCCGGTCGAAAAGCTGATGCGAGATGCGAAGATTTTTCAAATCTATGAAGGCACAAGCCAAATCCAACGTTTGATTATCGGTCGCGAGTTGATGCGCGGGTAGTGGTATTATTCATCAGCTCAATAAAAAAGCTGGCTTTAAAGCCAGCTTTTTTTGTGTTGAGAACAGATTCTTTAGTTCTCAGGGCAAGTCGGATTGACGCCGGCACATACTTCAGTGTCACAGCAACTCCAATCGTCGCAGTCTGTGAAGTTGCCATTCTCTGGGTCATTGTTGATACCATCACTACAGGTTTCTTCATCATTTTCGAATGAGCCACAGCCAACACCATTGATTTGACATGCTCTGTCCGCACAGTCGACATAACCATTCCAGTCATTGTCGACACCGTCAGTACATGCTGCTTCCGTATTTTCGTCGGCCTGCTCTGCTGCAAAACAAGATGGTGCAATCGTCATGTCGACCACGCGGTTGTCGCCAGTGCCTGTAAACATACAGTTGAAATCCGCACAGTCCGCATGCATGTTATTATCGTTATCGATACCATCAGTGCATTCGGCAGTTGTTGCTTCGATACAACCTGTGCCAGGAACTTTACATGCATTGTCGGCGCAATCGGCAAAACCATTCCAGTCATTGTCAACACCATCACCACACACTTCTTCTTCTGCTTGTGTTTCAGAGAAGCAGAACGGTGCGAAGTCACGCTGAACAATGCGGCGATCAGATGCTGCATCATAGAAGTATGTACACTCTGTATCTTCACAATCTGTAAAGCCATCTTCATCATTGTCGATGCCATCTTGACAGAGGTCTGCAGAGTTTCCTTCTATGTTGCATCCAGTGCCAGGTATCTGGCAGCTAAAATCTCGGCAATCAGTCCAATCATCATTGTCGTTATCATTGCCATCATCACATGTGTCAGCGGTGTTCTCGACATTCGAAGTGTTGTTATTGTTATTATTATTTGAGTTGTTGTTATTGTCCTCGTCTTGATTGTCGTCATCAGTGTTTGTGCCACTATCTGAATCGTCATTCGACGAGCTGCTGCCAAAGCAAGCAGAAATGGTTGATATTGAACCGACCGAAAGTAGGGCGGCAAGAGAAAATATTATACTTCGTTTCATTGATTATCCTTCGGTTGAACAATCATGCACTATACATGATCGGGTGCCAGATAGGCTCAGTGTGCCATACGAATCAAATGTGTAAAGGTACATCTTTTTGGCCAGCTAAGTCACCAGAAAATAGAGTGTTTTTAGTTTTTATGGATCCACCCTTATTTCCGCCAAAAATGCATTGCTGACATATCAAGTACTGAGTCCATTATCTCTCAATAAATAACCAATAAATAAATGAGGAATCCAAATGAATACATCTTATCTATCTAGAATCGCTGATAACAAACATTATAGTATTGCCACAATTCAAGGTGCGGATAAAAATGGTGATGGGATTATTAGCCGGGCTGAAGCAGCGGCCTTTCTTGGAGATATTAAAGACACTTATGATGTGTATGTGAAAGCGTTTGGGGGACGAATATCGGTCAAGTCGTTTCTTGATTTTTATCTGAAACGTGCAGACTTCCAGGCGGCACTTGGCGAAGTGCCATCTGATTTTCTTGATAATGTTGATAATCTGAAAGCATTTGATGATGCAGCGCGAGATGCTGCTCTTGCAGCAGGTTATCGGGCGAATCCCATTGTAGGGTTGAAAAACCTTGTGGAGAACAGCCTTGTGTCAAATGACGATATCGGTGGTGTGTATGTTGACTTTGCCTCTTTGGGCGACGCAAATATCTTTGATGATACAATCCGAGTGACTGATGCTGCGCCACAAGTTCGTCGTGCTCTCATTGAGAACTTGAGTGAGTTAGAATCGAATGTAAATGTTTTGTTTAATGATGGAGAGTATCAACCAGATGATTTCGTCGACCTCACTGATGAATATGTGGGAACAGGTGACCCGATTCAAGAAGCGACATTGTCAGACCTCGGAGACTATGACGACAAGTTAATACGTCTTCGGGATGACAATGGTGACATTGTTGGCTATGTCATTGAAGCGGCCTTTAATGATTATAGTGGCGAACATGGACTGACGATGGTTAGGTTGCTTGATGCGGATGGACAAGAGCTTTCTGCGTATAACGAAATGTGGTACGCACCGTAACAAATAGTCATTACAACAAAATGTCGCCCATATGCTAAACATATGCGGCGATTTTTTATGGGAGCTGGTTAAGGATTCCAACCATCGGTTCATGATCAGAAACAACTGCTGCGTAGTCTGGAATGATATCAGGTAGATTCATTTCAGCAGTGTCGATAATCTCATATTGTTGAAGCAATATATCGTCAACAAGAATATGGTCGATGCCATAGTTCGGACTCGCTAATGTGAAGTCTTGGTCGAAATAGGCGAATACTGGTGATGGTGCGTTCACACCAGGCGTTGAGTTGAAATCACCCATGACAATGTGTGTCCGATCTGGAGATGTGATCCGTTCTCCTCGAATGAATTCAGCAAGTTCATAAGCGCCGACTTCACGGCGGTCTGCCGATTCTGCATCCCAACCTGCTTTCAGATGTAAGACATAAATATTCGTAGGCAATCGTTGGTCTCCTTCCAGGAGATGGCCCTCAGCGACGAGGACAGGACGCGGGAACCCGTATGATGACCCATCCATCAAATACCATTCATCGAGTTCAAATCGCTCTGGACGAAAAAGAAGAGCAACCTTCTGGTCTGACCAAGATTGGTTGTAAGTATGCGTAGATACAATGCCCTGATATTCGGAGAGACAATTCAAGAGGTCGAAAAAAACATCTTCAGATGTCACCTCGTGAAGCCCGATAATGTCAAGCTGAGACTTGAGTAGCGCCTCCTCAACATGTTTGACCGTTTCTGCGCCGCGCTGTGGGTAGAACTCTATATTCCATGTCATGAGCTCGAGGGTGTTATCTGCACCCAGAGGTGAAGGCTCGAAACCGATGTGCTCTTCGCAATAAGCATTTGGTGCTGGTGGCAAGGGTGTCTCATCGATTGGTTCTTCGTCTGGTTGTCCGTCGTTTGGTTTTTCTTCGTTTGAAATATCCTCATGGGGATTCTCTATTTCTATCTCATCATCACTCGAATTGTTTGAATCCGTCTCTTGAACATAAGTCAAGTGACCAGCGTCATGTTGTTCTGTCGCTTCTCCCCAGTCGTTGACACAGGCCGAGGTGCCCCACAAGAATAGAGCAGGTAAATATTTGATAAGAAGTGGGTAGATGTATTTCATCATCTATTCATCGTTGATATATCAAAACCGGAATGCCCCAAAAAATAGAGGATACGCTCAAGTCCGCCTGCCGAGATACTTGTGTCTGCTCGGGCTTTTAAATACGACTTCGCGTGAAATGCGATGCCGAGTCCAGCCTTTTCAAGCATCAATGCGTCGTTTGCGCCATCACCAACGGCGACGGTTTGCTCGAGTGAAATCCCTTCGTGCGTGGCAATCACCTCAAGTAGATTGGCCTTGCGTTGAGGCGTCATAATATCACCGTTTAAATCGCCAGTCAGTCGCCCATCTTTTTGTTCAAGGCGGTTGGCGTAAGCGTAGTCGAGTTCAAGGCGTTTTTGAATTGATTCCGCTGCGAACATAAATCCGCCAGATAACACGGCTGTTTTATATCCAAGTCGCTTGACGCTTTGACAAAGAGACGTCGCGCCAGTCATCAAGGGAAGAGATGATGATAGTCTGTCAAGGGCCTCAGTCGGAAGCCCTTTTAAGAGGGCAACACGTGCACGTAGGCTTTCCTCGAAGTTTATCTCACCTTGCATCGCACGCTCTGTGATTTCCGCGACATGGTTATAGCAGCCATGGGCTCTCGCGAGTTCATTGATGACTTCCGCTTGGATGAGGGTTGAATCCATATCAAATACGATTAACCGCTTTGCGCGGCGTATTAAACCTTCTTTCTGAAAGGCGACATCTATACCAAGTGTGCGGGCTTTTTGGTTGAGGACATC
>JAHDGS010000159.1:0-741 GCA_020627505.1 Myxococcota bacterium
CGTCCAAACAGCTGTTGAGCGAATTCAATTAGACGCTCTCCAAAGACCCATGATTGAAGCAATCAGTGGTGAGAACAACACAATAGACGAAGCGGAAGCACGCTGGGTAACGTTGTATCATATGCGTCGAACTCAATACATAAAAGCGGCGTGGCACATATCGACAGCACATATGTCTCGATCAGAAGTTATGGAGCAGATCTTGGATAGATTCGACTCGCACATCGTTTCTTGTCCTGTGTTGCAAGTTGTTGATGCGCGTGTTCACAAATTGCATAAGAGGTCCTTCGATTTTTCTGAACATGCGCACCTCATCAAAGTGAATGAGTTTGCAAAAGCGCAGTCAACTGTCGATGAACTGCATCAAATTTTCGGCACGTTTGCGGCAACGCAACCTCAGTTTATTGTTGAGGTTGTTGGTGGTGGGTCACTATCTGATGTCGTTGGCTTCGCCGCCTCGACTTTTCGACGTGGTATACCCTGGCGGGTTACACCAACGACGCTCCTCGCAATGGTCGATGCATCTATTGGGGGTAAAACCGCAATAGAAGGGGAACATGCGAAAAATCAAGTCGGTTCTTATCATTACCCTATATCGTCTAATATCGAAGCTGCATTCTTAAAAACGTTAGACAAGCGCGAGATAAGATCTGGTTTCTCTGAGATGTGCAAGCATATTTTGTTGTCTGGGCAAGATGTCACAATATCACATCAACGTGATGAGATTGTTTCTCTGTTATC
>JAHDGS010000159.1:751-4064 GCA_020627505.1 Myxococcota bacterium
TCAAGAGAACGTAAGCTCCGGTTTGTTGAAAGAAGCTTAAATCGACCGGCATATCGACATTTTCTAAATCTCGGTCATACACTTGGACATGCGCTTGAATTTGTTATCGGAACGCGCTGGATTTCTCACGGAGAAGCCGTTGCGATTGGCATGTCATTTTGTATGTGGAAGTCAAAGGTCAATGGAGATGTCAAAGGAGAGGCTGTTGATAATATCTTGACTCTTTTGAGACGGCTTTGGCCAGATGACTTTACGTTTCCCCGTTATCAACAAATGGCGCGGAGCATCATGCAAGATAAAAAGCATGGTCGATGGGTATTCTTCGAAATGCGCGACAAAAAGATGACACCTAGATTGGTATCATATCATCTTAGTGAAGCGGACTACGACGATTTTATACGTCAAAATCTTTAAAGATTTCTTTGAACCCTTTGAGATATGCAGCTTTCGCATCGTTCTCGAAAATATCGCCGTGGTTGACAATAACACGGTCGAAATCGAGATCGAACACAGCTCGAATCGAATGGTAAAAGCGTTGCTTGTCTTTGACAAAAGCCCATTTCATAAGTCGACTTGGGCCAAAACGCCCATTAATATTAAAGAGGCTTGCAAAGAGCTTGGTCATGAAACCGTCGATATGCATGAGATTAAAAGCCATATCTGTCAAAATTAATGAACGGCTAGGCTTATGTAGAAGCGCGATCTCCTGCGCCACCGTGCCTTCAATATATATTGATTCAAAATCTGCAGACTGGGGAAATTCCTCAAGTGGTTTGTGAGTCCGTTCTGCGTCACTCAGCATTTGCTGTTTCTTTTTTGGCGCATAAATTGTGGCTTCCGGGTATTGTTCCGAAAACCATAAGGCATCAACAGCATGAAATGCGTTTGGAATCATAATCGTTGCGACCTGTCCTAGCGTATTGAGCCACGTGAGGCTATCAGGTCGCAGCTTTATAGCATTATGAACAAGTAAATTTTCATTGGCCATTTTGATGACCGTCATGCGCCGGCCCATACCATGAGAAAAATCACCATCGATAACCCATAGATTGTCTGTGATACGCCTTGGTTCTTTGTAATTAAATTCAATAGTTTGAGTCATAAGAGTTGTTATCACAACAACTCTTCACGGTCTAACCTTCAAATCGGTCAGTGTGGTATTCAGTATCGTGATAGAGTTTCATGAGCTGTTTCACGCCCAGATCAGGATCGACAATCAACGGTTTTGTTCCAAAAACACCAAAGATTACCTTCTCTTCTTTGAGGGCGATTTGAAGTAGTTCGGCGACATATTTGTCCAGTGATGTCCCTGATTCTGGTGGGTCATAGCTGATTTGACCGGGGATATACTTTATATCACCAGTGGGTCCATTCGATACTGCTTTATCAAAAGTCGGCAAATAACCTTTTAGTTGCCCCAAAAAGGTCAATATTTTCGTAAATGTTGCATTCATTCATAACTCCTAGAAACTCTAGGAGGAACTTTTTATTTTGGCGGAAATTTGTTCTTTTATCTCCAAAAACGCGGGAAGGCCTTTCTTGACCGGTGTTCGTATAGCATGTTTCAGCACCCACAGTTCTTCAGGCGAGAGGACTTCTGAGAGCCATTCTGCTATTAATGAACGTGCGCAGTCAGGGTTGATTCTGCAGATATCGCCAATGGTATTTGCGACAGAGCGGCGGACATACAGAATAGGATCCGAGCGTAGTCGCTTCAAAATTGGAAATGACAAACTTGGATCGTCGTCGATCCATGTAATCTTTTGTCCCCAGGGCAAACGTGCTCTGAGTCCTTCCGACGCCAGACGCCTGACATGAAAATTTTGATGTCGAGACCATTTTCTCATCCGGCTTAACACCTTTTTTTTGTTGTGGTTGGCAAGTGGACGGATTGCCCATTCACCAGTGAAGCGTTGGGTTAGCGCCTCGATAAAATCTAAACTCGCATCAATATCCTCGATTCCATATCGTTCGACATATTGTGAGATAGGGTAAAGGAAGAACCCATGCGTGAACATGCCTTTTTCTTCGGGCCAAACAGGCCCGAGCAGCTGCTTAAATATATCAAGCCGCGTTTGGTAGTCACATTCGAAGCAATCATGAAATAATTGGGCGATACAATTGAGTCGTGCCTTCAGCTCCATATCTCGATATTGTTTTCGATATGATGATATAAACGAACGGTTCGAAAAATGTGCATCATTTGGGTTGAGCGTCTCGAGCATGATCTTAACAAAGGCTTCTTTATACCAGTCTTTGTGTTTACCCGTCGGGTTCTTGAGTTTCGAGAACGGCGTGATGATGTCGGACATAATATGCTGAAATGGTGGAGCCAGGCGGGATCGAACCGCCGACCTCTTGAATGCCATTCAAGCGCTCTCCCAACTGAGCTATGACCCCATGCTTTTTTTATGGCAAAAAATTAGAGCCGTGTAAATAGGACCTCTTTATTATTATGTTGATATGGAGTAGGGCATAAGGATGCGGAAATACATCATATCGAAGTCGGCTCGGATATTACTTGGATTAACTTTCCTCTCGATCTTTGGTGCGTGTAAAGACGTTGTTTTACCGCCGACGACGATTGTTGAGCCCAGTCAAGTACAGCGGCTTATCTGGGTCGAGAAAACGCGAAAGCCCTTGCCCGAACAAGTCAAGGTGTTAGGGACAGGCTGGTATCCGAATATTGAGATTGATGATGCGGGACAAATACATCTTGCCTGGGTTGACGCGGACTATGGAGATGTTTTTTACGGACGCTTAGACCCAATATCGCGTCAGGTTAGCGATATTGAAACGGTCGAGTCGGATGGTGCATCAGGTAGTTTTTTGAAAATGGCGCTATCAAGTCGTGGATACCCGGTGTTGGCATATTTGCAGCAAGACCGAGCACAAATACGTTTGGCACATCGTCATAAAGACTTTGTCATTCAAGACAAAAGGACTCAACCCGAGCCGGTTGCAGGAAGACAACCAGCTCCACCCCAAGGGATGTCAAAGAAAGAGACCATCGTTCAAAAGTTAAATAAAGGAATGGGCGCAGGTTGGCTTGGCGAAGATGTCATCTATGGCACAGGCGTTGGTGTTGGTCTGAATCTCGTCATGGATGAGTTTGATACGCCACATATCGTTTACTTCAAACAGAATCAAAGTCTCGGAGACAAGTTCATGTACGCATCACGTGGACCTGGACAAAGAGGTTTTTCTGAAGATGTCCTTGAGCGTTTCAGCCACAAGACGATTTTAGAAAACGCAAGTGCATCACATACCAAGACAACAGGTATGCTGTACTTCCCGAAGAAAAACCAAGTGG
>JAHDGS010000032.1 GCA_020627505.1 Myxococcota bacterium
CAAGTGCCTCCAGAGATACATCTTTGATAGCAAACCACTTCAACAGAATACGATGGCTCAATCGACTTTTGATGTTCAAATAACCAACTTTGTGCCGATGTATGGTACCAAGAACGGCCCCTCGATTCGAAGAAAGATGTGTCGCACCGATTGATTTGAGTTCGAATTTGGTTGATTTTTCAAGGCCAACTGAGCATGTCGCCACAAAATCGATCTCTGTGGCGCTGTCAAAAAGTGTATATGAAGTTGGCTGTGTCAACTGTGCGCCTAAAACCGCATCCCGTTTTTACCACGAAATTTAAACCAATCATAACCCCAGTAACCACCTAAAGCGACCAAAGGGACGCCGAGTAGGGTTGCGCCACCAGCTGTGAGTAGAACACCAGCAGCTGTCGCACCCAAAAACTTAAAACGCTTGGATTTTTCTTCTTTTGCTTTCTGTCGAACTAAGCTTGTCATGCGGACTCCTTGATCAAATCTATCACGGCACAGAGAAGAGGTCTAGAGCCGTCTATTAGATCTATAGTCATCGGACAAATCTCTATCAAAATGACCTGTTTTAAGGTGCTCTGTGTCTCTTTTTTGATAATAAATTGGGCTGAAATGAGATGTTTATTTGCTAAATATTATCTATTCGCTATGTAATTACTTAGAAGTTATAAACGAGCGGAGTCATCATGTCGGTGAAAAGATCAATTTATACATTATTATTTACTTTTTCTTTCTTGAATATGGCAGGGATGTTGCTGTCTGGCTGTAATTCAAATAACGGCCCAAATACGGCTTTTGTATCGGCAGAAGGTATTGGCGATCCGTGTGTCACAGAGGCAGATTGCCCAAATGCGTCGGACTTTCGTTGTATGAATGGGACTTGTCAGTTCCAATGTAATAGTGATGGAGAATGTCCTGAAAACTATGCTTGTAGCTCTGCGAACATATGTGTTGAAGGCGCTGGTGGGGGAGATAGCAACGGTATCTGTGCCTCTCGATGTGATTGCGATAACTCAAATCAAATCTGTGATAACGGAGAGTGTCGATTGGGTGGTCTTCCTGGAAATGTTTGTGAAACAGATGAAGAGTGCGGTCGAGGTGCTGATCAATGTGGCGATATTTTCTGCCTTGATCGCGGCGATGCGAAAATCTGTGCACGTAAAGCTTGTGCTGTTGATGCCGACTGTGAGCGCGTCCTTGGGTGTGACAATGGTATTTGTACATGTAGCCAAGCGACCTTCCAGTGTGAACCAACAGCTGGTTGTAGTGTGAATGCGGATTGTCCCAATGGCCAGATTTGTGATCGTGATGCAACAGGACTTTATGGTCAATGCATAACACCACAACAATGTGCAGTTGACCAAGATTGCCCAACCGGACAACAATGTGAGATTGGACAAAGCGGAGAAGGCATCTGTATTACCAATACAGTTGGAAACCCATGTACAACGAACCGAGATTGTGGAAGTGTTGCCTGTCCGAACTGTACATGGTGTGATAATGCATCCGGCAATACAAATGAAGGGACATGCCGACTTGGATGTCACTCTAGTCTGCAGTGTAATCGTGCGCTCAGCGAAGTGTGTGTCGATCGTCAGTGTGTGTCAGATGATGGAACAGTTCTGACCGAAAACAGTGTTTGTACAAATAATGCAGGTATTGGGGCTGAAGGAGCCCTGTGTGTCACATGTGATGACTGTCAATCAGGTCTTGGTTGTGATATTGCGGCCGTGTTTGGTGGTGGCTCTCTCGCTGGTGTATGTCGTCCGCCATGTCCTCGTGAGTGCTTGCTTGGCGGTGTTTTGGGCGAAGGCGGTGACATTCTGGGTGATATTTTTGGTGGTGGTGGCTGCTGTGAATCAGGCTATGAATGTAAGATTGGTGGTGATTTAAGTGATGGTGTTAACCTCGATGCGTTGAGTGGTTTCTGTCATCTTGAGGATGGTTTGCCACCGTGCCCTGGCACGCAAACATGTGGAACAGTTGAGAACGACCCTGTTTGCTTGGACACATCTAGTAATGCTTTGCCAACTGGTCTTGCCGCTTGTGGAACCAATGGCGCCTGTCCAGCCGGTTACATATGTGTCGAAGATCCTGCAAGCATGTTAGAAGTGTGTGCCCAACGCTGCGAAGCTTCATAAGATATATGTTATACATATGAAAAACGAAACCCGCGAATCGATCGCGGGTTGGTTAATTCAAGATTAAATCTAAGGCGTTTAATGATTACAATCAGGCCCGTGGACGTGCTCTTCTCGGGACTTGATCAACTTTAACATCTTACGTTTGATAATCTTTCTTTTCATCGGACTGAGATAAGCCACAAAAAGCTTGCCGTCTAAATGATCGACCTCGTGTTGTAAAGCGACAGCAGTCAGACCATCGGCTGTTAAAGTTTGTGTTTCACCATTGAGGTCCATAAATGTCATTTCAATATCTGCTGCACGTGTCACTTTGCCTGTTTCACCAGGAACAGATAGACAACCTTCTTCCCACTCCAGTGCACCTTCCTGTCGAGTGAAGACCGGGTTGATCATGACAATCGGGTCTTCACCAGAAGGGCGTTCGGCGTCTGGGCTGTGAATATCTACGACAAGTATCCGTTTTTTCACGCCAATTTGCGGTGCGGCAAGACCAACACCATCATGTGCATACATGGTTTCAAACATATCGTCGACAAGCGTCCGAATGTCATCTGTGATGGTATCAACAGGTTCTGATATATGGAGGAGTTCCGGATTGGGCCAGATCAGTATTTCTTGAACAGTCATGTGGGCAGTTTATCAAAAGAATGTTTTTTGAACTATCTAAATTATTGGGGGGAAATAACACTCGCCATTTCAAATTCTGTATGTTATCCAAAGCGTCCAAATAGAGATCTATTATTGATAGGAGTCACGCCATGGCAAAATGTGATATCAGCGGAAAGCAATTTATGAATGGACACAAAGTGTCTCACTCAAATATTAAAACAAAGAAAAAGTGGCAGCCAAATATCCAATCGAAACGTGTTTTTGATACAGAGACAGGCCGTTTTATTCGTGTGAATATTTCAACATCAGCGTTGAGAACATTGAATAAGAAATCTTTGTCGCAGCTTATCCGAGAAAACAAAGCAAAACTTTCATAAACAAAAATACACACACGGCTGCGTTTTCATATGGAGAACGTCATTGTTTGGTGCTCGTTTGAGTCAACAATAAGAGTCGTGGAGGCATAACCAAAAGGAGAACATCATGGCATATCTTGGCATGAGAGAAATGTTAGAAGCGGGTGCACATTTTGGGCACCAAACAGAACGATGGAATCCAAAGATGAAACCATACATCTTTGGTGCACGAAACGGGATTTACATCCTGGATTTGCAACAAACTGTCGGTCTTTTCGATGACGCATATAAAGCTGTGTCAGACTGCGTTGCACGCGGTGGTCGTATCCTTTTTGTCGGGACCAAAAAACAAGCTCAAGAAGTTGTTGAGTTTGAAGCGAAACGCGCCGGTCAGTTTTACGTCAACAACCGCTGGCTTGGTGGGATGTTAACAAACTTTAAAACGATCAAAGGGTCGATTGACCGTCTGAAAAAAATCGAAAAAATGTCGACAGATGGGACGTTTGAGCGTCTTCCAAAAAAAGAAGTTGTTAAACAAAATCGAATGCTCGACAAGTTGAATAAAAACCTTTCAGGTATTCGCGACATGTCACGCTTACCATCTATGGTATTCGTCATTGACCCTGCGAGAGAGCACATCGCGATTGCTGAAGCACGCACGCTTGGCATTCCAGTTGTTGGTCTTGTCGATACAAACTGTGATCCAACACTTGTTGACTACGTCATTCCTGCAAATGATGATGCGATTCGTTCAATTCGATTATTTGCTCAGAAGATTGCTGATGCATGTATTGACGGTGGAAAGCGACGTGAGGAAGTCTTGAAAGCGAAGAAAAACAACGAAGGTGTTAAGTCAAAAGGTGTTCAACCACGCCAAGGTGACAAAGACGGACCTCAAGTTGATGTGATCGCTTCCAAAAAAACTGAAACTGAAGAACCTGCGGCAACACAAGCCCCAGCAGAAGCTTAATCAGGAGATAAAGATGGCAATTACTGCAGCAATGGTAAAAGAACTGCGTGAAAAAACCAGCGCAGGCATGATGGATTGTAAAAAAGCACTGACCGAAAATGGTGGAGATCTTGAAGCAGCCGTAAAATGGCTACGCGAGAAAGGTCTTGCAAGTGCCGGTAAGAAAAGTGGTCGTGTGACTGCTGAAGGTCTTGTTGGCATATGTGTACAAGGAAGCAGTGCAGGCGTACTTGAAGTGAATTGTGAGACAGACTTTGTCGCGAAAAACAGTGACTTTCAAACACTGGTCGCTGATTTGACAGCACATGTTGTCGACAAAACACCGAGTAAAGTAAAATCAGACGATCCTGGTGAAGGTGAAGCACTTTACGCGCAAAACTATACAGCGAGCTCAACCACTGTTGAAGACTTCGTCAAAAGTAAAATTGCGACGATTGGTGAGAACATTACATTGCGTCGTTTTAAGATTTTGAATGAAGGTGATGCATACGGTTCATATGCGCATGACGGTGGTCGTATTGGTTCTGTTGTTGAGTTAAAGCTTGAAGACAGCTCAAAAGCGAGTGCAGAAGAAGTTTTGCAGCTTGGAAAAGATTTGGCGATGCATATTGCTGCTGAAGCGCCACTTGCAATCGACCGGTCAGGACTTGATCCAGCCGTGATTGAAGCTGAGCGTGAAATCTACAAGAACAAAGCGCTTGCAGACGGAAAGCCTGAAAACATTGTCGACAAGATTGTCGTTGGGCAAGTCAACAAGTTTGTCGCTGGTTCATGTTTAGTGGATCAAGCATTTGTTAAAGATCCTGATATAAAAGTCGGCAAACTGATCGAGCAGATTTCTGAAAAGATCGGAACTGGCATCACAATCAGTGCGTTTGAACGATTTAAAGTCGGTGATGGCATCGAGAAAAAACAAGATAATCTTGCCGAAGAAGTCGCAAAGATGACTGGTGCCGCGTAAGACGACTATCATGTTAATAAAAAGCACCTAAGGGTGCTTTTTTTAATTCATTTCATTCGATATCCAATCTTCAGAATGTCTCAATATATTGGCCGCTTTGCGCCTTCTCCAACAGGCCCAATACATATCGGAAACTTGTTTTCGGCACTGATTGTATGGGTTCGTGCCAAGCAGCATAATGGTCGAGCGTATATCCGACTTGAAGATGTCGATCGTCACCGTTCTGATGACCACTTTTTAGATGAGACACTCAAAACATTGCGTCGGTTTGGCCTCGAATTTAGTGCGTGGGAAGATGACAAACATATGCGACAAAGCACGCGTGGGGTATTTTATGAAGAAGCACTTTCGAGGATTTCACTACAAACTGAAATTTTTGCATGCGTATGCTCACGTAAGGACATTCGCATGGCAGGTGCAGCCCCGCAACTTGGTGATGCTCTACAAAAGAGTTATCCGGGGACCTGCCGACATCGACAGCTACCTCATGACAAACAGGCTGCCATACGGTTGTGGTGTACCAAGCATGAGATTGAGGTGATAGATCGAGTTTGGGGCCAGAAGAATACGAATTTGATAGATAACTTTGTTGCACCAGTCCTGAAAAGAAAAGGCGGAGACTGGGGATATCACATTGCCGTTGTGGTTGACGATATCGCACAATCAATTACCGAAGTTGTTCGTGGTGTCGATCTCTTAGAAAGTGCGACACTTCACAACTATCTATTCCAGTTACTCGGTGCTGTACCACCTGTTTACGCGCACCACCCCGTTCTCGTTGACTGTCATGGTGAGAGACTGGCGAAACGAAAAGGGTCGTTGTCGGTTGAAGATATGTTGTCGCACGGACAGACGCTAGGACAAATCTTGCGTCGTCTCGCACGCGCCATTTTTGCTGAAGAGCCGAAGCGAATAGAGGGCTTGAAGATGATTGCGGAAGCAGATGTCCTTCAATATATCGTGTCTCATATGACAGTTCGTCACCTCAATAGAGAATGTATTGTCTGGGAGTCAGTAGAATGAGTATGGATCGTAAAAGTCAACAGATTTTGACAGCAGCACAAGAGATGTCGGCAGATGAGCTTGAAGGTGTGGTCGAATACCATCACCGATTATACTGGGAGCATCATGCGCCAGAAATCGATGACCCGGCTTTCGATCAGTTGGTTGAACGGTTAAAAGAAATCAGACCGACATCGCCAATCTTACAAAACTTGGGCCCTCGAATTGCCGCACAGTCGTCGACGATCGTACATGTAACGCCGATGCTTTCTCTCGACAAATGTTATGGTGAAGAAGCCTTTATGAAGTGGGCTCAAAAAATGCCGCCTGGTTTCATGTTGACGCCAAAGATAGATGGGTTGGCTTTGAGCTTGCGCTATGATGCGGCAGGTTTTCTCCAATCTGCGGCGACGCGTGGCAACGGGCTAAAAGGCGAAGATGTGACAGCCAACGCGCTGATGATCGATGATATTCCGCGTCAACTCAAAACCAATATGGGCTGTGAGATTCGTGGGGAAGTCTACATGACGTTATCGCGATTTAACCAAGTGTATGCAGATGACTTTTCGAATCCGAGAAATCTTGCAGCAGGCGCGTTGAAGCAAAAAGATGCACGAGAAACCAAGGTATATGGATTATCATTTTTCGCATATGATTTTATCGGTAACTTGTTGGCATCCGAATCGGAAAAGCATGAACGATTGATTAAGCTGGGTTTTAAAAGGCCGCCTACTTTCTTTGCTGAGTCAGCGGAACAAATATTCGACCACGTTTTGGAGCAGTCGGCCAAGCGACATGAATGGGATTATGAAACAGATGGCTTAGTCATTCGGATTCAAGACACCAAAACACAGCAAGAGCTTGGAGAAACAGCTCATCATCCACGCTATGCCATCGCTTATAAATTTCAGGGAGAATCAGCAACAACAGTTCTGAATGATGTGGAGTGGTCTGTGGCTCGGACAGGTGCTGTCACACCTGTCGCATGCATTGAGCCGGTCAATTTGTCGGGTGCCATGTTGTCTCGGGCATCACTTCATCATGCAGGTATGGTGACATCAATGGATTTGTCTATTGGTGCAAAAGTACAGGTTGCGCGTCGTGGTGGAGTTATTCCACATATTGAACATGTGGTAGAGCCCGGAGCCTATCAGGTGGTTTTACCTGAGGCGTGTCCAAGCTGTCAGACGACACTTCGCTTATCAGGTGATTTCCTATATTGCGATAACGGAACACAGTGCTTGGCACAGCGGGCGGGGGTGATGGAGCATTTCTTAAAAGTCATGGAGATCGATGGATTTGGGCCGAAGCATATTACGCAGCTTATTGAGCATGATATTCTGAATGAACTGTCTGATATTTATCGACTGTCACTTGCACAGCTGACAGGACTGGAGCGAATGGGCGCGAAGCTAGCGACCAAACTACTTGACGCCATTGAATCGAAAAGGGCTGTCCCAACACGCACATTTCTAGCGGCACTTGGTGTTCGAGAGGTTGGCGTGACGATGGCAAAGACGCTGACAACCTTCGAGCCCAATTTTATGGACTTGAGGCAATTAGCAGCAGAAGATCTGTTGCAAATTCATGGCGTGGGAGAGTCGATTGCCGACGCATTTGTGTCGGGAATGTTAAAAAGAAGATCAGAAATTGATGAGCTACTTCGTTTTATCGAACTTGTTGATACGCCGACGGAAGATGTGACAGGTCAATTCACTGGGCTTTCTTTTCTTTTTACTGGCAAATTGAGTCAGTTGAGTCGAAAAGAGGCACAAAAGATGGTTCAAGATGCTGGTGGAGAAACGCCGGGTTCTGTGACGAAGACGCTCACTTACTTGGTCGTCGGAGATGAGGGCTCACCGTTGCTCGGTGATGGTCAGAAGAGTAGTAAACATAAGAAAGCAGAAGCGTTGAATGAAAAAGAAGCGAATATAAAAATTATCACGGAGACCGAGTTTATGAGGTTGCTGGCGTGATATCCTAATCATGTCGAAAAATAGCCTATTTCATTCGAATTTTAGTTTTTTATATAGTGAAGAGGTTGACTGCGTTGACTTTTAAAAGCGCTCGCTTAGATCCAGATAATCACACTGCCAATTAATTTAGGATCTAAGTATGAATAGAGCATGGCTGCCATGGGGTTGGAATAACACAATAAAGACGACATTAATGATGTTGATGCTATCTTCGACATCAACGCTTTTTGCCGAAGAGTCGTCAGAGGATTCTTCCGAAGAGACGGAAGAAGAAGATGCAGCAGGGGGAAATGCTGCACTCGCAGCGGGGGGGATCGTTAATACTGGAAGTACATTCCCACTTAACTTAACAACCTCTCTCAATAATGCAGTCGGTATTGGAACGTTTGCCCCTGCCAATACAAGAAACCCAAGCTGGCAGACGACACTTTCGTTTAATGGTGCATTGAAATTACCTAAAATGAAAAGTGGTCAGGGGCACATGGTGACCGCAGGAATGTCATTTAACCTTGAATGGCTAGATAATTTTAGTGGTGCCTTCAATGGAGCGGCATTAACTGCATTCCCACGCCAAGTCACGGGGTCAGATTTGCGTTTAGGGTATATGTTGCCGAATCTTTTATCAGCCAAATGGGCAAGTTATTCCTTTACACCTGCTTTTCGTGTCGTCGTACCGATCGGTTGGGTTTCAAGACAGCAGTCTCGTTTGATTGGTGGTGGGGTCGCCCTCCGTAATCAGATTTCAAAAGTCACCAAAGGTGGTATGGCCATTGGTGGCATTTATACGCCTTCTGTCACCTTATGGAGCATGCACCAAACAGGTATTCAAGTTGATGGCTCTACTGTTGATGAGAATGGTGCGCTCAGCGGTACAATTTGTTCAAGTGCGAACTTCAACGCAGGCGCATGTACAGTTCCTGGTCGTCAGCAAAGAGGCAATGCTTCACAATCATTAACAGGGTTTCTATCAAAGTCGGGAAAGACATCTGGTAATCACACATTCTCGATGACACTAGGAACATGGCACTTAATTGCGACCGCTTTGGATCGTTCGGATGATGAACTCTCTAGTCCAAATGCGGCTTCAGGTGTTGCGAATAATGTGAGTGATTTTACTTTTGCAGACATCTCATACACATGGGGCTTACCGACCGATCTAAATCTACAAATGACAGCCGGTCTAAGCACTTTCCAACCATTTTATCGCTTAAATAACAACTTCCGTTTCCCACTCTTTGATACCGATTTGGCTCGAGGTGGAAACAACTATTCAACAATCTACATCAACACATCATTGAGTCTGTAGAAGGGGACGATCATGAAACAACATTTTTTAACTCAACATGTTCAATGGAGGACATCTATGCTGCGATTCGTCTTGGTCGCCATTTCAGCCGGTCTAATGATGACCGGTTGCCAAAATAGAAACGATATTATCGACCGCTCTGTCGATCCATTCTGGTCAAAGGCACCATTTCAAGATGGTAAGTCCTGGTACTATGGTATGCGTGTTGTTGATTCTGCACCAAACCAATCTATTATTCCTGTTGGTGATAGTGGACAAGGCTTTGCGCTTGAGCGAATCAAATGGGAAGTCACCGAAAGTCACTTGATTGGTTATCGTGATTTTTCATTTGCACCAGGGACAAATGATGGCGGTAACCTCGGCTATCAGCGTGACGATGAGGCAGAAAATGACGAGAATATCCCGACTGAGATTACCAATCCAGGTGGTGAAGATACATTTTTCGGTGAGCCAATTATTGCGTTACCGATCTCATCACATTTTGACCGAATCCGTGCTTATGTCGGTCTAACAGGTGAGGAGACGAATGAAATCGTCGAAAATACAACTGACCGACCTTGGTATGAACGTGAATATTTCCGTGTTGATTGGGGAGCAACTCCGATCACGAACTGGCCTGTCATTGTTGATGAAGAGTCATATCAAGATCCGGCTGACCCGCGTCGTTGGCGTTTTGAGCTAAATGAAGGTTACTTCGAGTTCACAAATCGCTACGTATTTAACGGTCACGCTGGTGATATTCTTGGTATCTTTAGTGGTATACCTGGCTTCAATTGGCAGGTTGATGATGTCGCTTCAGATGTGAAATTCTCGTTTTGGCGAATCGACGAAGCGTCTGACTATATTCCACTTAATTATCCTGAGACGATGGTTTTGGTCGATGAAAATGGCGAAGAAGTTCGCGATGAAGATGAACTTGCTCAGCGTACACCCATCGGTGACCGTTTTGGATACTTTACCCTATTTGGACGCAAAGAGTTTGACCCACGCCGTGGACAAACAGCCTTTAATCAAATCGACTATATCAATCGATTTAACATCTGGAAAGAATGGCGTGATGAAGATGGTGACGAGATACCTGTTGCAGACCGGGAAGCCAACCCAATTGTGTGGTACACAAACGTCGACCATCCTGAGCAATTATTAGAGGCATCTTTCAAGGCTGCAGAAGAATGGAATGACATCTTTCGCGATTTGATACTTGAGCTCCAGCCGAGCAAGTATGACAGTCGTGGAGATGTCCCAGATATGTTCGTCTTGAAAGAGAATGATTGTAACGTTGCTAATGTGAAAGAAATAATTGATGGTCTCTCATCATCACAGCAAGAGCAGCTGATTTCATATGCCAAGAAAGACTATGTGTCACGTGTGTTTGACGGAACAATCGCTAGCGTTGAAGATCGACTCGATGATTTGAAACTCTATGACAGCAATGGAAACTTTATCGATCCGATTGTTGACCTTGCAACCTATCAAGGTGCAGAAATAGAGGCGAAATTTGACCTTGAACGAATCTGTACAGGACTTGAATGGCTGACACGCAATGATGAAGACTTAAAAGATGATGCTGACGCACGATTCACCTATCAGCGTGTCGGCGATATTCGTTTCAACATGGTCAATGGTATACCGGAGTTTTTTAGTTCTGGCTGGTCAGGTCTGGCCACCATTCTTCCCGATCCAACAACAGGTGAAGAAGTCCACGGAACAGCGAACATGGCTGTATGGACTGTCGACCGTGCTGCATATCGGTATAATGAAGCGATCGAAGCTATTAAAGGTGAGCTTGGTTTATTTGATGTATTCTCAGGTGTTGATATTAAAAACTATATTGATGAAAAAGTCAGAATTTGGAAATCAGAAGAATCAAACTTTGCTTCACGAACAGAAGGCAAGTTGACGAAACGTGTTCAAGAACTCATGTCAAATGGTGGACTAAAAGAGATCTCACCAAATCGAGATGAAGCACGCATGAGCCGGGCTGCCGGAACAGCTTTTGAGAAACGATTGATTTCACCTGAACAGGAACTCTTCTGGGCAAATCAAATTGGCGAAGATGATATTCGTGAAGCTGGCGGTAATCTACAAGAAGCAATCTTAGAGAAAGCTTCTCCGGCACGTGGCGGTTTGAAAGCAGAGTGGACTCGAGAAGACGTGATTCGTGAACTTGGGCAACATGGTATCGACCCGACTGATATCGTTGACCAATATGTACTTGGTTTGAGTTCTGAATATGGGCTTATTGAAAACCCAAGAGAGCGCTTTTTCAAGATTCGTTCGGATCTATATTTCGGTATTCTGACACATGAGATCGGCCATACGATTGCGCTTCGTCACAACTTTGGCTCATCGATGGATGCATTGAACTATCACGATGAGTTCTGGGATTTACAACGACTTCCTGAAGACCCGAACGACGCACTCGTTTCTTTGTGCAACCGTTTTCAAGAAGATTTTGGTCGTGCCATCTGTGAGGAGCTCGGCGATGTGAATGACCCAGGTGATGTTGATGATTTGGACTTAGACGCGAATGAACGTCGCCTTGTTGATGATATCTTGACACTCAACTCTTGCATCCAGGATATTCCTGAAGGTGTGACTGATGGAGAAGCATACTTCTCATACAATACAAAGAGTTGCTTCGGTGTTGAGCGGTACATGGTCTCAAGTACCATGGAATACCCCGGAGTGAGAACATCTCGTGTTAGCGGTCTCGGTAAATATGATAAGGCAGCTGTCTTCTTTGGGTATGGCCAACTCGTAGAAGTTCTCGATGAGCCTGTCAGTAACCGAACGGAAAAAGATGCCGATAACTGGCTACACCATAATGATTGGAGAACAATACCCGGCTCATTTGTCCAAGACTACGGCTCGATCGATGAACGTTCATATATCCCTTATGATTGGAACTTTGCCTCGGCACCTGCGCTGCCTGTGAATACAGTGCCTTATCGTTATTGCAGTGATATCTACCGCGATGTATGGTGTATGCCGAGTGATTTTGGTGCTGACTTCCAAGAAAATCAGTCATTCAATGAGTACTCATACTTCTCTCGGTACTTCTTCACACACTTTAATCGAGATCGATACTGGGATATCAATACATCTAATGGATGGACAAATGGTATTTTCAGTGATTTTGCTCGTATTGATAATGCGAGTCAGAAGATGAAATGGTTTACCTACCTTGCTGCAACGGATCCTGACTTTGCAGGTTCATTTCTTGAGAGCGACTTAGAAAAATCGACTTATCGTGGTTTGAATATGATTTCGCATATTCTTTCTCACCCATCTAATGGGCGCTATCTACAGTACCAAGAGAATAAATTAGCTGGCCTGCATTTGCTGGATCAATATGAATTCATCGAAAATGGCGGACGTGCAACAGATTATGAATGGACAGATATGTCGCCAATTTTAGCACCATGGGATTGGGTTGGTGTGTGTGAATATACATCATATCTTGATGCGCAACAGTTGACACAAAACCCTGAAACGGGTTCATTCGAATATGGTCAAAATGCTGTCCTTGATGGTGTCGCTGCAGGTACGGTACCATTAGGAGATGGCCGGCCAACTTATTTCGAGTATACAGGACCTGAGCAAGAAGATTTAATCGTCAATTATGTTGGTGCATTCTGGGCGAAAGACTATGCACTGCAAGATTTGGTGTGGTCTGGGGCGTCATTCCCGAGAACGGAATGGCTGAGTGATCCTAGAACATTTTCTATCTCGTGGTATCAACTCTTCCCTGAAGAAGTTGGAGAAATCCTCAGAGCGGTTATTACTGAAGAGGAATGGCGACTCGGTGGAACGATGGACGAAAATGGTCGCTTCAACTTACCTGACCTTGTTGACCCTGAAACGGGTGCTAAGATTGATTTGAGTGGTCAACCGCGGGTCTTCCCGAACTTTGTTCGATCACATACTTATGGTGCGATGCTTTATGCCGCTGCACTTGGTAGTGCTCGATATGATGGCTCTTTTGATATGTCGAAAGCGATGATGCTTGCAACGGATGGTGCTGAAGATGATAACGGTGCCCTCGACCCAAGTAATACCATCGAAGATGTGATTGAATATGTTGACCCCATCAGTGGCTTAACCTATCAAGCGCTTGACTATGAGCCGCTTCCAATCGCTGCTGATATGATCAAAAAAGCGACTGTATTAGCGCAACGCTACGAAGATTTGACGCAATGTGAAGATGATCTTCGTCCGATAGTAGAAGATTGTACAGCTTCGGTTGCTACATTGTCAGAATTCGAAGATTGTGTTGAAGATGAGAAAACAGCTCGTGGTGTGACCACACCAGATTTCTGCGGGTGTTTTAATGGTGATATTCTCCGTGATAATGGCGACTTTGGTTGTGCCAATGCGCAACGTGCACTGGATGTTGGTGCGCCGGCATGTACATTTGAAGACTTGGAGAATCGTGCTGACTCTGCGCGTGAATCACTACTCTTCTGGATGGATACAATCAACTATCTCAGAGAACTCAACCGGATGTATGGGCTATAGGGGGCACTGGTATGATTTGGAATAATAATAAAAAAGTTGAGAAAATAGTTATGAACAAATTAATCTCGAGCCTTGCTTTAGCCATGCTGACAGTTGTCGCTGCTTGCGGTGGTGCCGGCACAAATGATATCAATCGGGTTCAACCAAATGTCACTCACAAAGCCCTATTTCAAGGCGAGTGGTACATGGGGGCGACCATCGTTGAAAAGCAATATGCGAACTCATGGGTGTTTGAAGGTATTCAAGATGAGCTTAAGATCATCCGATGGGAAATCACGGAAGACACACTTTATGGCTATCTGGCATATGACCAAGTACCTGGTACAGAAGGTGTTGCCTTAGGTGAGCACCGTGTTGCAATGGCGTTTCCAATTGAAGGTCACTTCGATATTCGTCGAGAATACAATACCCAAACAGGCCGTGAGAACAACGTTATTGTTGAAAACACAAATGATAGACCATGGTGGGAGAGAGACTATATTCGTGTGAATTGGGGCAGCTACGGTGGCCCAGGTACAGTATATGGTTTAACAATGGGTGGCTTTGTCAGTGCAGTTTCTCAAGCATCGATCAATCGAAATGTAGATAGTAACCCTGTTAACCCATGGCGAGCACGAATTGAAAAAGACTATATTGAGACGACAATCCATTCTATTCTGCAGCCTGATGGATATGCCTGCAGTTTTTTGGATAAGTGGGGCGGACTGAGCTGTGCACCAACAGAAGCTAAACTCAAATATTCGTTTTGGAAGGTCCCGGAAGAAAGAACCTATGAGGCAAATTCATATTTAGATGCAGAAGGCGACCTTGGCTTTATTTATAATACATTCCAAAACATTCCGGTCACTGATCGATTTGGCAACTCAGAGCTGTGTCGTTCTGATGACGATATTCTTCGTATTGAAGGCTGTGTTGTCGATGGTGAAGTGTTCTGTGAATGCCGTGTAGGTGAGGTTTGGCAGTCAACAGAATTTGCTGCTGGGCTTTGTGACCCAGAATTAAATGATATCGACTCGTGCTATCAAGCTGCAATTAGTAAATGGAGTAATCACGGTTTCTTCAGAACGGCCCGTCATTATTACGATCGTGAACGGGGGTCAACAGTATCCGGTCGCGAATATTATGCGCAGCGTTTTAATATATGGGAAACCGCATATAATTCAGACAGTGAAGGTGTTGTTCGAAGTTTAACGACTGGCGCGACTGCGATCGATGATGATGGTGATGCAATTGGATGCGAAGTTGGAGATGACCTTGAAGATGTTGAAGTGAGCCGTCGTACACTTCGTGTTGACCGCCAAGATAACGGTGATGCAACACGATTTTTCGAGGTGATGACCTGTGGTAAACTTCTTGAAATTGAAGAAGAATGTGAACGCCAGGAAGATAACACATTTGATTGTGAGGTTGTTGATACCGATACTGAAGAAGTTTTTGCTGCAAGTCTTTGTACATGCGATACGCGCTTAGCCTATGAAGATCGAACACCAAAAACCATTACATACTATCTGAATGCAGGGTTTCCTGAGTTTATGATGGACTCGATCGAGCCGATTGAAAGTGAGTGGAATAAAGTCTTCTTGAATGCAATTGCTGCCTCACAAGACAAAACAGTTGAAGAAGTTGAAGAAGACTTCGCGAAAGACGGAGAAGACTTCAAAGCCTTCGAAATCAAAGTGAACAATTGCAATCCTGAAAATATTCGAGACTATGTGTCGTCTCATTCGATACTTGGCCTTGAAGAGCTCTTAAACGAGCTTGGCCTATCGACTGAAGATGATGACCTCGGTATTGGTAATATGGAGCAAGTTTGCGCGGCACTCGAGTTTGCAGGGCGGAAATACTTAGACGACCGCGGGGTTGTCTTAAGACCAAATGATGATGGGAACTTAGAATACGTGTCATTCCTCGGCGAAGATCTTGCTGATTTTGGACCTTCTGATGTCTTCAAATGGGAGCAAACAGGTAATGTACGCTACTCATTCTTAAACTGGGTACATGAACCAGATGTATCAGGACCACTCGGAATGGGGCCAAGTTTTGCTGATCCTCGCACAGGTGAGAACATCTCAGCGGTGTCTAATATCTACGGTGCATCGATGATTCAACGTGCAATAAATGGCGCTGATGCAGCAGAAAGACTATCGGGTGCTCTATCTCGGGGAGATGTCATTAATGGGACGCATATTCGTGAGTATCTCGAGCGTGTTCGAAATCGTCCTGATGACTTTGATGCCGATGTGATTGGTCAAGCATTTATGATGAAACATGATCATGCGCTCGGTGCTCATGGTTCACATGAAGATATTCCAAGAATACCGTTGAGTGGTATCGGAGAAACACGTCGCCGTTTGAATGAGGCATATGCCGGGTCAAATGCGTTGAGCGAGTTTAACTTTGAAGATGAATTCCTCGTGTCTTCTGATATGGAATATCTTTTCGGTGGTGGTATTGACGCACCGAGTTTAGCTTCAGAGGAAGATATGCGAATTTCATCGAGACCTTCCTCATGGATGTCACGTGGTATTCCAAATCAACTTGCGCAGTTAGCGACAAATGGCATTTATGATTCGAACCAGTTGCTCACAGTTGATGGTGGACGCCCGACTGATTATGAACGACACAATCACGAACAGATTTTCTTAGGTGAACGAAGTTTCTGTTTCTTTGGCCCTGAAATCCAACCAGCCATGACGGCGTTGGGGATTCGTCTTGCGGAAAGAGGTGTTGATCGTGACGAGATGGAAAAAATCATCCTTCGAAATACAATGATTGGTGTGACAGCGCATGAGATTGGTCATAATGTCGGTCTACGACATAATTTCTCAGCTTCCACAGATGCATTGAATTTCTTTCCTGAGTGGTGGGGGCTTGATGGTGTTGACTATCTGAAAAAGCGGTATGATCGTTCTGATGATGCAGACCTTGATGACGGTGCATTCGACCGTCAAGAACTCGCGTACTCATCTATCATGGACTATCACCAGGAAGTGAATGATGACTGGGGTGGCCTTGGTCCATATGACCAAGCATCGATTATGCTTGGCTACGTCGATATGGTTGAAATCTTTGATGAAGATGAAAATGGTAACGGCATTGTCGAAGAAGAAGAAGAGTTTATGCCACGGACATTATTCCTCGGCTGGGTCACATATGATGACTACCCATATATGCTCAGTGGCGATATCGATCTGCTGAACGAAAATTTTGATAAAGCAATCGATGGCCGTCGTGTCGGTGTCGAAGATGCGATTTTTGAGCCAAGCCAATCTGGTGCAACGCCTCGTCCTGAGAACATGTACAAAAGAAAGTATATTCCGTTCAATGAATATCTTTCAAACTTATCAAACTTTGAACGTGTTCCATATGAATTCTGTACCGATCAATTTCGTGGCGGGATTAACGTCAAGTGTCAGGTTTGGGATAAAGGCGTGTCGATGACGGAAATCGTACAAAACTATAAGAAAATGTATGACTACTATCATTTGATTACGGCTTATCAACGTGATCGCTCGTCTGATTTCGTTAATCAATGGCCAAGTATTCTTTACGGACGAACATTAGAGCGGGTTCTCAATACCTATCAATGGTTCTATTTCTTTAGACGCGGTTTCGCACGGGTATTTCCATTTGTTCAAGATTATGCCTCTGCTGCGCACGTTGGTTTGAACTTTATTAACGAAATTCTTCAAGCGCCAGAGCCAGGACGATATTGTTTAGAATCAGGCGAGTATATACATGAAAGTGAAGCAACGGGTGGTTGCGGTACTTCAATAGATATTGATGGTTTATATGGGCGGCCTTTAGAGACTGAATATCAAGAACAATATGAAGGTTATCTACCTTACTTTGTCGGCCATGTGTACGATAAGATTGCAGCATTGAATGCCTTATCTTCAACAGAAGGTTTCTTATATGGCAGTCTGGCAGCCGATGTTTCACCTGGTGCATTCTCAATCGGTTACTACAGAACATTTCATGAAGAGTTAGAAGAACTCATGATTGAGCACATCACAGGGGACTTTTCTCGGAATACCTACCGTGTGATGTCTGATGGAGAAGTGGTTTCTACACCATTGGTTGTTTATGATGAAGAGATTCGTTCAAACTTTCCTGAAGGCAATGATTATGGTTTTGGTGATCCATCGAATTATGATGCGAATGGAAACTTTATCTTAGGTGGAACGCCGATAAGACCAAGTCATAACTTCTGGATGAAAGTATATGCCATCTACTATGCGTTGACTGGATTTACATCTATTTATGATGAGAGCTTGGACATGGCTGAACGATCACAGATTTCTATTGTTGGTTCGGCGCATGATCCGATTCGTTCAGGACCTGACTTTGATGAAGTTCTGTTCAGCGACCCGCGAACGGGTGTGACTTATCGTGCATATGAGTTTGCTGATGGACGTGGAAATATTGCGTCGACACTACTAAAAGATGCAAGAGATTACGTCAACTCGGCAGCATATCAAGGTGCTTCAACCGATGCAGCTCGCCGAGCAGCAGATAAGGCGCTTGATGATAAACTTGCATTGATCGACTATGTGAAGTTGATATCGACTTTGCTCGAGTATGGTCAGTAACAGTTCATACTTTAAAGAGGGCCAGCTTGACTGGTCCTTTTTTTTTGTGCAAATTTCTAGTATGCGTACATTAACGCCACCTGAAAATAGAAGACGATACCGTCGTGTTGAGATGCCGCTTCTTGTCACGTATTATCTGGATGAGCGAGAGTATGTTGATTACACGCTCGATGTGAGTGGTCGTGGCGTATTTATTTGCTCTCAAGAAGTCATTCAAATGGGGCAGCGGATCGATATTCATATTGTTTCAAGAGATCTAATGGATGTCATATCGACGACAGGAACTGTCGTGCGAACATCGGCAAAAGGTTTTGCGCTCGATCTCTCAATGCTGAGTGAAGGGGAAACAAGAACGCTTGACCAAATGGTACAAAAAGTCGCCTCAAAACGTGAGGCAGCTATTTTTGAGATGTAGTGCTGTTAGCACCAACCAACGCTTCGCCATCTCGGATTTGATAGCCATTCATAAATGTTTCAGCATCAAGTCTTTTTTTACCAGCCGGTTGATAAGCTCTGAATCCAATACGACCATCATATGTCTGAATATGAAGTTCCTTTTGATATCGAATAAAGGTGCCTATCGACAAGTTTGGGCGAGAAGACTCGCCCGCCACCAAGTATGGTTCGTGGCACTTTAGTAGTTGATTACGAAAATGACAGTAGAGTCCAGGCCATGGCGTGAATGCTTTTGCTTTGCGATAAAGTTCTGTCGCCGACAAATCGAAGGATATTTCGCCTTCAGACTTGCTTAACATATGGGCGTAGATAAGACCTTCATTCGGCTGGGGTGTTGGTGTGATTTTTTTATTCAAAATATCAGGAATCGTTTCAATTAATGCCTGTTGACTGAGTTGTGCTAGTTTTAGAGAGAGACTTGGCGTATCATCATCGTGCTGAATCGGTAACGGATATGTCCGGTAAACATCTCCGGCATCAAGCTCGTAGATCATATCCATGATCGCGATGCCGGTCTCTTTATCTCCAGCCTCTATAGCACGTTGAATTGGAGCGGCACCTCGCCATCGTGGGAGGAGTGAAGCATGGACGTTAACGAAACCAAATTGAGGCCAGTTCAGAAAGCGTTTCGGAATAATACGCCCGTATGCTGTCACAACACAGAGATCTGGTTTAAGTGCTTTAAATGCTTCGAAGAACTGATCCCCATCAGGGTGTCCTTTCTTCAGGGTCTTCGGTTGGAAGATAGGATACCCGAGCGAAAGTGCCTGTTCTTTGACAGGGCATGGTTGAAATTTTTGACCACGGCCCTTTGGCTTGTCGGGCTGGCAAGAGACGCCAACAACAGAGATTCCCTCAATCTTTTCAAGTGCTTCGAGAGAGTGTACCGAGAATTGGGGGGTTCCCATGAAAAAAATACGCCGCGTCATAATTTATCCTAGAAATAAGGATGTAAAATGCAAGTCAATTGATTGGGTTCATCAATTAATTCGGTTATGATCTCATCATGTTCTTTGATAATGCGTCTTTTTTGAATATCCTTCGACCGTTCATACTTATGTTTGTGGTGTCCACCGGGTGTGCAACGGGAGCGAAAGCACCACCGAGTCTTGTTCACCTAGGTACACTATCAAGCGATCGAGAAACTGAAGCTGAACGACAATATCGAGAAGCTGAAAAAGCGTACGCGTCAAAAGATTATGTGGCAACACGTCAGTATTTAAAGACATTGGCGTTCGATTATGCAGATAGCCCTTATGCCCATGAAGCATATTTCATGCTTGTGCAGGTAGAGTTTGATGATGATAGATTGCCTGAATCACGTTCGTGGCTGAAAGAGTTGAAAACACAGCCATGGTCGTCACGCTATGCAGATCGAATTGATTTCTACGACAAACTCTTGGCGGGAGAGGCTGCGGTTGATCAAAAACCGCCTTCATTCGAAGAACCGGCTATTGATGATAATACAACATCGACAACAGCATCGCTTGAACTCACGGCGTTAGGACAGAGATATATCACGCTTTGTGAAGCTGTTCGTCAAGCGGTTGGTCATGCGGCCGAAGGTGAAGCACGGCAGCAATTGAGTGATTTTATAGATAAAGAATTAACGGGGCAAGAGCTCGCACGCTTGGCTGCCTCAACTGAAGCGCTGAGTGAACTTGGTGGCGAAGACATAATGTATAAAGTGGTCCGGCTTTATAAGCATATGGGTGACAGAAAACGTGCCATCGAAACAGGACGAATCTTAATTGGACGTTATCCGCAAGGCAGATGGAAGCAGGACACAAATAATATTTTAATTCAGCTCGAGGCACAAACGAAAGTGAGTGCACAAACAATTGGTATTATTCTACCGCTTTCAGGTCAGTTTAAGTCTTATGGCCAGCGTGTATTGGCGTCAATCCTGATTGGGTTTGGTGTGCGAGATGACGTCTTGATAGAAGAACTATCGGATAAACATCGACAACGGTATGCTTTGCCGAACGGATTAACCTTATTGGTACGCGATACCAAAGCAGATCCGATTGCTGCTGAGTCTTTGGTGATTCAACTTGTCGAACAAGAGCATGTGACAGTTATTTTGGGAGATATTCTACGTGAAACAGCCCAAGCGGCTGCGCGCCGTGCTGAAATGCTTGGTGTACCGATGATTACATTTTCGCGGGGAGAGGCACTGTCAAAGATTGGACCATGGATTTTCCAAGCAAGCTTTACAGCAGAACAAATGATGAATACATTGGTTCAAGCTGCGATGGCCAAAGGACATCAGAAGTTTGCTATTTTATATCCAGAACATGATTATGGTCTAGAGCATACGAAAGCATTTGAATCTGCTGTCAGCACGAATGATGGTGTTGTGACATTTAAGAAATCATATGCCTATGATCAAACCACATTTACGGTAGAGGCGCGTGCGCTTGCGGGAAAAGATGCCCTCGCAGGAAACCCGTGGTATCAGAATTGTATGCGCCAAGCACGATCTCTGGGGGCATCGCATCTTATTAAATCTGCAAAAGAAAAATGCCGAAAGAATGCACCACCTGGTGACCTTGACTATGATGCAATTTTTATTCCTGATACTTACAAACGGGTTTCTTATATCGTACCTGCTTTGGTGGCAGAGGATTTATTGGTCAGCAACGATCCAGCTATTGTTCAAGCGTACAGAGATACCACGAAAGGCCGAGTTAAACAGCTGCAGTTATTGGGAGGGCATCTTTGGCATAATGATGATTTGACAAGAAGAGTTGGGCGCCAAATTCGAGGCGCACTACTTGTCGATGATATGATGGTTCCAAATGACGATGGTGAAGCGGGTTTAAAATTATATATGACACATATGAACAATGAACCAGATGCCATGGCCTTTTTTGCTCATGATATTTCTGCTTGGCTTAAAGAGCTCTTGGGGAAAGGTGGCTCTGGTAACAGCCGTGAGCTGCTGTTGAAGGCATTGCGCCAAGACGAATTCCAATCAGGCTGGAGCGAGCGAATTCAATTTGATACCGAAGGGGGCTTGATTAATCGACCATTGATTTTTGGTGTTGGACGTCACGAATTTTACTTGAATAAAGAAGGAACATCGTAGTCGTGTTAACGCTGAAGTGTCCAACATGTCATCATGTGAATGACGTCCATATGCTCCGCTTCAACCAAGTGGAAGAAGCGGTCGAGATTGTTTGCACGTCGTGTGAAAAAAAATTATTTGTTCCGCTCGAAATAGTAGAAGGCGAAGAGGGGCCAATTCTACGCTCGAATGAAGCCCTTGCAACGAGACAATTTCACGCCGAAAATACAGTGTTGTTAAACGACGGACGTGGTGACATGCAGGTGCTTGAGTTCTCAAAGACATGGGCGCCGGCAGAGCGAAACGAGTTAGAACAACGTGTTCATGATACAGGTTTATCGGTCTCACAGGATATTGTAGGGGCTTTTTTAGAGGGGATTGATGATTGGAACCAGAAAAAGACGCATGAGCTTTTCGCGACAGTGGCATGGGAAACTGACAGCATTGCTGAGTTAGGACAGTTATATCGGCTTGTGAAGGACTTACGCCCTAAAGATGGTTGGGCTGATAAGGGGATCAAGATGGTGATGATCCAGGCGCTAGGACAGATGCAGATGCAATCTCCGCGACGAAGCGGGGAACAACATGGGCTCACATCTAGAAGTCGTTTTCTTATCTTTGGCGCAATTGTTATGACAATCTTGGCTTTTGGTTTATTATATTTCGGTGCAGCACAAGAGCAGCAACAGCAGCAAGTTGATGTCCGGATTCAAAAGCGGCATGGTGAGCAAAAATGAGTGAGCGAGCATCGAGTCGGCAAGTTGAACGTGCCGCAGAAATCATTAATTCAGCTCGAACCCAAGCACAGTCAATTGTCGAGCAGGCTGAAGAGCATGCGAAGCAGCAGATTCGCGATGCAAAACAACCGTTGAGTATAGGCTCAATGGCTGACACTGGAGCATTGGAAGATTATGAAGCCTTATTGAGCGAAGCGTACACCGAAATCGATCAGGATATATATAAACTTGCCTTGCGTACAGTTGATCAAGGTCTCAATGCACTATTTGATGATGAGGATGCTTTATTCGACTTTATTTTCCATGTACTCGAAACGTCAATCGGTCATGCGAAAGAAGTGGTACTACGTGTTCACCCAGATATTGAAGAACAACTTAGAATGTCGAAACAAAGACTGCAGAATGCGTTGCGTGGCGCAGGTGAAGTCGAGATTCGTGGAGACCGTCATCTTGATCGGGCTGGAATTGTTATTGAAACAGAGTCAGGCGTTATCGACGCACAGCCAACGACACAGTTACAATCGATCGCACAAGTACTTGGAGTGGATGCATGGCGCGGGTAATTAAGAAGGGTGGAACAAAGATTGCCGATGGTTTGTCGCCCCCATCAAAGAAACGGATTCTGCATCATGCGGGACGTCGGGTTATTGAGAAAGAGGTTTTTGCGGCGCAACAAGAAGCAGCAAAGATTTTGATGGATGCAGAGGTTCGGCGAACCCAGGTCCTTGAAGTTGCACAAAAAAAAGTGGCAACACTCAAAGCAGAACAGACCCGTCAGCAGGACAGGCATCATCAGGTACAAGATGCCAAAGCGCTGATCGAACTTATTATGCGGGCCCGCGAAAAAGTAAATGTTGCCCAGACTGAGATGGCCTCTTTAACATGGACAATCTTCGAGAAGATTGCTGGCGGGCGTTCGGAATGCGTTCATCATGCTATGACGGAAGCCAAGCATGAACTTCAAGATGAAATGCGATCTAGGTTGAGATGGACTTTGAAGGTCCATCCGGAGGACTGGTTCAAATTAAATGTTTTGGGTGAACAATGGGAAGCCGTGGCTGAGGTGATTATACCTGAAATGAAATTCGTTCAGGATCCTTCTATGCCCCACGATCAAGTCATGGTTTCTGTTTTGTCATGTTCTAGCCAGGCACCTCTGCAGCCGATTGTTCAATACTTAAGAACGTGGTTTCAAAATGGTGATGATGAATTTGTTGCCTCGACATTACCAACATTAGAAGGGGACATTCTTGAAGATGTATCTGAGCTATCTGAATTGAAAGAAGCACAAGGACTTCAAAAAAACCTCAATGAAAATATGTATAATGATACGCCTGAGTATGCTATCGAAACCGAATGAACTCGAACTTAGTTAAGCGCTTTATTTCTGCGGCCATCGCATTTCCGGTTTTAATGTGGATTGTCATACGTGGCGGATTGGTACTTCAAGTGACACTTGGTATCGCGACATTGGTCGCCCTTCGGGAATATGCACGCATGGCGCTGCCTGATGCCAATAGCCGTCCACCTTATATTTTATGGGGAAGCTTTGTATTTATGCTGAGTGTGCTTTGTGTGCCGACTTTTGCTGTGCGTCTCATGCTATTATATTTAGCCTGTCTTCTTGTTGGGGGGTATACAATTTGGACAGTCCAAGATGTGCGAAAAGGCTGGCAAGAATTGGCTTTTCAATTTTTTGGCTATGTCTATATTCTAATTCCCCATCTCGTTCTGTTAGATTTGCGCGAAGTAAAGCAGTTCGATACATTCT
>JAHDGS010000160.1 GCA_020627505.1 Myxococcota bacterium
ATCTCAGTGCTCTAGCGAATATATTGACTTGTATATTCTCTAATAAATGTCCCAGGTGAGCTTGGCCATTTGCGTAGGGGAGAGCTGGGGTGAGTAGGTATTTTTTGTTTGACATGTTGATGGCTTATCACGGATCGCACTATCGAAAAAACAATAAAATCAACATGTTCCACCCTAAAAATCTGGGGACAAATACGCCAAAAATCATGTCCCTTACATAGATGTATACATCCAGAGGAGGGATATTATGTTAAATTCAGTTTCAAACAAAACAGCTCAAGTTCAGCAACGCTATGATTCACAAGTTGAAAAAAAAGAGCAACTTGAAGACAAGAGCATTAAGTATAACTGGGGGCGGCGTGGCTTTATCGCTGCAGGTATCTTCAGTGTATTAGCTGTTCCTGGAGTAGCAGGCCTTGCGGCTTTACTCGGCTCTATTGTTGGTTATAAAATCACTCGGGATCAACGCAATCGTTTTGCAAAGAAAGCGGGAGATCTTAATGATGAAATTAAGTCGCTTAAGCAACAAGTCGAAACATTCCGAGCTGCAGACTACGATATTCAAGGGTAGTGCGATGGCAAAAAATATCACAGAAAAAGCATCGTCAGCCTTTAACGGTATCAAAGACCTACTCAAGTCAGATATCAAAGAAAATGCACAGCCCCTCCAAGTGGGGCAGTCGCATGTTGATGCTGATGCGGACCTATTTGAACCCAAAGAGTTATCAGCAGCCCGCAAAAAAATGATTCAAGTGTCATGGATGATGGGGACACTTGAAGGCGGAGACCCGGTCGATGGTATTCCACGCATTCAAGGCGCTGATTTCGAACAAGTACTCCCTAAACTTCGTGCTGGCGATGTGATTCTGTGTGGCAACAGCGGTGGTTTGACGCATGCGATGTTATACGCAGGTTCTGGCGACGTCATTCATGCGATGGCGACCGAAGCCTCACAACTTGGATTGGCTAAAACACTTCAAGCACTATTACTCGAACCTGAAGAATTGAAGTCGTCACAAGGTAAGAAAGGTGTCTTCGAAGAGAAAGCGGGCGAGTTCTTCGACAGATACGCACGTGATACCTATGTTGTCTTGCGACAACCTTACTTGCACCAGAAAACAGCTGCGAAGGCTCTAAAATCTCTTAGAGAAGAAGTTGTCGGCGCTGAATACGATTACGACTTTATTCCGGGCGATAATAAATATTACTGTACCGAGGTCGTACTCGAGTTCTTTGATAGAGCACGCGGCGACAAAGCACCTCGTGTGAGCGCAAACGCTGTTAAAGAAACGGTTGGCGATCTTGTCTTGCTTGAGCGACAAGGAATCATCGATCCGCTCAATCTACTCGATTCACCCGAACTTGAGATTGTTGCAGCTTCGTCGAGTGCCAAGAAGTGGCTTGAGCGAAAGGAAGCGTCGGTTGAATAACCGATTCCAGTCAGTATTCGTTTCGTAAAATATGAGAGTATGAAAATGGGAAGAATCGTTCAGAAACCGCTCTCGCTTGTTCGTGAGCATGCAGAGGTTAAACAACAGCAGCGTTTTCATGAGCGCTTGCATCGCTTGTTCAATTTCACAGAAAAGGCCTCACGGGTAGCTGCCGGTGGCACAATATTAGCGGCCGCCTTTATGCCAGAGCTCATGGCATTGTTATTTCCTTTTGCATTGGGCTGCGCAGTGAGCCATGATTTTGCCGGTGAGCATGGTGGTAAGTCTGCTATCTTAGAGATGCGCCTGAATCAACTCAACAAAGTTGCGGGACAACCTGATTATGACCTCAATCAATAAGCCCAATCCTCAGGTCTAAAATACTCTTTTTCTCGCTCGAGATCCGCAACGTCTTCGTCGCGGGGAGCAGCGATTGGATTTAGGACACCAGTCGGATAATTACCATTGACGAGCCCGGTGAGCTGCGTCAAGGCAACAGCACAAAAGAAGGTTTTTATGATCGATAGATGTGTCTTATACATACCCATGTGCTAACGTATCGGTCATAAATGTAAGTGGAATGCGGTGATGCAGGTGCCGACTTATTCACCAAACGTCATTCAGAGATATATGCAGCTCGAAACCTTCCTCACAAAGTGATTTTTTCAGTTCACTGGTTTGTGGTGGCGGGCACCACACGACTGCACAGTCTCCGCCGCCGGCGCCAGAGGGCTTTGCCGCACCACCAAATTGTGCCGTTATGTCGGCAATTTGTTGATGTGCAGATGAAACGATATCGATATCACATAGGTCTCCGAGTTCGTTTAATGATGCACGATGGCTATGAACACCTGTCAGAAAATGACCAACTCGAACGGCTTTTGCGGAGGCCAACATCATTGATGCACTAAAAGAAATCTCTTGTACAATCATTTCGATATTGGCAGGATCCTGCTTTTTCGTCTCTCTAAATCGGGACACAAAAGCACGCGAATCTTGAGGTGTATTGGTGAAAACTGCAAACAGGTCGAGATGTTGATGAAGTGCATGATAAGCGGGTGATGACGTGCGAATACCGTCGCGATGTTGATAGCGTAGTGGCTTTTGGTGTGTGGCAACAGCGACATCAATCCCTGACCCAGAACTATATAACCCATGTACTTTCTGTGCGCATTCGAAGAGTGCTTCTCCTGTGAAGGGGGTGAGCGCCTTCAGCAATGCGACCACCGTCGAGGCAGATGAACCAAAGCCAAGTTTAAGTTTTGGGTTTATTGGGTGGTAGAGTGCAGAGGAGTCGATATGGATATGACCATTGAGTTTCATATCCGGTTCATGCAGTTCAAGATATTTAATGACAAAGGCGGTCAACGCGGTTGGTGTCGAGATTTGAAGGACTTCATTATCTACACGAGTGACTTTGACGTCAGCTGGTGTCGGAATAGCCCAAGCTTCATAACCTTCAAGGACGGCATATTCTCCGGCGAGAATCAGTTTTCCCGGTGCTGATGTCATGCACTCAACCACTTTGTTATATCGTGTTAGAAATCACGTATCAGCCGAATCGCAATACCAAGTATCTGAACGCGTGATGCTTCTGAACCCGCATAAACGAAAGGTGTCATCGATGAATTTTCTGGAATAAGGCTCACGGAACCATTTCCTTTTTGCAGTCTTTTGAGCGTGGCCTCCTCATCGACCATGGCGGCAACGATTTCACCATTTCGGGCATCATCTTGTCTTCTGATCAGCACAGTATCACCATCGAGGATACCTGCTTCAATCATAGATTCTCCTTTGACGCGTAGCGCGAAGACTTCTTTGGGGCCATATCCACGAAGCCAGTCTTTTGGCACTTCAACCGATTCGGCATCAGGGTCTTCAAAAGCAAGAAGTGGGGCACCAGCCGCGATCTGGCCGACGAGAGGAATTGCGCGAATCTCCGTATTCTCATTCTCCGGTGTGTCGACCAAAAGCGTCATGCCACGGCTTTTCCCATCTTTTCGTTTAATATAGCCTTTTTTCTCAAGTGCAATGAGGTGATCGTTGACGCCATTTGTGCTTTTAATGCCGATAGCTGCACCAATCTCACGGAGAGTTGGCGGGTAACCCTCTTCAAGAATCGTGTCTCGGATAAAATCAAAAACCTTTGCTTGTCGCTGCGTTAAAATCTCCATCATGCCTCCAAAACTGAAAATAACTGAACATATGTTCTATTTCAAGGAAATAAGTCAAAAGATCCAGATCACCGACATATATTTCGCCAAAAATGATTCATGAGACATAGAGGTAGATATCCTTGGAGGGAGAAATATGAACCAACACTTAGAAGAAACTGTTCGGATTGTGAGGCGACAGTCTTTGTCGTCGCAAGCCGCTGTATCGATTGAAGCAACCTGTCTGTGGAAATCAGCTGTCTATGCCGCAACTTATGTCAGCTCGACGCTCGCGAGTGCTGCCATTATCGCCGCATGTGCAATCGCTTTCTCGCCTAAAACAATGGTTCTTACTGTTCCATTTGCTTTTGCGACCAGTGTTGC
>JAHDGS010000161.1 GCA_020627505.1 Myxococcota bacterium
AAAGTACTGGCGGCGTTTTCTCCATTCTTCTCTACTTTCTAAAGCTTGTTCGAAATCAGCTTGGACTTCCTCCATAAATGACTTCTTTTGAGTCGTTCTTTCACGTCGGGGGGTCCCCAATACGTTCTCAAAAAAGTCCCTCTTCTTTGATTCAATAACTTCTTTTCTGTTTTGATGAATTTGTGAGTTCATTTGTTTGAAAGAGTCGAATACGTCCACTTTGCTGAACTTTGAAAAAAGGGAGTCGTCCCGCTCACTGAATCTATTTTTAATCGAATAGACGTATTCGTGACTTATTTTGTCGTAGTGGGACAACACATTCCAATCAGGCAAGTCTTCTTGAATCATATCGAGAATCTCCTGAGCATTGTCTTTCAATTCGTTCTCTCCTATTGCCTCATTAAGTTTTATTCTGGCCTGAAATGAAGGTGCAACCTCTTTAACAGAAGACAGCTGCCAAGACTTTTTGACAGTTTCAAACTGTTCTTTATATTGTTCGATCACATCCTCTGCGAACGCCTTCAAACTCAATTGATGTCTGGCCATCTCTGAGACGGGTTCTTGTTCTCCAAATACAAGTTTGTTGCGAGCGATTCTATCGAATGTTTTCATTCACCCTCCATCCACTTACATTGTCGGAAAAACGGTGTTTTTGTTGTGTCAGATCCGTCAAATGACCGATGCTTTAATACCTATTCCTTCGGCCCCTCGACCCCTCGCCCCCTCGCCAGGCTCGGGACGGCGCAGGCTCAGGGACCTTATCAAGGGATTGTTGAAGATCCCTGAGCTCGTCGAAGGGTCGAATGGTCAAAGGCCAAACAAATTCTCTGCCGAGATTGGACTCGAGATCCACTTATCGCTATGATCGACCATGCCTTCCATTGAACACAGCCAAAGTCAGTCGCCCATTGAACTCAGCCACCCAAGTGCAGCCGACAAGCGAGACAAAAAGCAGCGCCTCGCACCGTCTCCAACACTGCGTTCGATTCTAACCGAGGCCAATGCCATCGCCGAAGGACTCGGCCAGCAGATTTTAACCTCACATATGTTACTCGGTTTTTTTACCTGCGCGAATGCGTCGCGCGATATTCTCGAAAGCGCCGGCTTGTCTGAAGATAAAATTCTATCAGCATTTCCCAAAGGCGCAGCAGAACCTAAGCCGTCGGCACGCTACTCTCTTCGCAAGGCTGAAAAGATTGCGACCGCCTATTCACATGAGCATATCGCGCCCATTCATCTTTTGTCGGCATTCATCAAAAATGAGCGTTCGATTGCGTACGAAATACTAAAACAGTCGCCGCTTGCGTTCAAAGCCATACGCCGAGAAACAATCGAAGCGATTTCGGTCTATAACCCAGCCACGGATGAGCCGATGGTTTCGATCCCACTTGTTGTCACCGGCAAACCAGAAGAACTTCCAGCCGTAGCTTCTCCTGTATCAGCGCTAGAAAACCCCCGTCAGTCTTATCGACCACAAAACGTCGAGGCCGTACTGACTCGGTGCCCGACGCCACATGATCTTGATCCTGAACGTTATCCTTGGCTATCCAAACTCGGTCGCAATCTCAGTGCACAGGCCTATTTAGGCCGTGTCGATGAGGCCTTTGGCCGTGATGCCGAAATGAGTCAAATGATCGATGTGCTCGGTAAACGACGGGCGAATAACCCATGCCTTGTTGGTGAACCCGGTGTTGGTAAAACAGCGATTGTTGAAGGCTTGGCTGTTAAAATGGTTCGCGGTGATGAAGATGTCTTACCGTTGCATGGAAAGACACTCATTGAACTTGATATGGGTCGTATTATGGCCGGAACAGCTTTACGTGGTTCTTTCTCGGAGCGCCTTCAAGGCCTCAAAAATGATGTGGAGCGTGCTGGCGGTTCGATCATCGTCTTCATCGATGAGATTCATACATTGATGGGGGCTGGTGGCCAAGGTGAAGGACCACAAGATGCGGCAAACGAATTAAAAACAGCCCTGGCAAGAGGCGTCTTTCCGTGTATTGGCTCGACCACAAACGATGAGTTCAAAAAATATATTGAGAATGACCCTGCACTTGAACGACGTTTTATCAAGCTGCGTGTCCATGAACCTGATGTCCATAGTTGCATTCAAATGCTCAAAGGAACGACCGAAGCATATGAACGACATCATCATGTGACGATTGACCCATCAGCTTTAACAGGTGCCGTCGAACTATCGAGTCGCTACATCCATGATAAACACCTTCCAGGTAAAGCCGTCGACTTGCTCGATCTGGCGATGTCACGGGCACATCGATTTGGCCAACATCAAATTGACAGACAATCTGTTGCTCGCGTGTGTTCAGATATTGCGCAAGTCCCACTTGAGCGATTACTGATCGATGATGCCCGCCGCCTGTTGACAATGGAACATATTTTATCGCAACACGTCTTTGGCCTCGAAGATGCTGTGACAGAAGTGTGTGATACCATCCGTCGTAATTATGCCGGGTTCACGGCTGCACGCCCACTTGGCACATTCCTATTTGCCGGGCCGAAGGGAGCTGGCAAGTCACATCTTGCGCTGACATTAAGTCGTTTTTTATTTCCGCAGCATGACGCACCGATCACCATCGACATGAGTGACTATCAATCACCTGAAAGCATCAATAAGTTGATTGGACCACCGCCAGGTTATGTTGGTTACGAGCAAGGCGGCATACTGGCCAACGCACTTCGTAAAAACCCACATCAAGCGATTGTGTTTGACGATATTGATCGCGCGCATCCTGATGCGATACAACCACTTGTACAAATGATTTCAGAAGGTGGGTATACCGACCCGCGCGGTAAATACATCAACTGTGAGCATGCCCTCTTTATCATGACGGCCACATGTCGAGATGTAAATAAAAGACGCGGGGTCGTCGGTTTTCAGGACGTCAGCAATGCGAAAGATGCCATCGAATCTGAACTCGAACATTTACGTAAGCGATGCTCCGCAGATTTATGGGCACAGCTTGACGCGCATGTTTATCTGCATACACCTAAAGGTGATGTGCTTCATGCGATTGCGAAGACCCAATTATGTGCATCTCTGAATCGTTTGAAAGAAAGACGTGGCATCGAAGCTGAACCAGAAGACAGTTTACTTTCACATATTGTGAGTCAATGCAATCCACAGCTCGGTGGTCGTGGTGTTAGCAAAGTCATCAAAGAAGAAGTTGAAACGATTTTAGCTCGGGCTATTCTCAGGGATGAGATTCGAACTGGCGATCGACTGACACTCTCTCACAATTCACATGGTCTCCTCATTTCAGGTGGCTCAAGTTACCCTAAAACATCGCCTCCAGATTCGCCTGTCACATGAGATATTGAATCGCGACATTGTATATGGATATACGTACCGACTATCACTTTCACATTTTTGGCTCGGGGCAACTGGGGTCCAGTCTATATAAAACACTCCTCACCAGAGGATTTGGACATGTGGAAATTTTTGACAGAGTCAGAACACAAAGCTTATTCCCGTGTTTTGTAAATGTTGACTTAGACGCGCAACATAAGCGTAAACCTATTGTTAGGTGCCTTGCCTTACCTGACCACCTCTTACAGAAGATATGGTTGGACTCACCACTTATCCGCGCTGACGATGTTTGGATTCATTTTGCAGGTCGCATGCCACCATTAGCACTAACTCGAAAACATCCACAACTTAACTTTGTTCTACATCCAGCCGCCTCTCTTCAGAAAGACAATGTTTGGTCTGAAGGTCTACATGTTTGTGGCGATGTGTCGAAAAATAGCGACCCTGAGTTGGCAGGAAGATGGTTAGCTGCATTTGCAGAGGCGAGTCAACTCAATCTTCAGATGCGGCCAGCGCAGACAGATTTATACCATGCGGCATGCACACTCGCTGGTTCATTGCCATATGCTGTACTTGATGCTGCATACGCGTCCTTTGCTGCAGCAGGTCTACCCAGAG
>JAHDGS010000033.1 GCA_020627505.1 Myxococcota bacterium
CATTGACGTGTCGGCCTATCGGACAGAATGACGCATCGACCCGGAGAACTATCCGGTGGTCAACAACAACGCGTTGCGATTGCGCGTGCACTCATGAATCAGCCGCGTATGCTGCTCGCTGACGAGCCAACAGGCAATCTTGACGATCAGACAAGCCAGGAGATTTTTGAGTTATTGCAGAACGTAAATGGCGAAGGTGTCACGATTGTGTTGATCACGCATGATACCAGAATCGCGGCAATGGCAAAGACACGGTATGAAATGCAGCCTGGTGGGCATCTCAAATCTTCTTTGAATAGCGCAGCGCTTTCTTGATGATATCTTCGTAATGACTGTCGCCATGTGCGAGTGTCGTGCCGACAGCCGTGAGCCCTGAGCGGGGGCCGGCGCCAGTGTGCAATGTCATCAGGACGTGTTGCTTAAGTGTCGTCTTGACGGATGGCAGGCGCCATGTGTTGATGGCTTCAACAGCTGTTGTCCCATCCTGAAGCGCGATCGGTGTCATATGCGTTGCTTGACGGACAGCATCTGGAAAATCCTTTTGGAGCGAAGTGGTCGCCGATTGAACGACATGCCGGGCATATTGATTGAGACTGATTTTGGGTGGGAGCGCGAGGTCTCGAAAAACTTGAATCCTCGCTTTCGCGTCGGCGCCTGTGGGTGGCTTTGTTTCAAATATCAGCTGGCTATTAAGCTTGAGGTTCTCGATGGTATTAACGGCCTTGCCTGGGAGTGATGTTGTTGGTCCTGGCGGGATCGCTTTATTAGACCAGTTGAGCGGAAGGTAAAGCGTCATCGGGTACTCGCCAACGCGAACATAGGCCCATGTTTGCTCTTGAATCTGAGGGCCCAATGAAGGTTTGTTGTCATGTGCTTTTTGTGGCGCTTCGTTTTGTTTCGTTGTCTGATGTAGAGGCTGATTGTCATTCTGCTTACAGCTGATGAAGAATGTCGTCGAAAACACGGCGGCAACACAAAGCGTGTGTTTGAAGAATGAGAAGCGCATGGTAAACATTAAACGATGTCGAATGAAACAACAACTCTCTGTCACCTTGTTCTTGACCGCCCAAAGATCGCAGGCAATCTCGGTTCGATTGTTCGGCTCGCTGCGAACATTGATGCCGTGGTCCATATATGTGGAGAAACACCATTTGAACAGGGGAGCAGGAAGAAGATGTGGCGCTCAGGGCTGGATTATTGGCAGCACGCGAATGTTTTTTTTCATGACGATCTTGAACGGTGCTTAGCGTTGCTATCAGGACAGATTGTATTTGTTGAAGTTGATGGCGGAGACTCATTCTTTGATGGACATTTTGACCGCGGAGCCATCTTTGTTTTTGGCCCAGAAGATGGCTCAGTCGACTGGAAGAGCCTTGGTGGCCAGCGCGAACGGGTATTCTACTTGCCGAGAAAAAATGGTGTTCGGTGCATAAACCTGGCTCAATGTGTGGCCGTGGTAGGCTATGATATGGTTCGGCGTCACGGTTGACGATTTGCAACAATACTTATTCGGCTTGGCCAAAGAGGGCATTGACGCATCGACAAGCCACACAGTCATATTCGGCAGCGTCTGCTTGAGAACGAGTCAGTGCCTCGAGCGCCGGTTTCAGCTCCAAGAAGTGTTGATTTTCAGCGCCTTCAATAATTTGTGTCGACAAATCTTGAGTGGCTTTCTGGCGGGACAACGAAGGTGTTAGAATGGCAAATAAACGTGCCGCTCGATTGAGCTTCTCGATAATGGTTGTCTTTATGGCTGTCGCATTTGAATCTTGCAACGCGTGTCTGAGCAGTCTGAGTGCTGCATGTTGTCGGTTATGAACACTATTGAAAAGTGAGCCCTTAAAAAAGTCTTCGGTGAAATGAATGCTATTTGCGACAGAGGTGGCATGAATGATAAGTTGTGTCTGCACCGGTTCCGGTAACGGCGTATGGGCCGCTAGATTCATCAGCGCAAGCTGGACCCGCTCATCCGATTGGTGGACGGGCGTGTCAAAAAAATCGGTATCGAGACCGTGATGATCTCGGGCACTCAGCGCCGAAAGCCACGCTGCACATTTGGGGCTCGACTGACACATGCTCAAGTGACGTTGATACTGGACAGGAAAAAGGACTGTAGGCGTAGAAGTCCATCTTTGCGTCTTGGGATCAAATCGCTCAGGGGCTTGGTTATCCAGATGCCGCAATGCCAACATGTTCTCAAGTTTGACAGGGGCCGATGACAAATCATCAAGTCGAAAAACGACGGGTGAAGCCACAAAAGGGAGGGGTAAGTATTGAGGTGAGAGATATACCCATGGCGTCGATATATTTAAGTGTGCCAAGATTTTTGGAGCAATCGGTGCTTCGTGATCCTCGGATAGTTCGCGCTGAGCCGAATCCTTCTGAAGTGTCGCCTGAAAGGAAGGCAGTGTCGCAAGAGACGAGAGATAGCGTTCGATATGCGCAGAACTTTTCGGGAAGAAGGCCTGATGCATTGTCGGCGAGCACGTCTCAATAACAGGAGACTGCTTGGTGAGAAATGTCTGTGTCGCAAGGTCAAATTGTTTGCTGTACTCAGGACTCAGTTTCGCATCTCGACGAAATTGCTGGGCGCGCTCGAAATATGCCTGCGCCGAAGGTGCATTGTTTTCGGATAAGGATGGCGTTGCATAGCTGATGGAGCGTGCTTACATCAAGATGATCGGCGACAGGAAACGAGAGCCGAAGTTTTTTGCAATAACTTTGTTCTTTTGAGGGAAAGGCGCCATTTCCTTGATGTGTTGCAATAGATGTCAGCGCTGCCACAAGTTTTGAGAGAACCTGTTTTTTTTCAGGGGCAGCCTTTTGGGGCGCCTTCTCTTGTGAGTCTTTGATGGATACATCAGATGACGGTTGCTGTTCGGCTTTTGGCAGACTGTTTGTTGGTGTAGATGCCTTTGGCGTATACGTGTCTTGTTCGTCCGCCACGTCTTGCTTGACACCCGCTGTAATTGCATCAAGTTCCTGAGCAAACACAGCGGTTGAGTTTGTTACGAGCAGAGCTAAAATGAGAAGTTTATGGTGCCGCACGGAGGACCTCAAATACGGCTTCCTCACCTCGAATGGTCACAATAGCTGCGGAGCCAACCGATTTGGTGCCATTATTTTGTTGCCATGGTGTTGCATCAGCGGAGCCTGCATTGAGGAAAAAATGACGTGCATAGGTATTCTCCGGGATCGTCAGACGACCGTCAAAATCTGATGCTTGTGCACCAGCATCTTCCACGCCGCCATACAATCCAAATCGAATCTGATGTTGTTTTAAGATGGATGTGAGTTTTGGGTTGCCAATATGAACGCCATCGAATGTTTGGTCGACAGCATGTTGACCGCTCTGTTGGTGTGGCATGGCCGCAATGACCACTTTGGTTTGCGCGTTTGATGTGCCGAGTGCTGTGGACAGTCGCTCGAGATCGGTTGAGTTTTGCAGGCAGCCTTTAGCGCAATGTAGGTAGTCTGCATCATAGTGCCCAGGCAGTGGGAATAAGCTTGTTTGCCCAAGCCGGACCTCTGAAAGGCGTGCGCCATCGATAATCGTGGCCGGTTTTCGACCGGTCACCTTCTCCATGACATCGTGGTAATCACTTATACACATCAAGTGGCCAGGTAGAATGACACTTGGAATATTGAATTCTGCGATGAGCTTTAGCGTCGACTCAAATACATCTTTTGTGCTCGCGAGGTCGCCGGTCACAACAATGACGTCGACTTTCTTTTCTTGGAATGCCGCTAAGAATCCCCGGAGATTTTTTTGTGTGGCTGAGCCGAGATGATGAATATCTGACAGATGCCCGATTCGAAGGTTTGTGTCATAAACGACCTGGTCGACGGGGATATCTTTCGGAGGCTGACGACTTAATATGGCTCCTTTTTGAGTAAATGTGGCGCCGCCATATACATACTCTTTTTGTGGGGCTTCTGCATTAACCTGAATACAATTAGGGTCTTTTTTAGGCTGAACATCATGTGTTGCAGCTTCCGGCTGTGGGGCATCTAGCTTGGTACAGCCCTCACAAATGAATGCACTGCATATTGTCGCTATCAAAGCATGAGATAGACTGTGGGCGCTCATCGAGGCTTACTCATCATCCGAAGATGAAAATAGGTCATCCTCTTCATCGTCTAGGTTGTCGAACGCATCCATTGTTTCATCATCGGCCTCACTGATATCGTAAGCACCAAGCGCCTCAAGCAATTCGTTGATGGTGTCAGAGGCTTCGTCGCCGATAAAAGTGACAAGTACTCCCGCACCGTTGACGCGAACGCGGGGTGGGTCCTCCCAGTCAACATCTTCTTCTCGATCGATCCAGTAGTCTTCGGTCGTGACGCCAAAGTTCTCAAACACCTCTGGGCAATCTTCTTGGTCACCTTCGACAATCCAATGAAACCACGCATTCAATGCTTTTGAGACATCTCGTGCCGTTTCTTCACTATCGAAGCTTGCATAGATTTCGTTATCGATCATCTGATCCTCCAGCTCTATCTACCTCAACATTTTTTCATAGGCTATGACAAGTCCCGATCTTGATTTTTGCTCAAAATTTCAATGTTTTTTTGGGCACGTTGCACATGCCAATGAATGGCGTTTTCCGCCGAAAAGTGCTCGATGGCATGTGTGGCAACCACAAGAGACGTCCCTTGGTCGGTGAGGGCGCGCAGTCGGAGAAGCATTGCTTGTTTGCGCTCAGGCGCCAAATGCATCAACACTTCATCGATGAATATAACAAACTTCGGTTCAAACCGGGCCGCGGTGATGGCTAGTTCAAGTGCTGCGGCACAAAGCATACCCGCAGAAAAGGTTGAAATATTGGGCTGATGCTCAGGCCATATCTCCGAAAATGCTGTGTGTGCCTGCTCGACACATTGTGTCCGGCCTTTACGTGGTAGCCGCCATAAAGCGTAAAGGAGCCTCAGATTGTCTCTGAACGAAAGTTCAGAGTTAAAGCCAACGCCATTTTTGAGGAGGGTCGCGCAGTAGACATGTCTATGAATGACGCCTTGGGTTGGTGCTAAAATGCCACACAGCAGCTTGATGAGTGTCGACTTTCCAGCCGCATTATCTCCCGACAAGAGGGTGATGGTTCCTGGCTCAACATCACAACTGAGATTCGTGAATACAGGTGGGGCACTCCTATACGAAAAATGAACCTGCGCTGCTTCAACATATTTCATACTGTGGCCTCTGCATTCGTTGGTTTGGCCAATAAATACATGCGAACAATGAATGGCATCGTGACAATGAAAAGGGCTGCCGGGATCATATTCATGAGAGGGAGCAGCCCTTCGCCAAAGAGACCAAAGCGGAAGAGCGCCATGCAACCTGCAATAGGGTTAAGCCACTGCAGCGAAAATGCCGAGGATTGACCAGACAGCACGAGTGGATAAAAGACTGGAGAGAGATACAGCATGATGCGGAGCGCATATTGTATGATTGGTGGGATATCTTTAAAGCGAATTGAGAGTTTGGCTGTGATGATGCCGATGGTTGCGCCGAGAATTGAAATCATAATAATCGCCACCGGTACATACAAAAACATATTGATATGCACACCATATTCAAACAAAACCGCAAGCCCGACAACGAGTAGGCCAATCAAGAAGTCGCACAAAGGACCTGCTCCAGCTGCCAAGAAAATTGGCGTCAGGGGCAATGGCAGGTTTTCAAGCCAGTGTTTTCTTGTTTCGAGAACCTTGGAGAGTGTCGTCGTTAAAGAGACGAAATATATCCATAACGTCATCGAGCTCAGAATGAAAAGTGGATAGGGAATATTGCCAGTGTTGATCCGGGTGACACCATCGAAGAGGACTGTTAAGGCCAGGGCATAGATGAGTGGATGCAACACGGCCCATATGATTCCAAATCGCGAGTTGCGATAACGCATCATGAGCTCTGCACGTGCCAACTCGATGAAAAGTGTCATTAGACTAGCTGAGCCCAATACGCGAAATCGGTTGAATGTTCATGTCGGGGCTGAGCTCTTGGTATGACAGCACCGCCAGTTTCGGGAACTCAAGCTCGACGAGCTTTCTGAAGTATCGGCGAATCTCCATGGTTGTCAGAATGACCGGCTGCTGTGCTGACGCAGGTAGGTTGCCAACTTCATTGCGCACGGCCGCAAGGATTTCTTGTGTAATTTCAGGTTCAAGCGCGAGATACGATCCTGAAGATGTATGTTGAATACTTGAGCGAACCGTCTCTTCAATCTGCGGGTCAAGTAGGTAAACAATCAACGTCGATTGGCCACGCGTATATTTGTGAGAAACATAACGCTTCAGGGCGGCACGAACATACTCGGTCAACATGACGGTGTCGTTTTCGACGGGGCCCCATTCGGCAAGTGCTTGAAGCACATTTCTGAGGTCACGTATGGAAATCTCTTCTTCGACCAGGCGTCTGAGAATATCAGTGAGTTGAAATGGGGACACGGCTTTTGGGACAACCTCTTTGACGAGCATTGGGAACGCCTGTTCCAATTGTTCGAGCATGTTCTGGACTTCTTGAATGCCAACAAACTCCGACGCATTTTTACGCAGTACGGCTGAAAGATGGAGAATCAGGTAGCCCACGTTGTGAGGCCAGACTGCTCGGCCAAACGCTTTTGCTTTTTTGGGATGAATGCACAGGGCTGACCGTTGGCCGGATTTGTTGTTGCTTCACCTTGAATACCAAGCAGTTTTAGGCGGTCCGCGGTATCGTTGACGAGGACTTTCTTCTGATCGAGGGAGCCCATGACAAGTGGGATTTCATTGATCATAATAACGTATGAGCCAGGTGGCAGGTCACCATCATTGCCACGAACGCGAACGCCAGGGAATCGAACGCCGAGTTCATAGAATAAACCATCGCGCATCATTGGAACGAGCTCATTGAGGAACTCTGATCCGCTGACATCGTCGACAAGCGGGACCAAGTCGCGCGCGACTTCGAGGGCAATTGGTGTCACAACGGGCATCATTTGCGCGGAGCGGCCTTCTTGCGCACGTGCTTTTCGAACAGCTTGTTTTTTTTCTTCTTTGAGGTCTTCTTGTCGCTGCTCGGCGGCTTCGGACATATCAGGTAATTCTGCAGCAGGTGCGCCACCTGCCATGGCTGGAAGCATGCCCATTTCTGCGAGCGTTGAACGGTGAAGGCCGTATGACAATCCCGCGATACCAAGGCCCATGACCATAAATGGAATGGTTGGGAAACCCGGAATCAAACCCACCAATAAAATAAAACCGGACGCAATCATAAAGGCTTTTGGTTTGCTGAGCACTTGCTTTGCTAAGTCCATGCCCAAGTTTGCGCCTTCTTCATCAGAGGCGACACGGGTCACAATCAGGCCAGCACAGATACTCATTAAGAGAGAAGGAATAATTGAAACCAAGCCGTCACCAATGGTGAGGATTGAGTAGACTTCAACAGCTTCGCCAGCCGTCATTTCGCGTTGCATCACGCCGATGATAATGCCGGCAATAACGTTAATCGCCGTGATGATGAGTCCGGCGATGGAGTCACCTTTCACAAATTTCATGGCACCATCCATCGAGCCAAATAGCTGTGATTCTCGGCCGAGGTCGGCGCGTTTCTTTCGGGCTTCGTCGAGGCCAAATGCTCCCGCACGTAAATCGGCATCGATCGACATTTGTTTACCTGGCATCGCATCAAGCGTAAACCGGGCTGCCACTTCGGCGACACGCTCTGAGCCTTTCGCAATGACAAGGAAGTTCACGAGGACAAGGACAAGAAAGATCACAGTACCCACAACAAAGTTGCCTTGAACGACGAAATTACCAAACGCACTAATGACGTCACCTGCTTTGCCCTCAAGTAAGATGAGGCGGGTTGAGGAGACATTCAGCGAGAGTCTGAAGAGGGTTGAGATCAAGATAATTGTGGGGAATGAGGCAAGTTCAAGCGCATTTGGCAAGTACATCGCAATCATCACCATAATAAGTGACAGCGAAACATTGAATACAAGCATCAAGTCGAGCAAAAACGGCGGGACCGGAATGATCATGATGCCGACGACAAACATGACGAGGACCGCCAACATGATGTCGGAGTATCGACGAATAAACGGAAAAAGGCCGCCGTTTCTAATAAGATCGATGAAGTTCACACCATGTGCTTAGCATGTGTTCAATTCGTAACACAATTTTATGAGAGTTAAATTTTGGCTGCGGTTTTGACTCGGAGTTAACTCAGAGTCAAGTGATGCCGACCCTTCGGCCCCTCGACAGGCTCTGGGCGGCGTAGGCTCAGGGACTGGTACTAAGTCAGCTCAGAGGCCGAAAGTATAACACTCCCCCCTCGTCCCTGAGCTTGTCGAAGGGCAAGGCCACAATCGAAATAACTGGGCATTTGGTACGCTCAGGGACCTTTGTTTGGGTTGGATGCAAAAAAATGGCCCATCTGCTTCAAATTAATACAAATTTGAAGTTAAACCACAGTTCGTGAGATCATAAACATGTATTTGTTTTGTTTTGACTGCGGTGACATATATTCCCGCTAAGGATGATGAATGAAGAGCATTGACAACCAGGCGAGCATGAAACGGTCGCCGCTCATCCATGGATTACTCTTTTTACTCGCTTGTTTCGGGGCACAGTTGATCTGGGCGAATACAGGCCAGCTCTCGATTGTGACGTTCTCGTTTACGGATGGATCAATCCAGACGGCGACTGACTTCCAGCTTGAGACAGCTTCGACAGGTGGTACAGCGACAGTGCTGACAACAACAGTTGCAGGTGATGGTACTGTCATTGTTGAGGCTGATATGTCGTATCACCGTTTGAGTGATGAGATCACTGTTCGAATTGATGATGACAAGAATGGAACCTATACAGACAGAGAGTTCGTCGTAGTAATCGACGCCAATGGACTAGGCTCAATTGGTGGTCAGCCAATTTATGCAGCAATATCAGAGCAAGGCAATGGTACGGGCGGCATGTGTCCAGTTCAATGCGGTGATGGTATTAAACTCGGCACCGAAGAATGTGATGATGGCAATGTTATAGATGGGGATGGTTGTGACTCAAATTGTGTGCTGGAGTCTGCCTGTGTGCCATCAATATATAATACGGACTCTGGAGGTGTCGCGAACCCAACGAACGCAGAGGGCGTTCCTGACTCAACATATGCCGAGATATCAGGAAATAATCGTGTCTCTTTAGATATGGGCGGTGCCAAACCAGTGGGCTATCAAGTATTTGTGAGAGTTGGTTGCCCTCAAGAAGTTGAATGCAAGGTCGATATTGTTGAAGGTACATCTGGCTCCCCTGGCGGGTCCCATGATACATTCACTCTATCAGCTGGTGAGATTAGAATTGTTTCATATACACTTAAAACAGCGGCTCAATATTTGTGGATAGGAGGCTATCCAGGCGGCTCAACATGGGCTGATGGTATCTTTTATTGCGGAGAAACACTTGGCCCACTCTGTGGAGATGGCACTGTCGATGGAGGTGAGCAGTGTGATGACGGAAATCTGCTCAACAACGACGGCTGCTCAAGCACGTGCCAAGATGAGTCCGCGACGTGTTCAGGGCCATTTTCGCCGGTTTATTTGGAGCATGCAGGCGTTGGGAGTGCAACGAATGCTGGTGGGAGCCCTGATCTAAATTGGACCGATAACTTTAATGCAGGTCAAACCGTCACACTTGATTTAGGTGCGCTCTATCCAGCAGGAACGGACTGGGTAACATACTTCATTAAGGATGATAATTCTCATTCTACCCCTATGGGATTCATTATTGAAACATCACCCGATAATGTAAGCTTCAATACCATACCGCCTGCATCATATGGCCAAGTTTCCGGTGCGGGCTATCTCTATTACACTTCCTTGGCCCCTTCAGGTCAGTCTGCGAGATATATAAGGGCTCGTTGTGATGGTTGCGACCCTGTGGGGGGAGATATCCTTCGCATAGAGTCAGTAGTGGCCTGCACAGGTATGCCCTCAGGAGATTATTGTGGTGATGGTATGATTGGTCCAGGGGAAGAAAGTGGATGTGACGATGGCAACCTTGTTAACGGCGATGGCTGTTCTGATCAATGTGAAGTTGAAGCGTGTAGTGCAGGCTGGGCGCAGTATGTTTCCGGCTCTACTAATGGTGATGGCGCAAACATAAATGCACAAGACTCAGTCGGAACAATTATCCAATATGGTATAGGCTCCGGAATAGTTGCGGATCTGGGTAAGACGTATCCAGCAGGAACGATGATTGAGTTTGTGCTTAATAATCAAAGCCAAGTAGGTATAGTAGATATTAATGTGGCATGCTCGGGTGATAATTCGACCTATGAAATTTGCCATAATTTTGTAATAAATAGTGGTGCTGCCGGGCCATACTGGCAGAAGGTGCAGTTCTTCCTCTCTGATGAGACACGTTATGTTCGGATAGAACAGGGCAGTCCTGATACCTTCTTGGACGCGATTGCTATATGTGGTGCGGATACGTCTGTTTGTGGTGATGGCGTAATAGATGCAGGCGAAGACTGTGATGATGGAAACATCGACGACGGCGATGGCTGCTCTAGCACGTGTTCTGCCGGCGTGTGTTCAAATTGGCTGAATACGCAACCTGGAGCGCCTGGTTTATCTATGACAAATGTTGCAGGTGTAAATGATGGTGTTTACTTTGAAGTTGGGCCAACAGCTGGAACATGGGCAGCATTCTTTGATAGTGGGCCTCATGCTTCCGGATCAGATGTTGAAGTTTTCGTCAATTGTCCAGGTGCTTCTGTAGATGTTCCTGTGCGTTTGTTTCACTCTTCTCCAAACAACTTAGAGGCGGGAGCGATAACATACAGCTGCAATGCGGCGGGTCCTACATCCTTTGTGGTAACTTCATCAAATACATTTGACTCGATACTATTTGAAGATGGCGGTATTGGGGGGATGTATGAAGTTGATGCGGCACGGGTGTTGTGCGGCGCAACCTGTGGGAACGGTGTCACTGAAAATGGTGAAGGCTGTGATGATGGGAACACAAATAATGGAGATGGGTGTGATGCCACATGCCAAAGTGAGAGTTGCTCTCCTGGTTTGGCGACGTATGTGAATGGTGGTTTGTCTGATACAGACAAACTCGATGCGGTTGACGGGCTCGGTGCTTTGACTTCACCTGGTGTTGTTGGGGATCTAGGACTTGTTTTGGATTTGGGGCAAGTGTTGCCTGCGGGTACGACCATATCTCCTATAGCAGACCTTGTGCCGAATAATCCCGCTCATAATTTTTACTGGGATTTCTCTGCCGATGGTTCTTCATGGTCGTCTTCTCCAGGTAATGGGGAAATCTTCGAAGAGTTGTACATTACAAATCACCCAGTATGGCACACCCCGAATTTTGCATTGCCAATAAGTGCTAGATACATACGTCTGCTTGATACCGATGGGCAACAGGTTCGTGTAGATGCAGTCGGCATCTGTGGCTTTGATAATAACGTCTGTGGTGATGCTTCTCTTGAAGGTGAAGAGACTTGTGACGATGGTAACAATAATGATGGTGATAGTTGTGCAGCAGATTGCGGTGTTGGACCGACGTGCGAAGGAGCCTACGCGTTAGTTGTCGACCATGAACAACGAGTTGAAAATCCATTTGATGCGACATTGAATATCCCTGCCGGGTATGCGCAACCATTTCATACCGATTTTCGTCTTGCGTATGATCTTGGGCAAGACTATCCACAAGGGACAGAAATAAAGGCTGTTATCAGAAAAAATGCAGGCATGATAAATGAGATAGAGATGTTGACTGCCGCATCGGTTGATGGAGATGGCACAATCTCAGGCACGACTTGGAGTGCACCTTCTTCTTCTTCAAGCATCACGCTCTCTGGGATGGGGACAGAGCACGCATTTGTTATCTCTGGGGCATTAACACAAACGACACGCTATCTGCTGGTGAATAGCTCCTATGACAGAATTTATGGCGTTTCAATCTGCGGCGCCGACACCAACGTCTGTGGCGATGGCGTCGTGGCCGGCGGTGAAGCGTGTGATGATGGCAATAATATAGATGGCGATGGCTGTTCGACGGACTGTTCATCTGGCAGTACAGTCGCTTGTAACTATATTGTTGGTGCCAGCGGGACCGGTGCAACCCAAGGAAACGCTGTAAACTCAGCCGGCTCGCCAGATGGTAGTTGGACAGTCAATGATCCTGTCCTGTTTGACTCATTGAGTATGGACCTTGGAGGGCAATATCCAAGTGGCACAGTCGTGACGATACACAGTAGAGATGTTTCAGCGACAGTTCCTGCACAAACAACGGCTTATGCATTTGTATCATCTGATGGTATAAATTGGGTTGGACAAAGCGCGAATCCGCTTGATGGAATACCAATGGTGTTAAGTGGGCAGCCTGCACCAGCATCTCAAGATGTAGAACTCATATTACCGGCTGGCGGACCTTATCAATACGTTCAGCTTGTAGACGCTAATGGTGTGACCGCGGCTGGGCAACTCGAAGTCGAACATGCTTTTGTGGGTGACTGTAATGGTGGGAGCGGAGGAACATGTACGTGGATGGACCTGGTTCTCATGTTGACTCGCGACGTCACGAGTGAATCGGATGTATTGGATGCGAATAACGGTGTGCTCGCAACTGTTGATGGCACAAATGGTATTCTACACTCGGCATTTCCTACGGTGCAACCTGCCGGAGAAACAGTTAGCTTTTTTGTTGGTTGCCCGTCGGCTGGCGCAGAGATTGATTTCGCACTGGTTGATGATGGTGCTCAAGTCAGTGGCGGCTCAGGCATATATTCGTGTATTGGGGCAGGTGAGGAGAGTTTTACTTTTGTTTCAACCGGGCCCTTTAAAGCGGTGCTGATGTCAGCTGGAGCAACAGGGGTATCGTTTGGTGTCGACGCTGCAGGTGTTGGTTCTGACTGTGACGGAAATGGTGGCGGCAGTTCGTGCTCGAATCCAACGTATGTCCAAGCGGTGTATTATCCTTTTACCGGTCCGACGAATCCACCAGAAAATGCCATTGGCGCTCCAGACGGCTCCCTTGCCCTTCGAACGAATGCAGGGAATTTTGGCGCGCCGCCGCAGATTGCAAGCCACGATCTGAGAATTGACTTCGGCTCAACAGTGACGGGCACTGCGACTATTCATTATTTCTCTGCATCAGGATATAACCTAGAGCCAGTCTTTAGTCTTGATGGTGTGAGCTGGTTTAATGCACAGAACCTTATAGTACCAGCGTCAACGGGTATCACAACGATAGACTTGCCTTTGCCATCTAATGGTGCGCGGTATATCGCGTTCGACACCTATTCAAGCGTTGCTTATAATATTTCTATCGATGCGGTTGAAGTATGTGGCGGTGGCGGTGGCGGTGGCGGTGGGGCATCATGTGGTGATGGAGTGATTGACTCAGGTGAAGTATGTGACCATGGAGGCACGCCGAATATTGGTTGTAATAGTTCGTGTCAAATCCCATATCTATGTGAATGGGAGCAAAGTGGCGGGGAGCAGTTTGCGATATGTTTAAGTTGCACCACAGACCCTGTGATGAATGGCCGTCCGGCTGCAAAGGCCCATATGTATGCCTCCAGCTCAAATGGATATGGATATTCGTTAAATAATACCTCTGTGAATAGTGTCTCAGGAGACAGCCATGGGGCCGGTTCGATCAATGGTTGGGGGCCAGCCCCCAATCAGTTGCCGAGCTCAACCACGTATGTCGGCGCGTTGCCAAGTGGTCAAACCTATATTCGTGGTCGATTCAACAACAGTCATGAATATGGGGCACCTGGTATACTTTATAAACCACAATATCAATATTCTGATGTTGGTATCATTAAGGGCCTTTGGGAGGTATGTCCAAATCAATGTGGAAACTCAATGACTGAAGGGGGGGAGACATGTGATGACGGTAATCTTGATGATGGTGATGGTTGTAATTCAAACTGTCAAATAGAGCCATTATGTGGAAACAATGTTATCGATACTGGCGAAGAATGTGATGATGGGAACACCTCGCCGGGCGATGGCTGTACAAGTATTTGCACTGACGAGGTTTGTAACACTGCGCCAACAACCATGGGGTTCCATATGGGTGATGTACTGGCAACTGCCTCATGTCCAGGAGGCTCGCCAGGGGAATTAATCGTCGATCTCGGCATACCAACAACAACAGCGAATCCTACTTATATGAATGTTGTTGTTGAGGAAATACTCAATGGTGGTGCCGCCTATTCTGCTTGCGAGGCAGGGCATATTGGTTATGTACATGATACCGCCACTTTTGACGATTATCATGGACAATACTTGGGAGGTGGGTCGGCATCGGTCTATGTTGACCCCCCAACTGGTGTGAACGGACAAATGATTTTCAGGATATATTGTAGTCCAACAGGTATCTCAAATCTCATGCACGTTTATATTTCAGATGGTGTGACTGAGACCCAAGTCGATGTGATTGATCTTGAGAACGATATGGGAGCTGATTTAAACCTACATCATATTTCAATTTATGCACTTTGAGTGAGCTGAAGGGCTTGTTCAGGTTGCGGTTCGAAACATATGTGATTGACTATCGCTTTTGCTATGTCGCGCTCTGAGCTTAGTATCGGTATTGCTTCCTCAAATACAAGCACTTTGCCGTTAGCTAGACTTTGCATTTGTGAGAGCTCTTTTTGATCGGGTCAGGTTGATCGGGTCAGGTACAACACGCAAGAGTCGTGCCACATAATTATGAGTGATATTGTGTCATAATATACTTCACCTGGCGTCAGAGCCATCTGGTCGAGTGGGTATATGTCCTATTCTGGGCGTTGTGGTCCTGATAGTAAGTAGTTGCTCTCGCGTTTCTTTTGACAATAGAAATTTCATACGCAGTGAGAATATACGTTCATAATGCCAGCAATAGGTGTCAAAGCAATCACATAGCATTTTCTGCCCCTGTGATTTCTGCAGCAGTTTTTTGTTGCGTTTCATATATGAGTTCCATGGTTTGATGCTTAAATTCAAATCCAAACCCGCTCTTATAAGATTAGATTCAATATATATTTTGGTGTTTAATGATTGCTGTGGCGTCATAATATCATGCGCTGCAAAGCGTCGCTCGAACAATTTGCCTGATCCTCCTGTGCGTTTGTTCTTAAACAAAGCATATTGATGGTTAACTTTTTTCATGAATGTCGATATGCAACCAGGCTCTTCAAATGAGCATTGAATATGTATATGGTTATCCATAAAAATGTAGGCGTGAAGGACGACGTGCTGTTCGACGGCGTATTTATGACAGAGTTTAAGATAATATATCTTTTCAAAGTCCTCATGAAATATAATCCGACGGTTATTTCCTCTCAATGTAATGTGATACTCAAGTTCATTTACGAAATTTCTTCTTTGTCGTGGCATTGTTTGCTCCTTTACAGATATCCGTACTCGAAAAAGAGATTTGCGATTATTGGCCTAAAACTTGCCGTGAGTACCTGACCCCAATAGAAAGACTGGAAGGCAATCTATTGTACTCAATTGAGACGATAATCTATGGCGGATTGATCGAATAACACGATGTTAAATATTATATAATTAGTCGGAGGGGCTGTGAGAGATAGGTTTATTGTTATTCTAGGCTTACTATGTGTTATTGGGGCTGGATGTCAGATCGGTGTAGCTGGCGAAATCGCCGCTGAAGACCCGACAATGATAGACGATCTTAACCGAGATAGCTCGGAGGACATACGCCTGCCTGCAAGCGGTGGCCAGGAATGTTCTCGAGATATTGAAGGAAATATTATTGAATGCCCTGATGTCTGTGGTGACGACCAATGTGGGTTATCGGAAGACTGCGGTTCATGCGAAGATGATTGTGGAGCATGCGAGGCTGCAACTTTCTGCGGCGACGGATTGTGCCAAGCACAAGAGGCAGAGTCTTGCCAGACGTGCCCAGGAGACTGCGGTGCTTGTCCAGAAGAGCAATTTTGCGGCGACGGACTATGCTCCGATGAGTCAAGTGAAACGTGCGAAAACTGTCCAGGAGATTGTGGTGCATGCAACGAGCCGCTCTATTGCGGGGATGGACAATGCTCTTCTCCAGAAGAGGACTGCGCCTCTTGTAATGTCGACTGTGGCGCGTGCCCGGCAGAAGCGATTTGTGGGAACGGAATTTTAGATGAAGGAGAGTTTTGTGATGACTCGAATCAAGTTTCTGGAGACGGCTGCTCAGCGGGTTGTCAAGTAGAGGAAACCGAAGAGGGAGCGCCGCAGTGTAGCGCCACATATGGGATACCAGTGTCTGGTGACGCTCGTATTGGGAATGATCCCTACACCGGACACCCCATCGCTTCAGTGCTTCAAGGACAACATGCCGTTTTCGACCTGGGACAACTTGTTCCAGCTGGGGAGGTCATAGAGTATGCTGCCTACCTGGATATTAACTCTTCTGCAGTGAATATTCGTCACAGCTTTGCAGAGGTTGAAGACGTCTATCTGCAGCAACATGAACAGGTGGCGAACTTAAGACAAACAGTCGAGAATAGAACAATTCGTACGAGTCTTGTTCTTCCCATCGCAACTCGGTTCATACGTTTTGAACCTTTAGATGGTGAGACGCGTTTACGTCGTGTCGCGACTTGTGGTGCCGATGTCAATATTTGTGGCGATGGAATTGTTGAAGGTGATGAAGAATGTGACGACAATCATACCGATGGAGACGGGTGTAGTCATACCTGTCAAGTTGAAGAGAATATTGTTGGGGAATGTGTGCCTAGCTACGGGCAGGTTATGCGAGAACAGGTGCTCAATGATGCGACGGCCGCCAACCAGGTTGATGGGGACTTTGCACGGGTGAACCCAATCGGTTCTGCTGTTGACTTTGATCTTGGCCGAGCGGTCCCAGCCGGTACGCAAATTGACGTTGTGTATGACGCGCCAGTGGTGCCTCAAACGAATCGCAGTGATATGTCTATTTTAGATGCAGGGCCATTGGCGCCATCAATGCTCAGTCCAGACTTCCAGGTTGTTGTCAATGCGCCCGTTGGCGACCCAAACACATCTCGACAAGTTTATACATATACAACGACGCGGACGATTCGATATGTACGGATCCAAGATAGCGGAGCCGAGTTCTTAGATATCGATGGTGTCGCAATTTGTGGTGCCTCGATATAGAGTCCAGTAGAATGCTGTCGACCTAGGACCGTTCGACGGCACGATGCCACTTATGGAGCCATGATGCGTGTGCCTCTGGCTCAAGTGAGGGTTCGAATCGCCGTTCTACTTTCCAAATAGACTGAAGTATTCTTTTGTTCTCAATAAAACCTGTTGCCAAAGCTGCGAGCGCAGCGGCACCGAGACCCGTCGTCTCGATAACTTCAGGTCGAATACATGTTGCTTGCAACGCGTCTGATTGCATTTGCATGAGTAGGTCATTCGCGGCCGCACCACCATCAACATGAAGCTGCTGTAACTTAATGTCGACCCCACTTGCATCAGCTGACATCGCTTGCAGGATATCGGCGTTCTGCATGGCAACACCTTCGAGTACGGCCCGGGCCAGATGTGCCTTCGTTGTGTCACGCGAGATCCCGGCGACAAGACCTTTCGCTTCTGGGCGCCAATGTGGTGCGCCGAGACCAGAAAGGGCTGGAACAAAGACAACGTCTCCCGTATCAGAGGCCTTTGACGCCAAAGACTCTATATCCGCTGCATGCTCAATAAGCCCCAAGCCATCCCTCAGCCATTGTACGGCTGCGCCACCGATAAAAGCTGCGCCTTCAAGTGCATATTGGACCGGTTCACCAGGACAAGATGCTGCGATTGTCGTGAGAAGCCCATGGGCAGAACGTATTCGTCGATTGCCTGTGTGCATCAACAAAAAACATCCTGTGCCATAGGTACACTTCGCTTGGCCAGGCGCAAAACACGCTTGCCCAAATAGGGCGGCTTGTTGGTCTCCGGCGATACCGGCGATGGGAATGCCGTCTGGCAAGAACGATAGTCCCGAAGTATGGCCATATATTTCTGAAGACGATTTGATATCAGGAAGTGCCTGCCGCGGAACGCCGAAGATGTCCAGTAAGTCGTCATTCCATTGCGTCGGGTGTTCAAGATCAACGAGTAGTGTTCGAGATGCATTCGTCACATCGGTGACGTATGCTGCACCATTTGTCAGACGGTATATTATCCATGTGTCAATGGTGCCAAAACGCACTGCTGTGTCTTTTTGCGCCTGGATGTCGGCATTGTGCTGCAGCAACCATTGCATCTTGGTTGCAGAAAAGTACGGGTCAATAACGAGGCCTGTTTTGTCGAGTATGACCTGCGCGTCAGCACTCCGGCGATGTGTTTCGCAAATTGGCTCAGAACGTTTGCATTGCCAAACGATAAAAGGCGCATACGCCTCACCATTTGGCTTGAATGCTGTGGTCGTTTCACGCTGATTCGTGATGCCGATAGCTTCAATCTGTTCGCCGCTGATGTCGGCAGCTTGTAAAGCCTGTGTTGTTGCCACTTCGATAGAGTGCCATATGTCTTCGGCTTTGTGCTCAACCCAGCCTGGTTCCGGAAAATGTTGTTCGAAAGGAACATTGTGCTTGGCAACGACCCGTAGTTCCTTATCGATAAGAAGGGCCGTCGTCCCTGTTGTCCCCTGATCGATGGCAAGAATATACTTACTCGGCGCCAAGGGTGCCTCCATCGATGACGTTATTGAAACGATCGAGTGGATCGACATAGTCGCCCTCATATCGTTCGTCGTCTGTACAGACACCGACGCCACCATCTGTTGTCGTACAATAGGGCAGCACATCAGGAATGCAGTCTCGGTCATATTCACATGAGACGTCATCCTGGCAAAAACGACACGCGGAGACAGTCATGAGAAGCGCTATCATTGCAGTCATGACTCGAATACGTCGGCTATTCTTCATACAAACCTCCGAAAACGATACGCGTGCCAATCAGGCCGAGCGCAAGTCCAGACGCGAAAACACCAATATAAGTACGACCTTCACTGAGCGCGCGCGCTTTTAAATCAGATGTTGCCCGAGGGGTTCCAAGCTGCTTATGTGCGTCAAGAGCAAGTCCTCCACCAGCAGCGGCCATCAAAGCGCCGATTGATATCAGACTCGCACCCAGCATGACAACTTGGTTTTCTGACCAGTGGGGTGCTGTCTGTTCGGAGACAGACGGCGTTATATCTTTCGCCTGGAGAGGGTTGACAGTAAACAATAAGAGGGACGTCGCGAGTATAGCCCGCAGCGTTTTAAATGTATTAAAGCAAAGAGAAGACTGCATGCTTTCTTCTAGCTCATCATAAGAAGTGCCTCAAATCATTTAGCGTTTTTTCTAGGTACAAGAACAGTCCATGCGCTCGTCAGCACAAAGTGACTCGATAAGAGGTTCGCATTCGGCGTTTAGTAACGGCTCAAGCAATCGCGTTATTGCGTCCGGCGCTTCATCTCGATGTATTTCATCTATCGCGCGTCGACATGTCATGAAATCAAGGGCATTGCATGTTTGTGTCTGCAGGCAGTACGTGAGATTGTCACAAATTGTGTCAGGCCAATTTTCGCACGAGAAGCCATCTCCAAATGTCGGGTATCGGCATAGGCACTCAAACCCACCATCGGTATTCTCACATTCTGCAGCTTCATGACAGCCCGCGGATCCGGTTGCACATTCATCGATATCATTGCAGCCGGTACCTTCTATACGACCGTCGCCATCGTATCCTTCAGGACAGGTACAAGCATAGTTTTCTTCTAAGTCGGTGCAAATGGCGAGTTGACTGCAGTCATCTAATTCCTCCGCGCATTCGTCGATATTTTGTTCGGGAACGTATACGCCAGCATCAGCACCACTGACAATATCGCTACAGCCATTGCCCATTAAAATACTGAACAAAGACACGAGTAAAGCTGTTTGCACGAAACGTGTATACATATCTAGATTTTAACATATGGCGTCAGCATGACAAATTGTTTGACAAGAGCTAGCGCTCTTCAGGCTAAATTCGTCTGACAGATTTGACACCTTCGATGGATTCCATCGCCTGAATGAGGTCATCAGAAGGGTAAACACGTAGCTTTTCACCCAATTGAATCCCGCAAGCGTAGTCGCCAGGCATATGCAATCGAATCGACACTGGCACTTCTCCCGGGTGACCGAGACATGCCTTCTTGAGCAGCTTGATGGCGGCTTCGCTTTGCTCAGCAACCCGGTCTGGACCTTTAACCCAGGCCAAATTATGCTCCGGTGCGTCTTGTTGGATTTGACGAGGTGTGGGTTCAAAGTCGAGCTCAACACGGCGCGTGTTCCGAATTTGAGCTTCGGAAAGAGATTCAACGCACTCTACACGCATTTTTGGCGTCAATTGTTGGCCCTCATCATTGATGTCATCGATCAGTGCACGCCCATACACAATCAACGGGGCGCCTGCGCGTAAATGATCTTCAGCCTCTTCGTAGGCCTTAGAGAAGACAAGTAATTCGGCTCGGCCAAAGGTATCCTCAAGCGTGACGATTGCCCAACGTCCTTTTCCTGATTTGAGCATGCGTTCCCGTAAGCCGATGGGCATGCCTGCAACGGTAACCTCGCTGTTGTGTCGGCAATTAACCAACTCGGACGTTGGGATAGCGCCAAGTCTTTTGGTTTCGGCGACATAGCGATCAAGGGGGTGACCAGAAAGATAAAAGCCAAGAGAGTCTCGTTCAAAATGAAGCCGGTCGCTTTCACTCCACGGTGGAACCTGTGCATAATTATCACGACGCATTGCATCTGGACTTGCCGCAGAGAGCGCTCCAAAAAGGGACGTCTGACCACTCGCGCGTTGCTTGCGGTCTTGTTGAGCGCAACTCAATGCTTGATCGATGGTCGCAAAGAGTGTCGCACGTTCATGACCATAACAATCAAACGAGCCTGACTTAATCAACGCTTCAAGGATGCGTCGATTGACCTTCGCGTGAATTAAGCGCGTTGTGAAATCAAAAAAACTTTCGAAGGTGCCATTCTCGTGTCGTTCATCGATAATCGCGTCAAGTGCAGCGTCCCCTAATCCTTTAATCGCGCTCAGACCAAATCGGACCATGCCATAGCGTGTATGTCTGTGTAGCTTGCGTCGTTTGATGTCATCGGGCACTCGATAGTCGACGGTAAAGCGACGATTCGAAATATTCACATCAGGCGGCAAAACATGTATGCCGTGCATGCGTGCTTCATGAATGTACTTCACAACGCTTTCGGTTGACCCTGACTCCGTTGTCAGCAGGGCAGCCATGAATTCAACAGGGTAATGGGCCTTCAGGTAGGCTGTCTGATATGTGATGAGCGCATAGGCAGCGGAGTGACTTTTGTTGAAGCCATAGCCAGCAAACTTTTCAATGGTGTCAAAGATTTGACCGGCTTGTTCCGTAGAAATATTATTTTCGGCAGCACCTTCGGTGAATTTCGCTCGCTGCTGTTTCATGACATCGAACTTTTTCTTACCCATCGCGCGACGAAGAATATCTGCACCACCGAGGGTGTATCCGGCGAGGACTTGGGCAGCCTGCATGACTTGTTCTTGATATATAATAGTCCCGTAGGTGGGCTCGAGAATATCCTCGAGTAATGGGTGGGGGTACTCGACTTTTTGTCGCCCGTGTTTTCTGTCGATAAAGTCATCGACCATCCCCGCCTGCATTGGGCCTGGCCGGTAGAGTGCGACCGCGGCCACGATATCTTCAAAACAGTCTGGCTTCAGCTTCTGGCACATCTCCCGAAAACCCTGAGATTCAACCTGGAAGACGCCGAGGGTGTCGCCGGAGGCGATTAACCGGAAAACGGCAGGGTCGGTTGGCGGGAGCAAGTCAATATTCAATTCGGGTATGATATCGACAGGTGTGCCATCGGCGTTTCTTTTGATATGGGGGTGTCTTTTACAGAGTCGCTCCCAAATCGGATCATCGATCTCTGCCGCCAGTCTCTTCTCATTTTCCCGGGTGATTCTATCGTTCACAAGCCGTTCCGCGTACGCAATGACATCGAGGGTTTTGAGGCCGAGGAAGTCAAATTTCACGAGACCGGCATCTTCGACTTTGTCCTTGTCAAATTGTGTGATGTATTCGCCTTCTTTCCCACTGAAGAGCGGGACATATTCAACCAGTGGTTTTTCGCCGATTACGATGCCACCAGCATGCATGCCGGCTTGACGGTACAACCCTTCTAGCGTTCGCGCGACCTTGAGGACTTGTTTGTATTTTGGATCGTTTTCTTCTAGGGCCTTCAGTTTTGGCGCGTAGGTGAGTGCCGTGTCGAGGTCCGGCTTTTTGCCGTCAATGAGAAGGGGCATCGGTTTGGTCAGTTCGTTAATTTCCGAGAAGGGGACACCCAATGTCCGTGCAACATCTTTTATGGCACTCTTCGGATTTAAAGCCGCATATGTCGCAATTTGCCCGACACGTTCGCGTCCATAATATTCGGTGACATACTGAATCACTTCACCACGCCGCTCTTGCATAAAGTCGACATCGAAGTCCGGCATGGAGACCCGTTCCGGGTTCAAGAAGCGTTCGAAAAGAAGGTTGTATGGCAATGGGTCTAAGTCGGTAATGCGCAACGCATATGCAACCAGGGAACCTGCGCCGGAACCACGGCCAGGGCCAACTCTAATTTGATGGTTCTTTGACCAGTTGATAAAATCCTGGACAATGAGAAAGTAACCCGGGAATCCCATCGAGATGATCGTATTCAACTCGGTCTCAAGACGGAGGTAATATTGCTCGCGGTCAACAGGGTAGGTCATTTCCTTAAAGCGTCGTTCAAGCCCTTGCTTAGAGAGATGAGCCAAATAGTCGGCTTCATCTTTATAGTTTCCAGGAAAAGGGAACTGGGGTAGGTGGTATGTCCCGAGCTCGATCTCGATATTACAGCGTTGTCCAATCTCACAGGCAGACTCAAATGCAGAAGCGTAGTCACCCTTGAGGAGGTTCCACATTTCGTCATGTGACCGAATATAGAATGCATCAGTCTGGTGCTTATGCAGTGTCGGGTCGTCATATGCCTTTTGCTGACGAATAGCCATTAAGACATTCTGTGCGTCATGATCTTCGCGCGTCACATAGTGGCAATCGTTTGTTGCAACATTGCGAAGGCCGAGGTCTTTTGCGAGCTGAGCTAGGTCAGCATTGACTTTATTTTGAATATCAAGCCCGTTTGGTTGAACTTCGAGAAAGAAGTTATTTGGACCGAAGATGTCTTTATAGGTGCGTGCTGCCTCTCTCGCACCATCGAGGTCGCCTTTTGCACATTTTTTACCCACTTCACCACCAAGACATGCCGTCAAAGCGATGATGCCTTCGCTATGTTCACGCAAGAGCTCTCGATCCATTCGCGGGTAGTAATATTTGCCGTCGATAAATGCTTTCGACGAGAGTTTCTTCAGGTTTGCATATCCAGTGTCATTCTCGGCGAGTAACACCAAATGAAAATTCTCACGGACCTTGTCGGTATGTTTCACATCACCTGTGACAGATGTGACGTAAGCCTCCATACCAATAATCGGTTTGATGTCGGCTTT
>JAHDGS010000034.1:0-8087 GCA_020627505.1 Myxococcota bacterium
TGAGGTCGGTCTACTTTAAGTGTTTTTTGAGGACCTTTTCGAGGGGAGCTGCGATTCGTGCAATGTCGTGTTCGCGAAGGCGGTCCATGAGAAGATTCCATTGCTTGTGAAAACCTGGAGAAATATGTTCAAGACTTGGCGAAGGAATAACATGACCTTGAATATGATGTGTGACGTAAGCGGCAGCATAAAATGGAAGCGCCGATTCACTTGGTCTTTGATGGTGTTCAAGCAGTAATGCCAACTCTCTCGTCGCTTGGTGCTTGGGAAAAGCATTATAAAGCCAACATCCCATCATCAAAAGATGTGTCGAGAGCTCCATCATTCTTCGAATAACAAGCCCAGGAACAGAACGACGTAAAATCCATAAGATTGATTGTGCAAGTTCTTCTCCGACAAGTCCAAGTCCTTTTTCAAGTAAATCATCAACAACAATACGCGCGAGCTCCGGATATTCAAGAACTTGCATCTGCGCCGCTAAGACCGTGTCGTACTTTTGATTTTTTTTGAATAGCTGCAGCGCATCATGGGTTTTGTGCCCAAGAAATAACCACCTCGAAAGCGGGGAGCGGTCGAGTATCGCCGAGAGCAAATCGGATTGCGCCAATCTCAATTTGAGCGTTTCAGTCTGGGTGAGCAGATGAATCAAGTATTCTGTTCGTTCATGCATATCAAGTTGTCCTGATGCCGCAAAAAGACGAATATATCCAGGGACGGACTTTCCACGAAGTCGAGTCGACATGTTACCGAGTGAGACTTGAGTGAAATCAACAGTTGTTTCGAGTAAAGGGGCGATTAGCCAATGTCTGGCAAGGATATGTGGTATATCTGTCGGCAACCGAACATAGCGCTGAATTGTGGTCAAACTGCTTTTTAAGAAGGTATGCGAGTTGAGCCAACCTTGATCAGCATCTTCATGTGCTGACCCGATGAGATTACAGATGGTGAGTAAGATCAGTATATCGTCGAAGTGGAGTTGAGAAGGCTTCAGTCGGGTATACTGAGCATTTTTTGTCGCAAAATACACGCGAATTGGTTCTTCAATATCAGAAGGGTTTTGTGCCAAATGATGCGCAACGGCGACAAGCTTTTGCGTCGTTAGTGGGGTCATCGGCTGAATAGCTAAGCCCATGAAGTACGGCTTGATAAATTGTTCAACAATCTGTCGAACGAGCGCAGCCTTTGGAGATCGTTGAATGTCAAGCGAGCTTGGAATAGTCGCTTCATTCACGATCATGTTTTGCCTCAGTTCGTGTATCAAGGGCTGATGTGTTAGATTTCGCGTGTGTGAGCAGTCGACTTGGATGTTGAATTTCACTTGCGCGATCGCCACGCCACAAGGCGAATGTTGAGACATCGCCTTCTCCCAGGCTTGGCGCAGCAATTTCAGGGATATCGAACTCTTCTGCTAATAACATCCAATTCAAGTCGTCGATTTGATGCGACAACCGAGTGCGAGAGAGTGGCTTCAATACAGATAAATCAACACGCAAAAATTCGCCATCAAGCTTTTTATTACGGCCGATCGTTAGTTCATCCGCAATATAAAAAATGGCATGCTGCTCAGATAGTTGGAAAAAATTCACCCAAACATCATTTTCAAATCGAGGAAAGAGTTCGAAGCCAACTGGCAAAAACAAGTTTCGGGCAACTTGGACGTACGGACAACCGAGTGGGATACCGGAGATCGTATCAGTCGACCAGATGAGTATATGTGTATTGGTCATTCCAAGGCGGTAGTTACGCATCAGGACGCTTGGCAGAGCATATAGGATTTTCAATAGCCATTTTAGACGATCAAGTGGAATAAGTAACGCTTGCGGGCTCTGGAGATGTTGATATGTCGGTCGTATTTCAGGTGTCAATGGAAGTCCATCCACAGGTTGTAGTTGCACGGGTCTTGCCTGAGGGCCATCAATATTCACTGAAACGTCATCTTGGGAGCGAGTCAATTCAAGAATGTGCAAGTCGACAGCATGACTATGCCGTTGATACACTGTATGACGCGTTTCTCCTTGTGCTCCTTTTTGAAGATGTATGAGGATAGAGTGCTGATGAGAAGGTGTTGACTTCTGAAACATCGGAGATGATTCAAACAGTGGGGCAAGACCTGCAAATGACAGGCTTGGTGCGTAAGGCATGCTGACAACAACATGTTCATTTAAAGGTGTCGTGACTTCCACACCGGGTAGTCCGCTTAAGAAACGAATATAGCTGTTTCGAATCTCTCCTGAAAACGCCGAAAAAACATGTGGAGAATCGTCTTTCATTTGTTGTTGTTGGCTGAGTCGCGTCAATGTGAGCTGAAGTTGTCGCTGACGCGCCCATAATCTGAGCCATCGTTCGAGTCCTCGGTCGGCCAATATTGTCACTTGAGAAGTGCCATCTTGCTCAAGAGGCCGTGGTGTGAGGTGTGCTTTGAGCATGAGTTGGAGCGGATCGATAGGCGTTTCAAGTGTGAGCGTGAAATCATGCTGAACATCATATAAGTGCAGTGTCTCATCCGGTATTGTTGGAAGCGTGAACTGCTCGCCGACATCATAACCGAATGGGGATGTTGCATCTCTAAATCGAATGAATAAGCTTCTTAAGCCAATGTAAACTTGTCCGCCAAAAAGTCGGGCATAATCTGCGAAAACCGATGCTCGGTCAGCACTTGGCATAGGCAAGCGTAACAAAATTTTAACCTTGGTTTTGGTCGAACGTACCTTGAAAAAAACAGTTTCTTTTAAAAAGAAACTGAGGTCGACTTGTTCATCACATGCGATCAAAAACTGCATGATTTGATGCTGAAAAGAGAAGGTCAGTAACATTTCTGAGCTAACCAATGTTTGCCGCGCGTCCAGGTTGAGACCTGGAAAGCGAGGTGGGAGCGGAGAAGGGCTACGGACTTGAAGCATGATCCAACTGTAACGCACGGTTGGACCTTGCATCAAACTAAACTGATATAATTGTGTGATAGTTATTGCGGCATGGATGCGCTCCTGTAGACTTGCTCGGAAGGGAGGCCACATGTCTGCTTTATCAGAAATTAAGGTTCGAGGCGCGAGACAACACAATCTGAAATCAGTTGATGTGACAATACCCAGAAATACGCTTGCCGTTGTGACTGGCGTCTCTGGTTCGGGGAAAAGTAGCCTCGCTTTTGATACCATTTATGCCGAAGGGCAGAGACGCTATGTAGAGTCTCTGTCGAGCTATGCGCGACAGTTTTTATCGATGCAAGATAAACCAGATGTTGATGTGATTGAAGGGTTATCTCCGGCGATCAGTATTGAGCAAAAAACGACAAGTCGTAACCCAAGATCGACCGTCGCAACCGTGACAGAGATTTATGATTATCTACGGCTTCTATATGCGAGAGCTGGCGATGTTTTTTGCTACCAATGCGGAAAACCAATACAGCATAAAACATCAACACAGATTGTCGATGAGCTACTCGCCGAGCATGCAGACGAGCGTGTGTCGATTATGGCTCCTGTTGTTCGAAGCAGAAAAGGTGAGTATCGTAAAAAGTTTGCTGATATGCGAAAAGCTGGTTATGCACGGGTTCGTGTTGACGGCGAGATGCGGTTACTCGATGAAGACATCACACTCAATCGTAAGGTGAAACATGACATCGACTTGGTTGTCGATCGTGTCAAAATCAAAAAAGCGGATAGAGCACGTGTCGCAGATGCTGTTGAGCTCTCACTTAAAGAAAGTGGCGGGTATGTTCGATTTTTATATCATGATCATGGGTCAAAAACATCGCCAGAAGAAGCGATATTTAGCGAGCATCATGCCTGTATTGATTGTCATATTCACTACCCCGAAATCGAACCTCGATTTTTCTCTTTTAATGCGCCGCAAGGTGCATGCCCAGATTGTTCTGGCATTGGGCATCGAACCCAAATCGATGAAACATTGGTGATTCCCGACCCGACACTGAGTGTGAAAGATGGTGCCATTAAACCATGGGGGGGAATGTGGCAGGGATTCTACATGCAAATGCTAAAGGCGGTAGGGAAACGCTTTAAGTTTGATTTGTCGAAACCATATGAGACATTGTCACCCGAAGTACAACACTTGATTCTTCACGGTTCTGACGAGGAAATCGCCTTCACATATAACACGAAAGATAGCCAATCGACTTATAATTGGAAGAAAAGCTATGAAGGCGTGGTCCCCAATCTTGAGCGTCGATATCAGGAGACGTCTTCCGATCGTGCACGGACCGAAATCGAAAAGTATATGTCACAAACGCCGTGTGATACATGTGCTGGTGCGCGTCTCAGACCTGAAGCTCGGGCGATTAAATATGATGGTCTTTCTCTGCCCGAACTTGTGCAACAATCGATTGGTGAGGCTGTTGCATTTTTCGAAAAGACCAAACCAACCGGAAATAAAAAAACGATTGCGACACCGATCATTAAAGAAATTCGAGCGCGTTTGAACTTTTTGGCATCGGTTGGACTCAACTATTTACATTTGAATCGTCATGCTGGCACATTGAGTGGTGGAGAAGCCCAGCGTATTCGTTTGGCATCTCAAATTGGTTCGGCATTGATGGGGGTTTTATATGTCCTTGACGAACCATCGATCGGTTTGCATCAGCGTGATAATGAGAAACTGTTGAGTACTTTGAAGCGGCTGCGAGACTTAGGGAATACTGTCCTCGTCGTTGAGCATGATGAAGATACGATTCGGGCGGCCGACTACATCGTTGATATGGGCCCATTTGCGGGACACATCGGCGGCGAAGTTGTGATCGAAGGCACGCTGAAGAACATTCTGAACTCGAAAAAATCTTTAACGGGGCAATATCTTCGGGGAGAGGCTGGTATCGAGATTCCGGACGAGATACGTCCCCATTCGAAGGGACATATTCATGTTGTCGAAGCATCTGGAAATAACCTGAAGGATGTGTCTATTGATGTTCCACTTGGTGTGTTGACCTGTGTCACAGGGGTATCGGGCTCTGGAAAGAGTACACTGATTATTGATACACTGACCCGGGCTGTTTCTCAGCACTTGTATAATAGTAAAGATCGCCCGTTGAAAGTTAAGCGTATCGATGGACTTGGACATGTCGACAAGATGATTCGCATCGATCAAAGTCCGATTGGTCGAACCCCACGTTCAAACCCAGTGACCTACACTGGCATATTTGATGAGGTCCGAAAGATCTTCGCGAGTTTACCCGAAAGCCAAGTCCGTGGATACAAAGCTGGGCGATTTTCATTTAATGTGAAAGGTGGCCGTTGTGAAACCTGTCAGGGAGATGGCCTTATTCGAATTGAGATGAACTTTCTACCAGATGTCTATGTTGAATGTGAAGTATGCCAAGGCGCGCGTTACAATAGAGAAACACTTGAGGTTCAATACAAGGGCAAATCAATCTCCGATGTGCTCAAGATGACAGTTGTAGAAGCGCATGAATTTTTTGCAGCTTACCCAGTCATTTGTCGAAAACTGCAAACGCTACTCGATGTTGGCCTTGGCTATATCCATCTTGGACAACCGGCGACAACATTATCGGGTGGAGAAGCGCAACGAATCAAATTGAGTAAAGAACTTGGCAAACGGGCGAGTGGCAAGACCATCTATATTTTAGACGAGCCGACGACGGGCTTACACTTTCATGACGTTAAGCAGTTGATTGAGGTTTTGCATCGCCTCGTCGATCAAGGCAACACCGTCGTTGTCATCGAGCACAACCTTGATGTTGTCAAAACGGCTGACTGGATCATCGATATGGGACCAGAAGGCGGTTCTGGCGGTGGCCAAGTCGTTTTCGCTGGAACGCCAAAAGACTGTACAAAAGAGAAAAAATCACACACGGGCCGATTTTTGAGAAAGTTGATGGAGAACCCTGCACCAATAAGGAAATCAAAAGCGACAGCACAGAAAAAAGTCGTGAAGAAAGCGGCTGGTCGAAAAATAAGTGAAAAGAAGACGACAAAAAAGAAGAAGGCAACAAATAAGAAGTCGTGATGTTCGGTGATGAAGCAAAATCTCTACCATAATATTCGAATGCATGCCCGTATATGTCAGGTGATTCGGCAAAACTTTATCTCCGATGATTTTGTTGAAATCGATCCGCCAATTCTTCTCAGAACGAATTTACCGGAGACATATGTCGATCCCATATACCTGACAGAAACCGATGAAACCGTGGCACATGCAGTGACACAGCTGCAGACATCACCTGAAAGTTATATGAAGAAGATTCTTGGCCAATGCCCTGAGCTGAAGAATATCTTTGCGCTCACCCATGTCTTTCGGAACGATCCGCCATCAGAATATCACTTGATCGAGTTTTTGATGCTTGAGTGGTATCGAGTGGGCGGAACACTGGCGGATATCGCCGACGACTTCGATCATTTGAGAGATAATATATCGACCGCGGTACAAAATGAAACAGCCCATTCAAACGCCACCGGAAAGGCCATTCACATGTCTTTAAGTGAGGCGTTTCATCGATATACAAAGGTAAACCTATTCGATTTTATTTCATCTGAAGATGTGCAGTTAGATGACTTACTTGTCAAATTGAAACCTGCAAATCTAGCCTTACCAAGCGCACCTACACTTTCAGATATTGTTGATTGTGTGATCGACACAGTCCTATGCCAAGATGAACTGATGATGAAACAACCGGTCGTCGTTCACGATTGGCCTATTCAGATGGGGGCGTTGGCACGACAAAATCCTGATGTGCCAGCATATGCTGAGCGAATAGAAATCTATTGGAGAGGACTCGAACTGTTGAATGCTTTTAACGAACTCACATGCCCAGATGAACAGCGAGATAGGTTTTTGAAAGCGAATGAAGAGCGACGTTTGAGGGACAAAAATACATTACCAATCGATACGCATTTCTTGGCTGCATTAGGTCCTATGTCAACGACTGTCGGTGCCGCTTTAGGCATAGACAGGCTATTGATGGCGATCTGTGAGCGGTCGAATATTCGAACGGCTCGTCATTTTTAAGTCATAAAAAAAACACCCTTTTTAAGAGTGCTTTTCTGAGTTTACTAGACGCAGGGTTAATTGCAGTTTGGCTGCGCAACCGAGTTCACAGTTGTGATCACGGCATCTCCATTCACCCAGTTTACCTGAGCAATACGCCAAATATCATTCACGTTTCTCAATTGGTTAGATAAGTCGAGTCTTAGCGCACCATTAACAAATATTTTAACAAAAGAGTTAAGTGTAGGCGCTCCGCGAAGACCACCAGCGAAGTAATGGATACCGACATTATACGTACCGTCGATAGGGGATTCAATATTGATATTTTCGGGACCAAATCCTGAGGTATTATCAATATCAAGGTATGCATCTTCACACAGGCCACCATCATCAGGATCACAAATCTGGCCATCAGCATTCATATCGACGCCATCAGGACAGTTACCCCAGTAGCAATAGGTTTGACTATTTTGACCAGGAGGTTGTTGAGAACCCCGCACTTGATCGACTTCCGCTTGCGTAAATCTATCGCAGAATGTACCATTTCCACCTCGCTGAAGCCAAAGGTCTACATCAGTTGCATCAGCATCCCAAGACATTTGAATATGAAGTGCATCTCCTGGAATCGCTGAGAATGTTAATGTACCAGCGTTTGTAGAGGTCAAACCTTGGTCATCAGTGACTGTCAACTTGATTGTATACTCTCCAGCCAAATCTATACCCGGTGCTTGGCCTCCTCCACCGCCGATTCCTGGAATAAGATCTCCAAAACCACCAGGTAAAATACTTGCACGGTCATATAAGAAGCCAATTTCTTGACCTGTTGTTGAACTTAATTGAACAGAAGAACCTTGTGGTTTTTCTAATATTTCCCATTGGTAATCTACAATCTGCGTGGCAAGGCGAGAAGGCACAGAGTAAATACCTGTAATACGGATGTCATCACGCGGTTCAAGGTTTTCATCACTGGACGTCACAAGTCCGTTAATACTTCTGATTTGTGGAACAGCCGTTGGGGCATTCGCTCCATCGATAAATAGTGGTACCCGCGTCACTTGCTCATCGGCATCATTGCTTTCAATGAGAACAGCATTACTAAAGCTACCTTCAGATGGGGGGGTACCTGTCATTCT
>JAHDGS010000034.1:8097-22593 GCA_020627505.1 Myxococcota bacterium
GACCCGTACCAGGTAAAATAATTTCGCCGGTTTGAATAATCGTATCAGGGCTGACAGAGAAAACACGCGGGTCATTATTCGTTTCTAGACTCAGTCCATTTAGTGTAAGCGGTTTGACACCAATGTTCTTGATCGTGATGTCACATGTTGCCTGAGCGCCAATCCCGACGCCGCCGAAGTTACACTCTGCAGGTGTCACTTCGATTTCCGGAGCACCATTGTCGATTACTTCTGCCTCAAACTGTATTTCTATCGGTTCGTCGCGACCAAGACCATTCTCTGCATCTGAGTGAACAAATACGCTTGCAACCGAACGTCCTGCCTGAACAGGTTGAAATAAAACACGAACAGGAAGCGTCAAAAACGCACCATCACGCGCATCTCCTTGTTCATCAACTTGCAATGGGTACTGATACTCTGTTTCGATCGTCCAGGCACCGTCATTATCTTCGATGTAGATATCGGTGATATTAAGTGGGGCGCGACCCGGGTTGGTGATCACCATATCAAAGCGAACACCTTCGAGAACAACCAAGTCATCGTCTTCTCCTGCAAGTACATTCAAATCGACGTTGCAATCCCAGTCCGACTCATCGCAGATTGCTTCAGAATTTGGTGTCGCATTTTCGATCTTGATTTCGGGGTTCAGAATGTTCAAGTCTGGATCGTTTGCACCACAGTTACAGCCACCAAAGCTTAAAGCAAAGATAGACAATATTCCCATCAACGAATAAGTAAATATTCTATTAGATCGTTTATTCATGTTCTTCTCTCCAAATGTTTATTAAAACGTCATAATCATAAAAAAATGGGGCGTCCAGTATTTTGCAGCTGAAAAGGCGCTGGTTAGATATAAATACGTACAGTCCGTTGAGATAAATGAAACGGTGTCGGACTGACCAATTTCACAACATTCACTTGTGCTTTGATTTTGTCATGCTAGAAAGTTCTTCTGGAGATCATTAATTATGGCATTTGGAAAGAAATCAACTGAAGGTAATCGCAGTGAAGTCGAAAATGGGCTCAACTACACAGAAGTCGACAAACTTAAGAAATATCTGACACCTGACGGAAAAATCGTCTCAGCGCGAAGAAATGGTTTGAGTGCAAAGCTACAACGTCGCCTCGTTCGACAAATCAAGAAAGCGCGCTCATCAGGTTTGCTTTATTTCAGAAATCCTGAAGCTTAAATAAATACGTTCTGACTTTTTGGCACGGCGACTGTTATAAGCTAACTTAGCTTATGGCGAGTCGCTTTGTATTTCTAGCTGTCTTTATATGTATTATTGTGATGGTTGCCCATGCCATAACTTCACGCGCCGACAGGACGAATGTTCGATTCGAGCAGATATCGCTCGAGGAGCAACATGATATTCATGTAAAGCGCCAAGCGCTTGATAGATTATATCGCGAGGTACTGATTCGTAAAAAAAGTATTTCCCAAGGGCAAGACGTATCTGAAGACAAATGAATCGAACTGTATTATGACTCACTAAATAATTTCGAAATATGCATCTCTTGGTTGTGGCGATGCCTGATGTCCTCTAAACTATCTTTATGTTTAAAATGATAGCAACCTTCATACTTATATGTGCGATGCCGGTTTTCGGGACTGAACAACTTCCTTCGAGGGATATGTCGGACTGTGCGCATGTTTTTCGGAGGGCGACAGAAGAAGCGGTCGCAACGCGCTTCGATATCCAAGATGATAAAATGTGGATCACCCATTCATCGCCGAAATGGACGACACCTTATAAAGCATCGATTGATAATATGAAGTTTGTTCAAAGCATCGACGGTGGCGCGCAGTTTGCGCTGACTCAGGAAGATGCGAATGCGCTTGAGTGCCCTGCCGGCGCTTATAATATACCTGTTGGAACATCATTTGGGCAAAAAGTGCAACTTGTTTATGTTGGCCAAAATTTCGTCTTATTCGACGACGATGGGCGGCTGGCATATATGGCGAACTCAGAAGGATTTAACCCGTTGCAAGTTCGTTCGATTTGGCGGTCGAATTTCAGAATTGTAGCGGACTCGAAAGCAGCGAGCTCTTCGAAGTCGAAAAGCTCAAAAAGTAAAAAGAAGAAAAAGAAAAAGAAAAGTACAAAAAAAAGAAATAAGCCACGCGTGAAGTAAAGGAAGTTGTTCTTATTTTGTCAGTCTTCAAGCACTTTTAACCATTCACGCCAGGCGTTTTTCGCCGCTTTTAAGTGTGTTAAGGCCATGAATGCGTGTGGTGCGCCTTCGTACTCGCTATATTGAAATGGGTGATGATGCTGTTCGAGTATATCAGCAATGACGCGTGAGTCATCAAGAACGGGATCTTGTGTTCCACAATTGATGTGTATGGAAGGGAGTTGAAATACATCAGGTTGTGTGAGTAGCTGTTTGAGCCAAATGTGTGGGCTGACCAATGTCCGCTCTGCGACAGAAAGCCGTTCAGGGCAGGGAAGATACCTTGGTGGGATACCTGACAGTCGTTCTTGCACGATTGGGTGCGTCGCTGGGCGATCAAAAAGTCCCCGTTCATCAACCACATACATCCCACATGAGAGAAGGAGTTGCTTAAAAGGGAAGAGTGTGGCCGGAACCGATAGGGGAGAAAGCCGCTCAGGATTAGCCGCATATAAACTGCTGACAAGAGCCAGATGTGCACCTGCTGATTCTCCTGAAACAATAAGGTTCTCTGGTCGAAGGCCAAAGTGCGAGAGTTTGCTTTGGATGTGAGAAATAGCATGAATCACGTCAAAGATTGCAGCAGGAAATATTGAATCAGGTGCGAGACGGTAATTGGGCAAGAAGGTAATATAGCCAGCTTTCGCAAATTGTTTCCCCATCATATGGTGAGTTTCTTTTGAGCAAATGGAGAATCCGCCACCGTGTACATAACAAACTGCGCCTTTGATATTATGGGGCGGAATATAAATGTCGTATAGGTGCGCTTTTGTATTTCGACCGCAATCATCCGGCATCTTTTCTCGGTAAGCTAAGTTTGACACGCGACGAATACCCTGTCGTTGTGGTGCACTCCCAGGCATGTGATAAGAGATTGTGCCGATACCCTCGAAAATGAATTTCGCAATTCCTCTCGTAAGTTGTTGCTTAAAAGGAGGGGGTTCCATACTATCGTCATACCTCACCATTCGGTCTGTCACAAGACCGATAGACCACGTTGATGATGTATAATCGTATTGTTTTTCTTCTGTTCGTCATGTTGCTGCAAGGCCAGCGTCTATATGGTCAAGATGATACGGTACTTGCGCCTCCCCCGAAACTAAAACTAAGTGATCAAGCGCATAGTTACGAAGGACAGATATATAAATACCTGCAAAAAATACCGATGTGGGCAGATGAAGACTTTTTGAATTATTTACTACGTGTTCGATGGACAATGCGGCATGGCGAAGATCCTGCACTTGGTCCTGCAATCGAAGCGATAGAGGCAATCCGAGATCGCCTGCGTGGAGACACTAAGGCTTGGGCGCCACTGACATATGAGCTTGCGCCGATCTTACTTGGACGTTGGGCTGCTTCTTTTCGGCGTGCAGAACGATTGGCTTTGCTTCGCAAGACGAATCGGTTGGCGCTGAATGGAGAACCTATAATAGGGTTACCACCTTATGCAGAGCGATTAACCGTATTCGATGAAGACTTAAATTGGGTTGCTGGACAAACGCATTTAAAAGTTGAGAAGGTATCGACCAAACAAATGGGAGGGCGAATCCGGTTTCAGTCGAAACGACCACGTAAAAGAAGTGAGTACGATTCTGAGCATTTACAAATTTGGTCAATACCACGTGTTGATCGCCACGAAGGTGATGCCGAGAGTGCCTTTGGTGGGCTTGCACAAAACCGCCGTTTATACGGTCACGGAATCGTCCAACAGCATGCTCCCTTCTATGCTGTCTTTTATGCCTTAGCTGCGCTGGCTGATTCAGGGCTTTCGTTCCGCCGTTCGCCAGAGTTGATTTGGGCAGAATCTCAGGATGCGCTATCAAATATGTTTTCGGCGATGCAAGGTGCTGAGAACCTTGGTAAGACGCAAGTCTTCTTTGGTAGCAACTTTCCGTACGGGGTCTCAGAGGAGCGGAGCCATCGAATTTCTTTTTCGGGGGATGTGATTGAGCGGAGTCTGCAATTACATGGAAACGTTATATGGGAAGATGCACCAGTTGGTGCTGATGAAGCACGACTGACCGCCATTGAAAATATATCTCGAGATAATCAGCCTGATATTATTCAGGCGACACTACATCCTGAGAGTCAAGCACGTGGGGATGTTCTCGTACAGCGGTTCAATCAGATCGTTAAACTCAAAAATGAAGTCGAACTTGATTGGACAATCAAAGCAAAACCAAATGGAGATCTTGAAGTCAGCGTTTCAGGACACGATCGCTTAACCGCATTAAATGGTCTCATTAGGCTCTTGTCAGATTTTGCGACGCTGTCACCGGGGCCATGCACAGGTGTTCTTCATGCCTTGAAAAATTTTAGATTGTACATGGGGCAGCAAACAGGGCTCAGTGGCACACAGTGGTTGGTCGAGCGCCTCGATGCAGAAGGATTAGATGGATGTCGGGCTGATATTGTGTTCGACCTGCCTAAAAAAGCAAAATATCAGCGTATTCGTCAGATGATTGAGTCATGGTACACAGGTTTTGGTGAAGAACACCCTCAAAATAATATGCGATTTACAATTTCGAATCTCAATAATCTTAAAGAGCATCCTGAAACGGCCAGAAAAATGTTACCTGGATTTAAGAGGGCTTATGAATACATTTCGGATAATATTTTCAATGCAGGTGTTGCGCCACCAAATGAACTAAGTCGTCTCGCGAAAGATGCCGTTTTTTGGGGACCGTTTGACTCGACACTGACACGAGATCGCTTAAAAGAGCGTATGCCTTATATTTCAGAATATGAATTCGATCGCCTCGTCACGATATATATGGCAGCATTGGCGGGATGGTCACTATAACTGGACGTGGTAGAAGGAGTGCACATGTTGAAAAGTTTTGCATATATGGTCATCACGCTAAGCTATATGCTGGCATATGAGGCTCAAGCGCAAGAGGTTATAGAAGAGAATGTCGTAGATACATCTACGGGGGCCGACATTCTTTTGGAAAACCCACAAAAGGAAGTAGACAATACCTTTGATAATGACATTCGTGCTGAGGACTCAGGGGCACGCGTATCGGGCGACGCTGCTAACGATAACGTCAATCATAAAGTGAATCGAGAAGCGCTTTCGTCTGCAAAAGAATTGGTGCAACCAGTGGTTTTGACACCTGAGTCGAATGAAGAGGATGCGCTCACTTCTGAAAGCCAATGGCAACTTTTTGGTGCGTTGCGCACTGCATTTGTACAACGTTGGCCTGCACTCGAGAGACCTTATGTTGGGCATGATGATGGATTCGAATTAGATCAGGCTCGCCTTGGCGTTGTTCTACCTCTTTCGAAAAGCCTTGAAGGTTTCTTACAACTTGATTTTTCGCGAGGTGCGCCAAGAGAAGATGGTGTTGGCGGTGTTTTGCTTGATGCATCATTGAAAGCGGACATCATCGAAAACAGCTTGTGGCTGAAGATAGGACAGCAATTTATGCCAGGGCCACTTGAAAGTCAGCGGTCGCGACGTGAAATGGTCTTCACCAATCGTTCTGTTGTGTCGTCTGGTGTTAATGCACGAGATGGTTATGCGCTTTTGGGTACTGGTACGGCGCGTGAGCTCGGTCTCGTGTTAGGTGGCACTTTCGACAATCAACAAACATTCGGACTTAATTATCGGCTGGGTATTTCGAATGGAGATCTTGGGACAAACAATCAGGATGATAGTTTTGCACTTTACGCATCGCTGGGGCTGCGTCTTAAAGATATTGCGCTTCTGTCTATCGGCGCACATCAGAATGCGCGCCGGTTAGGTGATGCGATCATTCAAAGAAGAGAGGCTGAACGCCAAGCGTTTGCAGATCTGGAGCTGAAGCTATACCCATTCGTGTTTCACAGCGGATATGTCATGCGTGAGGTCGCTCCAGTCGGTGCATTTGTTGGGTCTTCAGTTGAAGATGCGGCGCAACAATTTCGTGGTTGGGTATTGAGATTGATCACGGATCAGGCGAGTGCTGAACGCTTGTGGCGAACCCGCTTTGGTGCACGCATGAGCGAGTTGAAGCTTGATAATGCAGTTCTTTCTCGCGATGTCCGCGAGCTTGCGATTGCTGTGTGGCATCGATTTAAAGGTGAGATAGATCAGTCTGTTCGGTTAGAGTGGTTGAATCGACAAGGAGACCCTGGTGTTATAACCCATCAAGCAACGGTGATGTACCAACTTATTTTTTGAGCTTATAAAATGCGCCCTTCGTTAAATGCACGGACAGCCGCGAGTAGCCATTCTCTAAAACGTTTTCGGTCACCGGGCGCGAATTGTGTAAATGTCGCGCCGACCATCCAGCAACCCATATCTTCTTCAACCCATATAACCCGACCTTCAACTTTGAGGAGATTGAGGTCTTTGTTTTCCGGAATGTACAGCAAAATATTGATGTGTGCACCAGGCTCAAATAGTTCATTGCTTTCAAAACTGATCCCACCCCATGCAAGATTGCGTGTCGCTGTGGTAAATGATTGACCATTCGAAGTGATTTCGACGCGTATTTCTAGTGGTGCGCGAAGGTGTCTTTGCGGCTTTTTTTCGGGTGTCTCTTCATTATCAGTTGATAAATTCTCAGTATTCATACCTTCCTCCAATCTTATCACGAAATTGTAGCGAGATTTGTCACACAAATTCAAGTAAATGTTCGATATGATTATTTGACACCTGCAAGGTCCGAGGGGCACAATATCCCAATAAGGAGCCATCATGACAAAACGATTGTGTTTCGGCAGCATGCTTTTAGGGTTGATTTCTTTATTCGGCTGTAAGCAAACCACAGACGAGCCTATTCAAGACGACGACGTGACTTTAATTCAAGAGGCTTACCTCACGATTCTCACCTCTGGCGAAGATGACCAAGGGACAACAATCGATGCGGTCGGTGAAGATCAAAGAACACGTATTACTGTCCGTTCTTTTGCGGCAAATGGCGAACTTAATTTGTCGCCGACGATGGCCACAATTTCCCTTTTAAATCCTGATGACGTTCAAACATCAGGTCGAGGTGTACTGAGTGCAACAGAAACAGGCGCAGGACAAAAGCAACTTGAAGTGACAAATCGCGAAGGTCATCCTGGGCTATTTGATGCATTTTTTGGCTGTGACCCGACAGATGCCGGTAACGTTTTAATCGAGGCCCGACATGGTGAACTTGTCAGACGTGTTGAGTTTGCCTGTATCGCAGAATATGGCGACATTCTCATCGAAATGGAAGATGGTGGCGCATGTGACAAGATAAATTCCGAAGAAGGTGGGGCGCCATGTCCGATCGTTTTAAGAACATATGTTGATGGTGATAATGGTTTCGATTATCCACAAGTCCCGCTCACAGTTAGCGTCGAAGATATTACGGGTGCAATCCGGAGTGGTGTGAGTGTATCAGGTAATAAAAATTTCATGGCAACTTCTGCTGAAGCGTCTTTATTCGATCTTGAAAGTGAGGTTTCTTTAACAACAAATGATGACGGCACAACAACGCTATGGATATTCGCACCAGAAAATAAACTCGAGCAAACAGCAACATTCATTGTGTCAGGTCAAAGTCCAGATTCGAATCGTGATGTCATTTCGATCTCTCGAGAAATTTCATTTGAGGAGCGTGATGACCAGAGCCGAATAGAAATGAGTTTAAATCAAGTCTCGACTGGTGATATCACACCCGTGTCAGTCCGTGTGTCAGTCATAAATAGTTTTGGTGAACTTGCCTCATCTGCTCGGGTTATTTTTGAGAGTAACGATTCAAATGGCGTGTTCTATATCGAAGGAGAGGACCCAAGCAGTGGAACGGCGGTTCGGGAACTTGAAATCGAAGATGGCCGAGGTGAACTGATGTTCTTGCCAGGTCGTTTGCCTGAAGGCGTGACCTCAAGAACTGTTGAAATTACAGGCCGTTATCAAGCGCCTGGTGTTGTTGGTGATCTCACAGACAAAGTCGAGCTTGAGGTTGTTGAAAGTGGGCGTCTCTTAATTGATGCTCAGTTCGTTGATGTAAATTTAGGACCAGGCGAGACACCGCTTCTTTTTTCAGATCAAGGTGATTCGATAAGATTACGTGTCGCCGGTTCACGCGATAACGTGCCAGTCGATGATGGCTCGACGATTCGTGCGCAAATCAACCGTGATGCCCAACAAGGTGTACAGATCGTCGTCGAAGATCCTGCCGATTGTCTCGTTTTTCAGACAGCAGTTGATGGCGGGACACAGTGGTGTAGTGAAGCCCTGTTCGAAACCCAGAATGGAGAGGCCGTCGTTCAGGTGTCGGCAATTAATAGGTTGTTTATCGGTCGAGCACTTGTCGAGCTCACATTAGTAGATGTGAATCCGCCACAAGACCTAGAAGCACAAGTCTTCACAGAACGTGCGATTGACTTCACGAGAGATCCGGTCTTACGAAGTATTGAGTTTATTGGATATGGTGATGAGGTTCTCGGTGTGATTGGTAGTTCGGAAACCGAATTTCCGAACCAAACCATTGCATGCTACGGTGTGATTAACGACGCTGGCGAACCGATGGACGTTAATGCGCTCTCTGATATTCGGTTTGAGCTTCCGCCTAATACGCCACCAGGTGTCACATTCCTGGAACTTTCGTCAGATAATCTCGGTGAGATATGTGCCGTTCTGAACGCCGGTACGCAAACGGGGCCGATTTCATTGACGGCGATTGCAGTGCAAGATGATATTGAAGTTCAGGCGACGAGTGAAGCAATACCTGTTGTTTCCCCTGTGCCTGTTTATAGTAAATCGTTACTGTCTTGTGATGAACCCGATTTAATCACCCAACGTGTACCTGGTGCCGATCAAATCAATTGCCAGGTTCTTCTGGTCAATCGAGATGGCAACCGTGTTGGTGGCGCTGAAGTGCAATTTCGCTCAGAAGGTGGCTCTGTTCCCCAATCAGGCAGCGAACCGAGTACGACAAATACACAAGGTGAGTTGGGCTTCGCGTTCGGTTTTGCCGGTGAGCCACAAGGCGCAACCGATGTCAGAGGTTGGTCTGTCGCCTCTTTGATTCCAAATCTTGTATCTGATATGGATGTCAGCGAGTCATTTTTTGATGTCCAAGATGCCGAACATTGTTTTGACTATAACTCAGGCCCACAGAGTCGATGCAATATGCTCGCTTTATGTGATGTCCCAGGCAACGAGTTCGTCTGTCCCTTGGCACCATCAATTGATGATGTTTCTGACTACTGTTGGCATGATGGACCGATGATGCCGCTTGCAGTCATTGATGTTCTTTATCCTGACACATATGTTCCGCATGGTTGTCATATTTCTCCAACGTCGCCAGCCCCAGGCGATACTGTGACTGTCAGTTGTTCAGGTGAAGATGACCTCACTTTTTCTCTCGAGAGCGGTTATCGCCTCAGCTCTCAAGAATATGCTCCGCTTGATGCACCACTCCGAGAAGTGATTGAATCATTCGCACAAACAAAATATCGGTGTGGCCACAACTTAACATGTCTTTTAGGGTTAGATGATGCACTTCCACAACGTGATGAAAATGCAGATGAGCGAGATGCATGTCTTATTTCTTCAGGGTGTTTCGATTTTAATCCTCAAACATATTGTCCTGAAAATGGCCTTCATCAAATCGTTGCTTCAGTCAAAGGCGAAGAGTCCCCAGCTGATAATAATGGTGACAACACGTTCACATTTGATGATTTGAATGAAAATGGGCGCCATGATATCGGAGAGCCTTCGCCATTTGATGAAACATGGGTCGATTTGCCAGAACCTTTCCTGGACAAAGCCAATACGTGTACCTACCTGAATCTGAAAGATACCGAGCGAGCAGAGTCAGGCGCATCAGGCGTCGTGGATAGATATAGTGATGACTTCACAGATGCGCAAGGCAATGTTCCCTGCGGCAATGAGTTTGGGTTTCCTGATGAAAACGATCCGAATATTCAATACGAAACAAGCCGAACCTGGGATTATAATGGCAATCTCTTTTTCAACACGCATATTATCGGGAATGAAGGCGGAACACTATTGCTTGGTATTCCGTGTGATTCCAGCGATGCATTGACGGATGAAGATGGCAATCCTTTGGGCGACCCGAGTCAAGAAGTTGGTCGTGTCTATTGCCCAAATACCAATGAAACATCCCGCTGTATCAATGTGGGTGATTATGGTGTGGCACCCGATTGTGCGAGTGCTTACCAAATTGCAGATGAAGAGATTGTCCGGCAAAGTGTGTTGTTGGATGATGGTCGTTATAGTGCAGGGCAAACATCAGCAATAGTGTCGATATTTGCGATGGATAGCAATGGTAATTGCTGGAATGCTTCTGGAGCCGCCAGTCTAACGACAACACTTGAAGCACCGCTTGTGAACACAGCTATCTCTAATATTCCGGTCGATGATAATTATTGTCACTTTTCGGAAAATGGAAACGGCGTAAAAGATCCACTTCGACCATGGTGTCAATTTTACCCGGCTCTTGGTGTTTCTCCTGAGTATCAAACGTTGACACCAAACTGTGGAGAATCAAAGGTCGCCAAGTTTACAGTCAGTGTGAAAGATAGCTCCCAAGAGCTCTTTACATCAATTGGCGTCGATGTTCGATGTGGTGAATGTGGTGATGGCTATATTACAGGTGCAGAAGAATGTGATCCTTTTGGAACAGAGAAAGCTGTCCAAGTATTATGTTCACATGTACTTGAAGAAGGCGAAGAAATTCTTGATGAGTCTGGATGTTTCGCTGGGGCAAGTGGAACGAAATGGATTAAACGTTTTGTTGATCCGACAGGATGCAATACCCAGTGCAAGTATGAGGACTAATCTGAGTCTATTGTAACTTGTTCACGTTAAATAGTCGGCAACTATTATCCCATAGCTGCTGCGCAAATGCCTGATGCTCAGATGCTGAAACGTCTCTCAATTCACATACAGCCTCAAAGACATGACGAACAAAACGTGGCTCGTTCTTTTTCCCGCGGTGAGGTATCGGTGCGAGAAATGGACTATCTGTTTCAATCAGTAGCCGGTCACTTGGCACATGTTTTGTCGTTTCACGCAAGTCGGCGGCATTCTTAAAAGTCACAATACCCGGAATTGAAATATAAAATCCGAGCGCGAGACAAGCGGCTGCCTGTTCGGTTGTGCCCGAAAAACAATGAATCACACCGACATGTTGATTGTATCGGCGTAAGCAGGCCAGCGCATCTTCCCATGCATCGCGAATATGAATCACCAAAGGCAGCTTCGTTCGTTGACTTTGCTCAATATGCCAGTTGAACACTTCTTTTTGTTTTTCGCGGTCACTATATTCATAAAAATAATCAAGCCCGCATTCTCCGATCGCATGACACATCCTTGTATCGTAATAAGATGCAAAAAGTCCCAGCTGTTCAACCGTACATGATTCAGCTTCATGCGGATGAACCCCAGCGGCACACAATAAATCATGATGCACACGTGACAACGCCATCGCATGTTGCGAAGTTTGAAAGTCCGTTCCAATCACAACCATCTTTTCAATTCCATCTGCACGGGCACGCTGAATGACATCTCGACGACACCCATCAAATTGAGCAGAATTAAGATGACAGTGCGTATCAAACAGTCGGGGTGTTATCGGGTTCATAAAAAGAGATCCTTTGTATATTCTCTGGCCAATAATCTTGGTCAGAATCGGGGTGACTATGTGGATATATATAGTCCTGTCCAAAGCCAAGATCTTTCATAAATCGTGTTTCACCATTGATGATGTGTTTTGGGATTTGAGGCGTTTGGTGTTCTTTGGAGTAGCGTAATGCTTTCTTTATTGCGACATATGACGCATTCGATTTTGGCGCCGTCGCAAGATATGTAATCACCTGTCCAAGTGTAATACGACCTTCAGGCATACCAAGTATCTTGAAAGCATTGTGACCTGAAACTGCGATTTGTAAGGCCTGTGGGGCAGCATTACCGATATCTTCTGACGCAAAAATAATCATGCGCCGGAATAAGTATAACGGATCTTCCCCGCCATTGATAAGTGCGGCGGCATAAAACAAAGCTGCATCAACATCAGACCCGCGTAAACTTTTAATGAAAGCTGAAATCGTGGCGTAACGTCGATCACTTTTTGAGCCCATCGATGAAGACAGTTCGCCAACAGTTTGTTCAATATCGGGTATTGTGATCGTCGCCTCACTTTTTGGCTCATGCTGTGCCAAAACCCGCTCAAGATGTGTGAGCATTTTTCTGGCGTCACCACCGGCATAATGGATGAGTTGCTGAATCGCTTGCTGGTCAAAAACAGGTGTATATTTTTGTTGCTTATATATATTTTCAAGTGCGCGTTCAAGAACGCTTTGAAGCGCATTCTCATCTAATCGACGCGTGATCCCGACAGGAATTCTCGAGCGAAGTGCCGGCACGATATGAAAAGAAGGATTCTCGGTCGTCGCACCAAGCAAAATAATATTACCTTCCTCTACACCCGCCAAGAGTTGTTCTTGTTGAGCTTTATTAAAGCGATGAATCTCATCAATGAAGAGGATTGTGGGTTTAGCGCCATGTGCGATGCGGTCACGCGCCTCACTGATAATTTCACGGACTTCTTTGACGCCGCTCGATAGTGCTGAAAGTTCAACATGCGGATATGCATGAAAGAATTGATGGATGATCCGAGCGATTGTTGTCTTTCCTGTTCCAGGTGGTCCCCACAAAAATATGGAATGCGGTTTCTGCGCGTCAAACATCATACTAATTAAGCCGTCAGGTCCAACAAGACGCGGCTGTCCAATTACCTCTTCAAGCGCACGTGGGCGCACTCTAGCCGCGAGTGGTTGATGTTGATTCTGTTGACTAAAAAGGGTGTCCATGTTGATCCAGCTGAATGGTTGCTGTGCGCTCACAAAAACCACAAGTCACTTCGGCATAGCCGGGTGATACCGCAAGTTCAAGACGCTCTTCAACAGGTAGGCGTTCAACGACACCCATCATTCGTTCATGTGAGCATCCGCAAAAATGTTCTACATTACGATAAGCTGAGATATGAAAAGGCGGCGGCAACGTTGGTTTTTCTTCAATATGTGTTTCGAGTGATAATAAGCTTGTTTCGAATATATCCTCATCAACGCCGCCTAGACGTTCGACATAAAGTGTAGAGGCTTCTTTTTGGATAAAGCGGCCACCGGTCGCATATGATTGGGCAAGTTGGTTTAAAGTTTGTGAAATATTGAAGTCGATCAATTGATATGTTGATTGTTCATGCACATTCTGATGCGTCGTTTTGATTAAACTCAACTGACCTTCAAAAAATTTGAGTTTCTCCATTTCTTGCTGATGAGGAAAGCTCAATCGACTCCTAAAAGTCGATTCTGCACTCACCTGTACAACAATACGAAATATATTCATATCTGTTCCGAGCTGGTAAGGCAGCTCTAGTTTCATTTCAATTTGTCTATAAGTCTTTGAATTGATGGGCAAACTGATGGTTGCCGCAATTAAGCGAGCGTGCAAAGCTTGCGACATTTCAAGGTTCCGGTGCTCATAACGAACATGAAATCCTCTTAAAGCACTGTTTTCATGACTTAAATTTGCCTTCTGAAACATATTCTCTGTCATAAAATCGTTCTCCTGATCGATTAAGCGGGTCATTTTTGTGTGTTACAAAAACAAAATACAAATTCAATGCATAGACCTGTTGACATCGCAATTGTCGCAGTTATATTTGGCGGCCTAACACTTTCGATCACTGTGAAGTGATCCTTTTGTCATGATGGAGCCAACGTATGCCCACAATTAATCAACTTGTCCGCAAAGGACGTAAACAAATCAAGCGTCAGAGCGACTCGCCGCATCTGTTGAATTGCCCGCAAAAGCGTGGTGTGTGTACACGTGTGTACACAACAACCCCGAAAAAGCCGAACTCAGCTTTGAGAAAAGTTGCTCGTGTACGTTTAACGAATGGTTTTGAAGTCACGACTTACATTGGTGGTGAAGGTCATAACCTTCAAGAACATAGTGTCGTGTTGATTCGTGGTGGCCGTGTAAAAGATTTACCTGGTGTTCGATATCACGTCGTTCGTGGAACACTTGATGCAACAGGCGTTGATAAACGACGTCAAGGACGTTCCAAGTACGGAACAAAACGGCCTAAATAATAATTTTGGAGTAAACCATGCCAAGAAGAAGAGAAGTTCCTAAGAGAAAGATTAATCCAGACCCACTTTACAACGATCGTACTGTTTCGAAGATGATCAACGTCGTCATGACGCGTGGAAAAAAGTCGGTTGCAGAACGCATCGTATATGGTTCGTTTGATCTTGTTCGTGAACGAACTAACGAAGATCCTGTCCAAGTGTTTAAAACAGCTCTTGAGAACATCAAACCTTCAGTCG
>JAHDGS010000035.1 GCA_020627505.1 Myxococcota bacterium
GAAACGCGAATTTGGGGCTCTTTCAATGGTTTCCCAATCGCAACACATGTCAAAACCTCATGCGTGCGATCAGATAATTGTTGAATAATATCAAATGCATGTGATCTCGAAGCCGGCTTTCCTATTATCTGGCCGACATTGACAATTGTTGTGTCAGCCGCCAGACCAGAACAGTTGAACTGTCGTATACCGGCATCCAATTTTTTGAGCGTGACCCGTTGAACATAGTCATATGCCGACTCATCATCAAATGGCGACTCATCGATATCAACAGGCAACATATTCACCTCAAACCCTAAGTTTTTAAGGATTTCTTTTCGTCTTGGAGACGCAGAGAAGAGGTTAATGGAGCCACGTTGCATGATATTTCAATGATTTATATCAACACCTACCCGTTGGTGTACACCATAAAACACCATATTTTGTCGATATGACATAGACAGACAAAATACGATCCGCTAATCTGATCTTGTCGATTACATTTTGTTTGCGCCAGGAGAGGTGTATTATGCGTCTTACCGCACGTTGGTCTTTTTTGACCTTAATTGTTGTTAGTGGAATGTCCATAGCTAATGTGAGTACTATGGGCGCTAGTGAAGTTGGTCTTGAAGTCAATGAAGACGATATCAACCTTCCGCCAAGTGAATTTATTGCCGTTTCAGAACGCCGTATTGAAGACATGAGAAACATGCTTAAAGAAGCTGTTCAATATGTCGGTCAGGCACGTGAAACAAATGATGCCATCCGTTTGAACTGTGTCAATGATAAGACCTTATCAATGAAGGGTATCCTACGCATTGGTGAAGACTCGTTTATTGCGCTTCAAGAGGCGATGGCGATCAACAACGAAAGCAAAGCGCGATATGAATTCTCAAAAATCCGTGTCAGCTGGAAGAAAATGAAAGATTTGCGAACACACGCGCGAGGTTGTGTTGGTGCTGAGGCGAGTTATACAGGCGGAACAATTCTTGATGTGGATGTTGAAACACAATCTGACGCAAACGTTGAGACCACAATGGATTATTGGGACGAAGGTGGATTCGGTAACCGACCAGGTGCCGGTTGGGTTAACCATGGCGAAGGAGCGAACCTAGGAACTGTTGAAGATGAATTTAGTCGTCCTCAGCCTGCTTCGGCTTCAAGAGGCCGATTTAGTAACTAATTGACCATCCCACCACCATCGATAACCCGGAAATCTCGCTGATTCTTCCGGGTTTTCTTTTTGGTTGGACGTAGGCGATGAATGACCGAAGATGTTAGCAAGATGGCAACTACAAAATGCCCGATCGCAAGTGTCCACGGAAATGTGTTCAGTGCAACCGCTTGCAAAACCAAATAAATCCCTGTCAAAATCGTTATCATTTGACCTGTCATTGGAATCACCATAAAGAGTAAGATTTGTTTATCGCGGAAGACCATCCCCCACGCCGCAATCAGTCCATAAAAAGCGATTAAACTCCAGCCGAAAGCATGACTATGAATCCCAAGTCCGCCCATCACGGATGCAGAAATGATGCCACCAAGAGATATAAAGACCAATGCTTTAGCAAAGCGCGGCGTGCCCCATAATTTCTCAAGATCTCGACCAGCAAAGTAGATAATGATTGTTGTGAAAATGAATGATAAAGGCGAACGGATGTCCTCGAGGAGAAGATATGTCATTGATCGCCATAACTCTCCTTCGAACAGCGCCACCGACGAAAATTGCATGCTTTCGAAAGCTGAGGCGCCAAAGGTCGTTCGTCCCACCATCGCCCAGAGAATAAATTGAATAGGTACCAGTAAAACCAATGTCCGAGTGATAACAGGTAGCCGTTTCCATCGCCCTAGAATCTCATTCATATTTATCCCCTCTTGGCGCACTTGAAACGCCTGTCTCATATCTTATGCTTGACGTCAAACCGACTCAAGTTTAGAATCAGAGCTTCTCATAGAGGTACAATATGCAAAAAATACCGATGACAACCAGTGGTCACATCAAACTGAAATCTGAGCTGAAACACCTCAAAAGTGTCGAACGCCCAAGCATCATCGAGCAAATTGCTGAAGCACGCGCACATGGTGACCTTTCTGAAAATGCTGAATATCATGCCGCCAAGGAAAAGCAGGGATTCATCGAATCTCGAATTCAGGAACTCGAAGCGAAACTCACATTGGCAGAAATCATCGACCCCACGACACTTAGTGGAGAAAAGGTGGTTTTTGGTGCCACAGTCACGATTATCGACGCTGATACGGAAAAAGAAAAAACCTATCAGATTGTTGGTGATGACGAAACCGATGTTAAGCTCGGCAAGCTCGGACTATCATCACCGATCGCGAAAGCATTGATTGGCAAAATGCTTGGCGATCCTGTTGAAATCAGAACACCAGGCGGTTTGAAAGAAGCCGAAGTCATTGCTGTTGAGTTTAAATAGTTTTTGACGCCAGACTTTTTTATCGCCCGCTCATCAAAAAGCGACTCGTCACAGGAAAATGGTCAGAAACAGCCAATGGCTGATTCGCCTGATGGTCGATATTGATCGAAACAACTTCAACCAAAAAGTCTGTATTAGATTGGTCGGCCGTTAGATAAACATGATCAATTGCTTGTCCGAGTGCCGGCGGTGCATGACGGCCACCTTGCCACACCAAATAATCGAATGAGTATAGACAACTGTCCTCAGTCGATTCCTCGAGATATATGTGGCATACATTATCATACTTCTTTGTGAAGTCATCTAGACAGCGTGAGTCCGACTGACGATTAAAATCGCCGGCAATGATATCGTGGTATTGCCGACGCGCCGAGACGATCTTATTTAAATATTTTGCTGCATCACATGCGCGGCTCGGCACTGGATGATAATTATAGAAACGAATATCCTGTCCCCATAATTGGGTCGTGAATGTTTGTATGACGTCTGAACGATCATGGCCAATACCCTCGTAGTCAATCCAAACCTCTTCATACTGACTAAGATCGTGACGTGACATCACCATCTGTCCAAAGTAACCGTGCGGTGGTTGAGCGAATCTCCTGATATATCTATAGTTATAATTGATACCTCTGTCTCGTAGCCGGGCAACAATCTCAGCAGGAATATCATCGATCTCACCCACTTGTTCCTCGACTTCTTGTAATAGAACCACCTGTGCTTCGCTGGTGACGATTCGCTGAACGATTGTTTCGAGCCAACGCTCGGCGTTTGCATCCATATGATTCTGATCAGTTCGGATATTATATGATAGCAATGTAAATTGATTGAGTGAGCAGCTGGACTGTGCACCTAAGATAAAGAGCATCAAAACGAGTAGTGTTATTCTAACGTTATTGGGTGTTGTCATCTAAATCTCCTATATGTATAAAAGACGTTTCACAAGTGCATAATTTACGTCATGAATATCAGCTGTTTGCCGATAGTATGCTTCATATCTATACAAGTCTACCATGATGATTGCCGCCATTATTATATATGATTATCCTGTTTATATGACGTTTTTTGTAAAGCATCTTAAGTTTTTGGCCTTTTTGGGCTGCACACTTTTGCTTGGATGCATGGGCTCCGAGGGCTATTCGTCTTCCGGTGGCTACGGTTACCCGAATGCCACAACTTCTCCGGGGAACAATGGTAACTACCAAAACTCGAATGGTGAGTCTGATATACAAGACACATCCCCTGATGCCATCAATGATGATGGCAATCAAAATGACCAAGTCACAACGCCTTCAAATCCGACAGGTCCAGGTGGCGACTCTTCCGGCGGAAACGACTCATCAAATGATCAGAACGATGATAGTGGTCGTGAGGACGATAATACCGACAACACTGATGAGAATAACAATGAAGAGGAAGAATCCGACGCCCCGCCTGATGATGAACGTTCTCCTGTTGAGGTCATTATCACATCAGACAATGCATATGGTTTTGGTTATGGAGATGCTGGTGGCCTTGCGAATTACTTTGGCGGTATTGAAAATAGCTCTGCAGGTGAAATCTTTAACTGTGGAAATGGACCTGAAACGTATACCGTCCCGTCTGCAGATGCAGATGCCGGTGACTTTCTCTATGTTATTGGGTGGTCTGACGATGCCGTGACTCAAGGCACGATCGCCCAATTTCGCCGTGGTAACGCAGAACCGATTACGACAGGTTATGGTGCCTGGGAGGTTTGTGCGACCGGCTATGATTTTGATATTGGCCAAGGTGGCCCAGATGTCGGCACCATCAATAGTGAAATTTATGCATGCAATTTTGGAAATGGCTTGTCTGATGGCTGGGTCGGCGCCGATGGTGATGTTGGAAACCGACTTGCAATTGGCGAAGATAATCGTGACGGCGGTGACTTTAGGGAAGTTTGCGGACTCCCAACCGAGGCGAAGTGGATGTGGTATGACTGGGGAACAGCAAACCCCTTCCGATCGAATGGTCAAGACAATGGAGAGTTCCTTATTTTTAGGCTCCCCGTAGAAGATATCGATGTACCTGAAGATGAACCGCAGTTTAACTAACCGGTGATACTATTCCGCGGCAATATACTTAATCATTCGGAAAATATGCCATTGCCTGGCCCCGACACATCATCGTCTCTATCGTTTATTCCTCATTGCTTTTACTTTTGTGAGAGAAGCATCTTCACAGCGTTTTTGATACGCTGCTGAGTTGACCGGGAAGATTGCAACACGGCCTTTCTCGTTGCTATGCACGCCCCACCCATATCGCTTACAGAGCGGCGATGCTCTAAAACATGGATGGCCCTTTGAGAAGAATCTGACACGTTCCGCCGAGTAATCGCTTTCTGCAACTTCATTCCGAAGTGCATAAATCAAAAAGAATATATCATCAGAAGTGTACTTGTATGGTGCGCCAGAAATCAACTCGAACTGATAATGCGCAACCGACTTGTTCTTCTTCTCGGGCGGGACCTCACCATGGTCGACCGGGCAATCGGTTGCCACTTCGATAAATGTGTTTGTGTAATTTGTGGAATGAACTTTGGGCATTTGTCTTCCTTAACTTACATCATTTCATTTCGCTTTCAATAAGATGGAGCCTTTCACCGACTGCCGTCCAACCGCATTTTCAATATCAGTTTCAGAGTACACGAGTTCTGCTTTACCGCCGTCTTTGAGTTCTCCAAACAACATGGCTTCGGCAAGAGGTTTCTTCACAAACTCTTGAATGACGCGTTCCATCGGACGCGCCCCAAGTACATCGTCATATCCACGTCGTGCTAACCACGATAGTGCATCTGCAGTGATATCAAGCTCAACTTGTTTATCAGCAAGCTGTCGCTTCAATTGACTTAAGAACTTATCAACAATCGCTTCCATCGCAGATTCTGGCAGTGCGTTAAAAGCCACACGTGCATCAAGACGATTGCGAAATTCAGGAGAAAAGAACCGTTCAAATGCTTTTTGATCAGCGCCATCACGTTTCCCACCACCAAAACCAATTTGGTTTGAACTGAGTTCACGTGCCCCAAGGTTTGACGTCATGATCAAAATCACATTCGAAAAGTCTGTTTCTCGGCCATTGTTGTCCGTCAGACGACCATGGTCCATGACCTGTAATAGAATATTATAAATATCAGGATGCGCTTTTTCAATCTCATCCAGCAGTAACAATGAGTGTGGTGTCTGATGAACAGCATCAGTTAAAAGCCCGCCCCGCTCGTATCCAACGTAGCCCGGTGGCGCACCTATCAATCGACTCACGGTGTGCCGCTCCATATACTCACTCATATCAAAGCGAATAAAGTTTAAAGAAAGCTGCTCCGAAAGCTGCTTAGCAAGCTCTGTCTTGCCGACACCTGTGGGACCCGTAAATAAGAATGAGCCAATCGGTTTTCCCGGTGTTCTAAGCCCCGCTCTCCCGAGACGTATCGCAGCCACAACTTCATCGACAGCATGATCTTGATGAAATACTTTCGTTTTCAATTCATCATCTAACTTTTGAAGCCGATCTCGATCATCACCAGCCACTTTCTTCGGTGGAATTTTCGCCATTGTGGCTATCGTGAGCTCAATCGCCTCTTTGTCAACAACAGGCCACTGAGCACGTTCGTTTTCGCTATCTGTCGCAGGTTCCTTTTCTACTCTAGTATCAGCAGCAGCTTCTTCCCCACTTCGTTCTACCACAACGTTTTTCTTATCTTCGGCAATGCGGGCTTTGGCACCAGATTCATCAAGCACATCGATCGCTTTGTCCGGTAATTGACGCTCATAGAGGTGACGAACAGACTCTTTTACAGCAGCTTCAAGTGCATCATCTGTGTATTTTACCTTATGGAAATTTTCGTAGCGCTCACGGAGCCCTGCCAAAATCTCTATCGCTTGCTCTTCTGTTGGCGCTTTAACATCCACTTTCTGAAATCGACGCGACAAGGCAGCATCTTTTTCAAATCGAGAACGATATTCTTGATAAGTGGTCGAGCCTAAACAGCGCAACCCACCCTTTGCTAAAATTGGCTTGAGTAGATTGGCAGCATCCATCGCAGAACCACTGGTTGCTCCCGCACCAACAATGGTATGTATTTCATCTATAAATAAGACCGCCGGCGACTGCTGTTCCAGGGCCTTCACCACAGCTTTGAACCGTTTTTCAAAGTCACCTCGGTAGCGGGTCCCTGCCAAGAGTGCTGCCATATCGAGAGAATAGATAGACGCGCCTTGTAACTGTTGGGGAACGTTTCCAGCCGCCACACGTTGTGCCAACCCTTCTGCGAGCGCCGTCTTACCAACGCCCGGGTCACCGACAAAAAGCGGATTGTTTTTCGTACGTCTCGCCAGAATTTGAATTGTTCGATCGAGCTCTATCCCGCGTCCGATCACTTTATCCAGTTCATTATCTTCGGCCTGCTCGGTCAAGTTCTCACAAAATTGTTCGAGCACATTCTCAAGATTAGGCGTGCCTTCTTCATCTTCATCTTCTAGTCCATGGGTCGCATCAACTCCCTCAAGCTTCGAAATCCCATGGCTAATATAGGAGACAACATCTAGCCGTGTGACACCGATATCCTCTAGGAAAAATCGCGCATGTGAATCTTCTTCCGCAAAGATTGCAATCAACAGATTGGCTGACTGCACTTCATCTTTACTGGCACTCATGGCATGCATCGCAGCACGTTGTACGACACGATCAAATCCGAGACTTGGGCGTGTTGTCACATCATCAGCTTGCTCATCCTCCGATTCTTCATCAAGAAAGTCAGATAGTTTCTCTCGAATGGCATCGATATCGCCACCACAGTGTTTGACAATCTTTTCACAATCATCATCAAGCAGCAAAGCAAATAATAGGTGTTCCAACGTCGCATATGCATTCCCTCTGGCATTGGCATCTCTCAGTGCAACTTGAACAGCAATCTCGGCATTCTTAGATAAACGCATAAGATGATTGTAGGCGCAGATCACATAATGGACAACTCAAGACTTATATTAAATACCATCATATATTTAGCTCTAAGAACCTGAAAAGTAACATGTTTAAATCTTGATTTTGGTATACACAATCATACGGCCATTTTGTATGATGTGTATCATATGAAAAAGAATCTGCGTCACGATCGAAAAAAGCACAACAAAGACCAATTGCTCTCTCAAGCCAGTCTGTTGCTCAGGCAGCAGGGTATGCGCCGTTTATCCGTTGAATCAGTCATGAATAGTATTGGGCTGACAAGAGGCAGCTTCTACGTCTACTTCAAGAATAAAAAAGATATGATCATGCAGGCGTTTAAATACGCTGTTAATTTCTCAAACCATCATATTGAGGATTACCTTTCTAAGCATGCTCAAGACCCTCAACACACATTTGATACATTTATCAACTTCTATCTCTCTGAGCAGCATCGAGATACTTCTGAAGGCGGCTGTCCCATATCTGCACTCGCACAAGATTTCTCGTCAGCAACACCTGAGGAGAAACGCCTATTCGCGGAACAACTTTCGTTCTTATTTGAATCACGCAGAAGGCTCATCAAGAAGCATGATCACATATTGACACGAGAAGAGTGGATCGGTGTGACTTGTGTTAACGTCGGCGCCCTCATATTAAGTCGAGCAACAGAAGGCACGCAAATATCAGACGAAATCCTTTCTGCAGCACGAAACTTTCTCAATTACTATTCACAGGAGCCAACATCATGACATTTATTCAAGCTGATTCTTTATCATTATTCGCATTCATTGCTCTGTATATCTGTATTAACGGTATAAGTCTTTATGCTATTAAAAATATCACTGGTCACCATAAATGGGTCCTCGCTTACGGAATTTTGACGACACTGTTCTCGATGTGCGCGCTAACTGGTCTCACTTTGAGAGCTCCCATCCCCACCGCGCCAATCCTATTATTTTTATCAATCACATTTTGTATTCTATTTTCATTCTCATCTGTTGGTAAACGGCTCATCGACAACAATGATTACTCTCAATTGATTGGATTTCAGTCGTTTAGATTTACCTTAGAGTTGATTCTCCATCATTGGTTTACCATTGGTACGATCCCTGAAACCATGACATGGACTGGTCAAAATATCGATATCATTGCAGGCATCACATGCTTGCTTGCGATACCCTTTGCGAACCGATTTATCGTCATACGTTGGGGCGCTCAACTCATTGGATTCATTTTATTGATGAACGTCATTCGTGTCGCACTCATGTCATCTCCGTTTCCATTTTCGTGGCCACTCGAACAACCGTTGCTCCTCGTTATGTATATGCCTTACGCTTTAATCGTTCCAGGTTTTGTGAGCCTCGCACTTGTGGGTCATCTATTGGTTTTTCGAAAACTTCTAACCAAATAAAAAAGGCTCTCCGGAATGGAGAACCTTTTATCAAAAGTTCGGAGAGTTATGAGACTTCTGAGCCGGTCACATTATAGTAAATGGCTTCACAACGTGCTCGAAGCAGGTCGTTCTTGATCGCCTTGATCTCTTGTTGAGAAACCATTGTCTTACCTTTCTTATTAACAGCACCCAATACCTTCGCAAGATAGTGATAATAGCTATTAAAAACGGCTTTCTTGTTGATCCGTCCAGTTGCGCTTTTTCCTCTCGCGTAATCCGCAGCTTCAGCAAAATCTTCAGACAATTGAGCCTGTTCTGGCTTTGAAATCTGCGGGTTGCATGACACGCTATTGAGCTCATCATACAAAGCGTCCACCAATTGTGATTTCAAGTCTCTCAAATAAAGTCGATTAGATGTTGTACAGTTCATTATTTCTCCTCAAAGAATTTAATCTCAAGGACATATATGTCGAACGAGGTATTTTGGAGGTATTGAACTTCAAATTAAACGCAAAAAGACGAACTGACTGAAAAATAAGACTTTATCGATTTGAAGGAGATCCCACCAGCGATTCGTTCACCTCAAAGGCGTGTTCTGCTTCTCTTATCGAACGTCGACCGGTTTCACAATCATAGTTTCGACTTGTTGCCAATGTCTCGATCAAGACTTCGCCTTGCCCAGGATAACTACCAAGAGAAATAATGATGTGTGGTTTTTCGACCAGCGGCGCTCGAAGAGGCCCGCTTTCAATATCTAATGCACTGTCATCTACCGGTAATGTAATGGTCTCGACGCGAATCGGAATTCCTCTATAGCATTGACCAGCGATTTCTTCTGCTCTCCACTCTTGGCAGACGAACGATTCAGCAGGGTTTTCGGTCACCTGTCCGAAGGACCCATACCCTGTTAAGAGGACTCGAATCTCTTCTTCACAAAACGTCGACATGTCAATTTGAGAAGTATATTGCTCGAGAACATCCTCGATGGTTTTTTGTAATTGGTCAAACGCCTTCAGTTGGGTACTCAAATCGGGCAAGTGAGCAAAGTTATCGAGTGGAATATGTAGAAAAGTCTGAAACGGGTGGCCTTTATGAGAGCGCAAAACACCACTATCTGGCTGTTCCGCGTATTCACGTAAAACGTAAAGCAGGTGCTCACAATAGTATCCGCCTGCGTTTTGACTTAACGATAGCGGAAATGCCGGGAGGCGTTCACTTCCTAGAAAATCTTCTAGCAGACCTGATGTGGCATGTGGCACATATGTATCGAACGCATTCGGGCTCGCACCTTCGGCATCAATCCGTTCTATTCGTTTTGGTCCTTCTCCTATTTTATGTCGTTGAGGTGCTGAACTCGGCAATGTATGTTTATTGAGAGGCCCCACCTTCATATCTATATTTTAGAGAGCTTATTAAAAACATACAAATAATAGATGCTTCCGTATCAAAACGGTCTATGCATACCTTGATTATTCGTGCTCAGGCTGTAGCCTCCTAAAATGTCTAACCTTTCTCCTATCGAACAAAAGCCTTATCGAGAATTGACCCCCGAAGCGTTTATCCTCGGTGTCATCCAAGGGATTATCCTCAATTGCGCGTTCTGCTACGCGGCCTTAAAACTTGGGTTTTCAATAGGCGGTTCTACTGTTGCAGCGATCATGGGGTACGCACTTCTACGTGGCGTACTCAAAAAAGGCACGATCATTGAAAACAATATCAACCAAACGATTGCATCAGGTATGAATCCATCGGGTGGTGTTATTTTCACATTACCAGCCCTCTTTATGCTCGATTATAAACTGAGACAAGATGGCGGCCAAGGTATAAACTTTGAACTATTCCCTATCATATTGGCGTCCGTCGCTGCTGCGATTCTCGGTGTTGTTTTCATTATTCCGCTCCGTAAACAAATGATCGATATCGATCGACTCCGGTTCCCGACCGGTGTTGCGGTCGCAACAATTTTACGTTCAGGCTCCGCTGGTGTCGAAAAATTTCGACTGCTGATCATTGGTGTCCTTCTTTCCGCTGTCGTCAAGTTTGCCTTTATTCAAGGTTGGTTAGAAATCTCAGGATTACTTGAACACGAAGAATTGAATTTCAGCTTTGGTTTGATTCCCGCTTATTTTGCGCCTGCCATTTCTCTTTCACTGATGAATGTTGGCGCGGGTTTATTGGCAGGACGTGGCGGCTTGCCTTTCGTGATTGGTGGACTTGTCGCTTGGTGGGTGATTTCACCAGCCGCGGTTAATATGGGTTGGGTGCCTGTCGATGCAGATCAAGTCGGTTATGTGTACGGACAAATGCTTCGTCCACTTGGTATCGGTGTCTTGATTGGTGGGGCACTGATGGGCGTCATTGTCAGCTTCCCGGCAATTAAAAGTGCTATCAAATCATTGGCTGACGCTAGAAAAAGTGCCGGTTCGGGTTCCGTGTCAGATGAAATGCCAATTCAACTTTTAGTCGGTGGCATTATCGGCGCTGTTGTTCTATTTTTTATCGCAGCGAAAATGACGCCCGGTGTTTCATTTGGCCAGGCGGCCTTGTGCGCCGTTGTCGGAACCTTGTGGCTTTCTGTTGCTGCACTCATCGTGTCTCAAGCGACCGGTATGACAGATATCTCACCTTTATCAGGAATGGCCCTTATCTCTGTCACCATTATGATGTTTTTGCTCGATAAAAATGTCGCCGCTTCGATGGTCGTCGGTATCGCTGTGTGTATTGCCATTGGTCAAGCCGCCGATATGATGCAAGATTTAAAAACGGGTTATCTCATTGGTGGCCGTCCAGTGAAACAGCAGCTTGCTCAATTTGCAATTACATGGCTAGGACCAATTGTCTCAATCGGTGTCGTATATGTCCTTTGGCAAGGTGGCCCAGGCGGTGAAGGCGGATTTGGGAATGAGACTTTACCTGCGCCACAGGCAGGTGCGCTGATGGCAATTATTGAGAGTGTACAAACAGGCAATATCCCAACAGATAAATATGTTATGGGTGGCGTCATTGGTCTTATCCTTGGTGGCGCACCAATGGCCGGGCTTGGGGTTTTGATTGGTCTCGCCATGTATTTGCCTCTATCCATCACGCTCGGTTATGGCGTTGGTTGTGTTATCAATATGACACTCGTCAAAAAGAAAGGCATGCAATTTATTGAAGATCGGGTCGTGCCGTTTGCAGCAGGCTTGATCGTTGGCGAGGCGCTCATGGGTGTTGCTGACGCGCTATATCGTATTGTTGCTGGCTCAACCGGTGGACACTAAAGGAGACCGTCATGAACAAAGAAAAGATTGGCTTTATATTAACGGCCCTTGGGTTGCTTGTCGGCATCAGCGCAGCTGCAAAGAAAGCACCTGAGCTTGGGGCATTTCCTGACACAACACCTATCTGGTTAGTCGCCTCGATTTTGGCAGCCGTTGGTGTCTTTTTGTGGCGTTCGGGCGTGAAATCTTCCGCACAAGCCTCATCCTCCAATATTGAAGCCGGGCAAGATCCTGTCTCACTGATTAAAGCGCTCAACAAACAACTTGAGAATCTGAGTCAGCTCTCTCTGAACAATACTGCTGAAGATATGTTGAAGAGTATTGAAGCTGTTATTCAGCACTATGTTTTGCCCCTAGACGGTGCACGCCCTCTTATTCAAAACCAATTTGGACTTGATAAAGGCACGCGTATTTTGTCAGAGCTCGCGATTTCAGAACGCTACTTGAACCGGGCAGCATCTGCGGCTGCCGATGGTCATCGCCCAGAGACCCTCGCATCTCTAAAGACCTCATATTCAAGACTCGAAAGTACAATTGCCCTCCTATAACATCCAATGAGGTCATATATTTACCTCGATATCTGTAACGATGCGGCCCGAACCTGAAATTGATCTGTCGATCGACGAAATTCGGGCTTGCTTGAAAGCGGTTGATTCGCGACTCGCGGCCCAAGCAATCACGTCTATGACATCCGGTTGGGATAATCATATGTATCGTATCGGCCAGGACTATATATTTAGGTCACCACGTCGAGAAGTTGCTATCCCACTTCTTGAAAATGAAATACGGCATAGTTCACAGATCAATAAAGCAATATCACTTCAAACACCTATCATGGTTAAACATGGATTACTTGAAATATCGAATCAACCATGGGCTTTACAAAAATATATTCCCGGCACGCCTGTTGGTCGAACGGAGTTTCGCACACGATCAATGGCCCGATGCTGGTGCACATTCCTAAAAGAACTTCATACTTTAAGTATGACGACCTTGTCACATAATCCGCATAGAGGTGTTCCTCTCAAAAACAAAGTCGATGACTTTAATGAATATCTCATGCGGCTTGAGAAGATTGTTCCTCATCTTATTTCAAATGTTCAACAACAGTGGGATGTTTGGTCTGATATCCCAATTGAAACGAAATTGGTGACGCTGCATGGCGATCTTCATCCATGGAATATTCTAAAAGATAATGAACAAATTGTTGCTGTCATTGATTGGGGCGATATGACCAAGGGCGACCCCGCTACTGATTTGGCATCTATCTTCTATTACTTTCCGAACGAACAATTACAGAAAGACATCTTCGATGATTATCGTGCATCACGACAAACAGTCTTGCGCGCAAAAGGATGGGCACTTTATATTTTTGTGGCTTTACTGGCCCATACCAAAGAACATACTGAAACTGAATTCTTTGAAAGAAAGATAGAAGAACTCATCTCTTAAAGTAGCTGCCGCTTATATCGAGTTATTTCAAGATGCCGAGCGCCTGTAATTGCTCGCAACGCCCTTCACGAAACGCTCGTTTTATTTCGACAGTGTCTCCAAATTCAAGCCACTCTTCATTGATGGGCATTTGAGGCCATATCACGTCATTAGATTCGGGTCGTCCTCGTCTCGCAAATGATGCCCACAGATCTTGAATGACTCCACTTCGAGCGTAGTCTTCCTCACTGCCCCCGATAAAGGGTTCATAAAAATTTTGAAAGACATAGAAGAGGTCTGCGCCATGTGTCGGTCCGCGCCAACTTGATGTCCGACGTGGCCCCTCTGTCATATAATAGTAAAAACGGTTTGGGCCTTCATGGGCTGCCAAATAAATTGGGCAGTTAAACATAAAGTCCGCGAAGAAGTTTTCCCAGCCAAACTTGGGTAAACCAAAATTTGGGAACCCATAAATATCCATCAGAGCATCGATCAGGTCTTCGTCGTCATAATATTTCTCGAACACATCTCTCAAACGTCCATTTGTTGTAATCCAATCAGTCGCGGTAAAGACGATGCCTTCATCTGCATTACTACCTAAAATCATATCATATTCGTATAAACGCGCTTTTCCGACCTCTGAACGCGGATGGACATCAAGTACATATCCATCGACTGCAGGCCAAAACAAATCTAGATCTTGAAAATCACCTATAAATGCTTGTGTCGCCGAAACACGAAAGTCGTCAGCAGGTAATTGACGCAAACAGCTGACGATATCAGCTCCATCGCAACCAATCTTTCTGGCATAGCTCTCGCCCAAATCGTACGGCGTCGGAATCACATTCCGATTGATATTATCATCATCGCCATCGAGCATAGGGAATAAGTCACAATTCCCACTCTGTAAGATGGCTTTCGTAAATAATCCCTCTGCGAGCGGGCTTGCCATAAGTGCACATAAAGAGATCGCCCCTGCCGACTCCCCAAAAACCGTGATATTATCGGGGTCACCACCGAACGCTTTTGCATTCTCTTTGATCCAGCGTATTGCCATCAACTGATCGAGCAATCCATAATTGCCTGTCGTGCCAACTTCAGACTCCGACTTCAGTTCAGGTAGTGCCATAAAACCAAGTGCCCCGATACGATAGTTTAAATTCGCGACAACGACGTCTTGAGAGAAGGCGAGCTGAGAAGGTTCATATACATCCCAATTGGCCCCGCCTAGTAAGAAAGCACCTCCATAAAGCCAAATCATAATTGGCTTCAAACCATCATCCGATGATACGGCAGGTGAAAAAACGTTCAAATATAAACAGTCTTCATCTGTTTCTTTGGTAATACCTGGCACACGCTGCTGAATACAGTTTGAACCAAATACATCCGCATTTAATACACCATCCCAATGTGCTTTTGGGGTTGGCGCACGCAGTCGATTATTGCCGATCGGCGGTTCGGCAAAGGGTATTCCACGAAATATGCGAAGCCCACCTTCCCGCTCCCCTTGAATCATTCCAGAATTGGATTCTACCAAGTCAGTATATTGAGCGATAGCGCCTGGTAGCGGACCGTCATCAGTATTCTCTTCAATTTCTAAGAACCTATCTGTGTTGGCAGGAATTGCTCCGGACGCTTCCTCTGTTTCTGATATCGTTGTTTGCTCTGCTTCAGGCGTATGCTCCCCGATGTTTTCGCCGCGGCAGCTTAGAGAAATCATGATGATGAGGCCTAGGCCAATTTGCATGAGCATATGTGTGTTCATATCACTCATATGCGTTAGAGTCGATTTTGGCTTATTCAGGTTCACTGGTTAGCATCAGGGGTTGTTCGTTATCTCTAGCGTAGGTAATCACTTCAACAACTTTAGTTTCAGCCACATCTTTTGTATAGACGCCAACAGCCGCCTGGCCTTTTGTGTGAACAGTCAGCATCAAAAAATTCGCTTCTCCCGGGTTCTTCTTAAAAAAACGCTGCAATATATGCACCACAAATTCTTGTGTTGTATAGTCATCATTGTGCATGATCACTTTATATTTTTTAGGACGCTTCACTTTTGGGCGCTCAAGCACCTCCACATCACGCTGACGTGAAGGTTCTTTTGGTTTCTCTCGCTCACTATTCCAAAACATGACATCAAACTAGCGCAGCACGATGTCCTTGTCGAACCCATTAATTACCGGCGATATATGCTTCAGCCTCGGCGTGTGACATCCCCTCTTCGGCCATCAACAGCTCGATATCTGAAGGTCCGCCAAATTTGTCACCGTATATAGAATGCCTCATCACGCACAACATCCAAAATATCTTTCATGTTACGGCTCTTATCAAGCCCGCCAAATAAACTCACGAATGCATCTAGCATTTCGTTGACGTCACCCCGCTCTAACCAAAAGATGTAACGTCAACTTGACGAATATGACACAGGTTCGCCCAAAACAATACACCGTCGAATTTCGAGACTACGCGATGACATTTGACTTAGAACAAGTCCTCGAAACGGTTGAATCGATTTTAGACTTTATCGAGTAGTGAGACTTTATCATCGCATCTGAAGCGCTAAAGTACATTCTGTGAGCATCTCATCAACATAATGTTCTAGCGTCCTATGTTGAGCACGCTTGAGCCCCTCGGTCTGGAGTTGTCGATAAAGCTTTTTATCTTCAACCAATCGACGAATACTCTCCGCAAGCTGTTCAGGTGCATCCACATCAACAAGTAACCCGTCTACGCCATGTTCAATCGATGTCGGGATTCCACCAACACGAGTGCCGATAACCGGGCAACCAAATGCTCTCGCTTCAACGAGTACACGTGGCGTCCCTTCGCTTCGACTCGGAACAACCAGAACATCAGCATTTGCGAACATCTTAAAAAGTTCTGGCCCGAAACGTTTCATGCCATGAAAGACGACGCGCCCTTTATCTTTTAGTTCGTCAAGCGATCGCTGTAAATCCTCAGCGGCACCACCTTCAACAGCGTCAACAGCCCCGACAATGTGCAGCTCCGGCAGTCTATCAGCCGCACTTCCCAGAAGCGCCCGATAAGATTCGACCAGCGTATCAAGACCCTTTTCCGGTCTCAAAAATCCGACAAAGAGAATCTTAAAGCCATCGCGCCCATCATGAAAATCTTTGCGCGGAAAGCTTGCGACTTCAGACTTTCGCAAGATGGAGCTCAATACCGGCCGTCCAAGTGGCGCGCCATAATGTTCAAACATCTCGGCACCATTTGTCATCAACCGTGTTTCTGGCCGGTGAAAAAGAATCTTTTGTACCCCATCGATCACCTCTGCAGCTGTTTTGGCTGCAAGTCCACGAACACCTGAATAATATTGTGATGCACCAACGACACCACGAATATCAGCGCACACATGATAGACCCGAGGCGTTCGCTGCGCAAATAGTCCTGTCGGCGCGGAAAATGGAAGTTGGATCAACAAAACATCTGAACGATCTTCAAGCTGTCGAATCACGCGGCGACACGCGGCGCCTTGTTTCATCCCTGACGCAATACTTGGCATTGTGGGGAGTGCGATAAACTGCCCATCACGCAAGGGAATATGGCAATCATATACAGATTTTTTCTCTCCCAGCGTCGACGCACAAATGATGGTATGCGGGTGTCTCCGAAGCAACTCCTCAATGACACGACCGGCACCACTTTGTAGTGATAATGTCTGACCATCCCAAAAACATGTTGCTGCTGTGATATAGCCTATTCGCATCGTTTCTCTTCATTTATTTTCATAACTTGGATTCACTTTAGCGCAATTAACAAAAGGCCCGAAGGCCTTTTTGTCATTAAGATAATTCGCTGGACTTAGTGATGACCTTCTGCTGAGTCTAAGTCATGCAAGTCTTTTGCCTCCACAATTGCAGGCTTACTATCTTTAAATGCACGAACTTGGGCATTCGGATTTTTCTCTTTGTAGTCTTGCACAATTTCATCATGAACGGAGAAGTTCCGTTTAACCGGATCGACGTAATGACGAGACGATAAGTCAATCAGACAAAACATAACAAACAAAGATAAACAAACCAACGAGAAGACACTCGATGCGACGTTGATTTTATGATCAAACCATAAGTGCATAAATATCGCCGCAACCAGCGTCGCCTTGATTGTTGCAATCAACATCGCGACAGGAATATCGAAAGGTCCCAAATCAAAACTTGCTGTAAACACAGTCAGCAAAGTAAAGAAAATCAATGCCCCAAAAACACCGTAATAAACAGCTTTGGGCATCACGTGCGGCGCAGGCGCATCAACATCAAATGTAGGTAAGAGTTGCTCAGACATCATAAACTCCTAGTGAATCAAATACAGCAATGGGAAGAGGAAAATCCAAATCAAGTCAACCAAGTGCCAATAAAGACCTGATAGCTCAAGAGGACCGTAATAATGAGGACCGAACTTTCCTTTGCTCGCCTTCACTAACATCACAGACAATAACACCATTCCGATCACAACGTGAATCCCGTGAAGGCCTGTCATCAAAAAATAAATACCAAAGAAGATTTGCACATTGTGCGGTTCTCTAAACTGTTCAGAAGCTGCTCTAAAGTATTCTCCTGGTAACAAACCAACGTGAAACTTATGACTGTATTCCATGTACTTGATGCACATAAAGATACCGGCACAAATGATTGTTGTGACAAGATGAATTTTGATCCACTTTTGTTCATTCGTTTGTGCTGCTCGAATCGCAAGCGCAACTGTCAAACTTGACGTCAACAGCACAATTGTATTGATGAGTCCCATCTTTTTATCAAGAAAGTGATGCGCATCGACAAATATCTCAGGATGCAGATAACGATAGACAATATATGCACAAAACAATCCACCGAAAATCAAGACCTCAGTGGCCAAGAACAGCCACATGCCAAACTTATTACTTTCAACCTGCTGCTCAACATTCGTGAAGTGATGCGAAAGCGGAAACTTTCCTGTTGTTGCTATACCTGTTCCCATTTACGCCTCCGAAAATTGATAAGGTTGACCTTTGGCTTCGAGAGACTCAAGTGTCTCGACCACCATTGGCGCGTCATAGTCGTATGGACCATACTCGACGACAGGTTGCCCAATAAAGTTATGCTCGACCGGCGGTGTCGCCGTATGCGTCCACTCAAGCGAGCGTGCTTTCCAAGGATTATCAGGTGCCTTATTCTTTTGGATTAAAGATTGGACAAGTGCGAACGCAGCAATCAAGAAACCAACCAATAATATAAATGCACCGATTGTCGAAACAACATGGAACTTCTCATACTGCTCAATATATTGATAATATCGACGTGGCATGCCTTGTGCACCCATGACAAACTGAATGAGGAATGTGACGTTAAACCCGATAAACACGATAATCGCACTCGCTCGGCCTAGATTCTCATTATAAGTGTAGCCTGTCATTTTAGGCCACCAATAGAAGATACCACCAACAAATGTCATCAGTGTTCCACCCATCATCACATAATGAAAGTGAGCAACAACGAAATAGGTATCATGCAAGTGAACATCAGTCGATAGTGTGCCAAGATGTAGACCTGTCAAACCACCAATCGTGAACAAGAACATGAAGTTCAAGGCCCAAAGCATCGGTGTTTTCAGTGAGATTGAACCTTTATACATCGTCGCAACCCAGTTGAATATTTTAACACCAGATGGAATCGCCACAAGGAATGTCAAGAACGAGAAAATCATCGAGAGAAGCTCAGACTGACCTGACACAAACATATGATGGCCCCAAACAATGAACGAGATAATCGCAATCGCTAAAGATGAGAACGCAACATATTTATAACCAAACAATTTTTTCTGAGAGAATACAGCAATCAGCTCTGACTGAACAGCCATACCAGGCAGAATCATAATATAAACTGCCGGGTGAGAATAAAACCAGAAGAAATGCTGGAACAAGACAGGGTCTCCACCCAAGTTCGGGTTAAATATGCCGATGCCGACGACATTCTCCATAATCAATAGAAGTAGCGTAATACCAAGAACCGGTGTCGCCATAACCTGAATGATTGATGTCGCATAAATCGCCCAAATAAACAGCGGTAATCTAAACCATGTAAGGCCAGGTGCGCGTAGACGATGAATGGTGACGATAAAGTTCATACCAGTCAAAATCGACGAGAACCCCAAGATAAACGCTGCAAGTGTCATCCAGATAACAGCTGTCCCTCCATTCGATGAATAAGGCGTATAGAATGTCCAACCTGTATCGACACGACCGATTAATGTCGGGTCAAGTGTCCCGACGATGATTGTACCGAGCGCCATCGTTGCGCCTATCCAGAAGATATAAAGGCTCAATAAGTTGAGTTTTGGAAAGGCCACATCCTTTGCCCCTAACTGAAGCGGTAGGACAAAGTTGCCCAGGGCCGCAGGGACAGATGGAATGATGACCAAGAATACCATAATCACACCATGTAGTGTAAAGAAGGTATTGTAAGTATCAGCTGATACCATATCGCCTTTCGCAGTTAATAGCTCAGCTCTAAATAGCAGTGCAAACACACCACCTGCTAAGAAAAAGAATAAGACTGAGAAAAGGTACATTAAGCCGATTCGCTTATGGTCAACAGTGACCAGCCAGCTCTTGAGACCTTTTTTCGCTTCGAGGTAATTTACGTTATGATCGCCCATGATACCCTCTTATTTCACACTCTGTAGGAATTTAAACATACTCTTGATTTCATCTTCATCAAGCTCCTGAGCTGGCATTGCAGCAGGATAACCTTTGACGATTTTTGCATTTGGTTTCAAGATCGACTCTTGGACATATGTTTCATCAACTGTCACTTTGCTGCCATCTTCTAATGTTTCTTCTTTAGCCCAAAGACCTTTGAATGTTGGCCCGGTACCTTTTGAGCCATCAAGAGAGTGACATGTTTTGCAAACACCATCATATATTTGCTTGCCGCGCTTGAGACTAACACCGCCGCAACTTGTTTTTTGCTTCTCTTTAAGCCATTTGTTGAACTCTGGTGGGTCAACGAATCTAAGGGTTGCCGCCATCTGACTATGAGACCGACCACAATATTCAGTACAGAATAATGTGTAGTCGTCAGCTTTGTCAGCAGGTGCCTCAACCCAGACGGTGTTATAACGACCAGGAATCACATCACCTTTTTGACGAAAACTCGGCAAATAGAATGAATGGAGTACATCAGATGAAGTCATAATGAACTTAACTGGTCGTTGGGTTGGCAAGTAAAGTGGCTCATTAAAGTTCACTTTAGTTGTACACTTTGTTGGGTTACCTTCAAAGTCCTCAGAGTATTGGAACTCCCAGCCCCACTGATATGCTCGCACCCCAACTTCCATCGCGCCTTCAGGCTCAACACGAAGATCAAGAAAACCTCTGAAGCCAACGAAGAACAAGTAGAAGAGGAGAACCATTGGTCCTGCTGACCATAAGATTTCAAGAAATGTACTGTGGTCTTCCTGAGACACGGCAACCTGTTCTTCAGACTTACGATGGTATTTCCATGTGAAATAAAACATCGGAACAATGATGCCGACAAAGAAGATGACACAAACAATCGTAATCAGATTATATACACCATCGACAGTCTGAGCAGCTTGGGTCACAGCATCTGGGGTCCACCACTCGTTCGCGGCTTGGACCTTCATTTTCGTCATATCATCGAAAAACTTTTGTGTTTCGTCCATACTTTACCTCAAGTTACAGCACGGTTTCGTTTTTCACTTCGCCAAAGCCAAAACAAAATCCCTGCAATAAAAATAATTGTAAACACACCCACAAGTTTGAATGCGCCAAAAATATAAAAACCGTATTTATGAGAGTCCGCGTCATAGCGGAAACAAGAAATCAAAATCTTATCTACAACTGTTCCGATTTTTCCTTCAGAGGCTTCAACAAGCGCACGTCGCATATCAGCGCCTTCATAGTTGAGCCCCCATAATGTTCGAGAAAGCCTTCCGGTCTCAGGAGACAATAGGAATATACCTGCAGCATGTGCATATTGCTCCGACTTCTCATCCCAAACATAACCAAAGCCAAGCCCATCGGCGAGGGATTTGACATCCTGCTCACGTCCGACACCAAAAATGATATTCGTCTTATTGGACTCAAACTTCGAAAAATACTTTTTGTAGTACCCTGCATATTTTTTCGACGCGAGTTCAACATCTTCTTTTGGGTCAATCGAAAGAAAAACGAATCGATAATCTTCGATGGGCTTTAACCCGGATAAAGCAAGAGAATCAAATGTCGAGTTGATCACAAGTGAGCACAACATTGGACAGGTATAATACCCAAGAGAAATAATGGTCGGGATTGATTCAGATGATTTCACTAATTCATTCAGTGTAAACTGTGACCCATCATGCGATGTAAATGTCGCATCAAGCGGCGGTGTTGAACCAACCTTGTCAATAATCGTTGAACCAGATGGTCTGACATTTGTATCACGTAAGGCGGGATTCACTGAGCCAGGTTCAAATTCTTTATTATATGTGTTTTCAGCATGAATCGCCAAAGAGAAACACATCACAGCACCACACAACAACCATTGTGTAAACGTGCTTTCGAATGTGTTCTCAGAAAATCTCATCATCTACTCTTTCAGCAATTCGTCCATGGCTTTATCGATTGCCAATGTCCCCTTCACCGAGCCAGATATCGCTTTATCCGCTTCGTCTTTAACTTTCTGCGTGTTTTCATCGACAATTGAGTATGTTTTCTCTTGTCTGTGATTTTCGACTTCCCACTGGAAATACATGAACAGAAAGTAGTTTGTGAAGAATATCGAAAATAGGCCAATCACCAACCATACGCTCAGTTGAGAAGCAGCAGAAGATGATACTTCAGGTTCGTTGATTTCGCCTAATACAGGAGCATGATCACCCATAATATGACCTCCCTAGAAATGACCGTGAACAACTGATTCTTCAAGACGTGGATCACCGATTGGGATGACCGCACGGCGCTTCTGAATCAGAGCATAAAGTGTAAAGAAAACCCCAAATAGACCCACGAGCGCGCAGAGTTCTATCCATGCCGCGTGTCCGAAATGATG
>JAHDGS010000036.1 GCA_020627505.1 Myxococcota bacterium
CCTTTGCTAGACCTGCTTCACGATGCTTAGGCAGGCTGCTGCCATCTTGTGAAATATCATTCCAACTATCAAAACGAAACCCATTGTCGTCAATATAAATATCAGCAAATGGTTTGCCAAATACGATTTCATCGTATGGAATATGATGACGCTCAAGCCAATCGAGGGTGACCTTGCCTTGTCTCGCGATCACTTTGCCCACATCACCTTGACATGTCTTCATATGTCGCGCTGTATGTATGATAATCGTATGTCCGGCATCTTTGAGTGCGCGCATTTTTTCGGCTGCGCCTTTTCGGACGGCGACATCAGCATAGCTTTGGCCTTCTTTCTTGAGTTCACAAATCACACCATCTAAATCAAAACAAAGACGCATTTGTTATCCTTATGTTGCGTGTTCATATAAATGTTGAGCCTCAGACAAAATTTGAATTGCGCGCAAGCACATGGCAAATTGTCGTTTTGGGTAGTCATAATGTAAAGCAGGCATGCTGGCGAATAAGAGACCGGTGATCAGTGTGATGTCAGCTTTCGACCACGTGTGCTGCAACGTCGACATCGAAGTCTGTTGTTCTGCAAAGAAGACGGCTTCAAATTGGGTTCGGATGGTCTCATGATGCTCGTGCGTTTTAAAGTCAAGCTGATAATGCGCTTCAGCGTGCGTCACTTGAAATAAGTCATGGATGATAAAGTCGTATAAGCCATAAACGGAGTGGTAGAGTTTTGCGATATCATAACGCGGGTCACCATAAATCCCGATAGAGCCAAAGGAGCCACGCGGGTCGATGGTTTTGATGATGCCACTCTTCATATCATAGAGAATATTGGCAAGACATAGGTCTCCGTGAATAATCGTTCCTTGCGTCACTTTTGCTAAAGCTTGAATCTCGTGTTGCATCTCTGACAATGTTTTTTTGAGACCACAATACATTTGGCCATTAATGGTGAAAGATTCTGCGTCGATCAATGGGCGCAAGTGTTCGTATGTTCGTGCTTGTTCAAGCCGGTCATCTGTTTTTTTCTGGTAGATATTGTGGCAATCATGTTCACCGAGCGGGTGCGTATATTTCCCAAAACGTTCGGACACGATGGCGTTTAGGTGTTGAAAGGTCTTTTTCCAGAGCATCTGAGGGGCTTTTTCGAAGACAAAAATTTCCGAAAGTGTCGGATAGCCATAGTACTCCATCGTAACATATGCTTCATCTTCATCGGTAGACGCTTGAATGACACGCGGGAACAGCACCTTTAATTCGGATGGTAAGGCATCAACGTAGTTGATTTCGTCGACGAACTTGCTCGTATATTCACTTCTCTTAGTCAGGGTGCCAAGGATGGCGTCTATTTCGAGGCTATTGAAGGCGCGGGCTTCGAGTAGGTGTCGATGAGAGTCCGCCTGTTTATCTGGATTACCACAGTCATACCACTTCGACACTGGATAAGCTTTGATTCCTTTTTCTTGCGTTAGCTGTTCAAGTAACTGAGTGAGACCAGCGGTGATTTGAACATGGCGCAGTGCTTTAAACTGTTCAAAAACTGTTGTCGCATTCGGAAAACTATATACGCCAATCAGCGCATGTTGTGGTGCCACAAGATGGCTAACCTTGTCGTCATAGTGTGTAATATTATTAGATGCGTCTGTTTGGACAACACACCACCGAGAAGGATCTTCGATCTCATGGGTTAACAGAACTGGAATATCTTGAATGAGCGCGGACCAATCTTGATGGTCAAAGTGTGTGTCTCCGAGAACAAGAAGTAGGCGCTTCGGCTGAATCTCTTGCGTATGCTCAAACAGGGCTTCAAGGGTGTCGCCTAAATTCTGGTTGATGGTCGGAACGACAAAGTCAATATTGGCTTGATTTGCAAAATGCGCGTTAACATAATCTTCAACAAATAACCCGGTTGTTGGAACAGCGATAACAAATCGCCGATAACCCTTTTCAAGAAGTGAAGATAAAGTCCAGTGAATAACTGGACGACCGGCGACGGGTATCATCGCAGCACATGTGACACTTGAAAAAGAGAGAATGCCTTCAGGAATTGGACCTGCCGCAGGAATTAAAACGGCCGTCTCCGCCGCATAAGCGTTTTGAGCTTCAGCGCTCAAGCCATTCACAGAACCTGTCATGCCGCATAATCCTCGTAGTCTCTCGTGAGGTTTTCGAAGCGGGTTAACTGACTTAAGAATTTGAGTTCAACAGTTCCTGTTGGGCCATTTCGATGTTTACCAATAATCAGCTCGGCGACACCGATTTTGTCCTCGGGTGTTTTGTCCTTGAGGTAGTATTCTTCTCGATACAAGAAGCAAATCATATCGGCATCCTGCTCGATGGCGCCAGATTCACGTAAGTCAGACATCATCGGGCGTTTGTCGGTCCGTTGCTCGACGGCACGATTGAGCTGAGAAAGCGCAATAACTGGAACTTTCAGCTCACGAGCAATTGACTTTAAACCACGCGAAATCTCACCGACTTCGGTGGCCTTGTTATCAGTCCCTGGCGGGCCATGCATGAGCTGCAAATAATCGATCATTAATATCTTCACACCATGGTCGTAGACCATTCGGCGCGCCTTTGTCCGCATCTCTGCAATACCAAGGCTTGGTGTTTCGTCGATAAAAACAGGGGCTTCCGAGAGTTCTCCTGCAGCGCGAGCCAGTTCTGCCCATTCGGTATTTTTAATTTGGCCGCGTCTTAAACGCGATAGGTCAATTCGGCCTTCTGCACCGATCATCCGTTGAACAAGTTGTTCCGAGCTCATCTCTAGAGAAAAGAAGCCCACACCAGCTTTTTCTCGCATGGCGATGTGACTCGCCATGTTGAGCGTGAATGCCGTTTTACCCATCGAAGGTCGCGCGGCAACAATGATGAGATCACCTTCTTGAAGACCCGCTGTTTTTTTGTCGAAGTCTGCGAAACCAGTGGGGATACCTGTGACGGCACTTTTATTCTCAAAGGCTTGTTCAAGTCTTTTGACCGCCATCGTCACGAGCTCATTCATCGGAATGACACCCTTGCGTTGATTGCTTTCACGAATCGCCATGATCGCTGCTTCAGCCTTATCGACAATATCCTCGACGCGTTCGTTCTGTAAAAAAGCAGATTCGACCACGTTGGTTGCTGTATTGATCAATGTTCTCAGAACAGATTTTTCACGAATCAATCGAGCGTAAGCTCTGACATGGGCAGCTGTTGGAACAAGGGCACTAATTTGCGCAACAGTACCTGCGCCACCAATGTGTTCGAGTTGACCTTTCATCTGTAGCCGATTGATGGTGGTCAAAGTGTCAATGGGTTCTGCTTCTTCGAAAAGTTCACGAATCGCTTTATATATCAAACCATGGTTCGTGTGGTAAAAATCATCAGGGCGTAAACCTTCTTCGACGATATCTTCAATCGCAGATGACTCAAGTAAGAGGCCGCCCAGTAATGCTTTCTCTGCATCGATCGCGTTTGGCGGCGTACGTGTGATTTGTCCGCCTGTTGTCGTGGCAATGGCCGTGTTTTTCGCTTCGACCAATGCGTCGATGGCATCGCCTAACTTGACCAGACCGCTAGCAGCAGGGGGCTCAACAATGTCCGCAATTGGCATATTGGGTTCTTCCGGAGTCATTGGCTCAGGCGGTGGTGGCATATCTTCTGGCGCCACATGAACCTCTTCAGGCTGCTCAATACCGTGCTCGATCTCACCATCCATCTCTGACATGGATGGAGTTTAACAGAATAAAATAAAAGTAAAAGCGGCAAAAAAGCCGCTTTTTCAGTGAGATAGACGTTCTTTAGCGCCCTCAGTGATCAAGAATTGTTTTCTATATCCTGATTAACGGCGTCAAGGAGATCATCTAGATATGCGCGGTCAACTGTCACAGTTGAGCCACTGTTATCTGCACGACAGTTTAGTTCTGGATTTGTATCAATCATACTCTGAATATCTGAACGACACGTATATAAGTCATCTAAACTCGTAGACGATAAACAGATAGATGTCATCGAGTTATAATCACTAATAATCGATGCCGAGCATGCACCACCGGTTGTATCAGGATCACCGCATGCAGCTAAAAGTATACTTGAAAGAATGATCAGATAACTTTTGTTGAAGGAAATAATCTTTAAAGACATTTTTATCCTTTTGAGTATGGTTGAGGGGGACGAATCGTTTTTTATTTGTTCAACGCATTCTTTATCTCAATAAGTCTTGGTTTAAACAGACACACATCGTCTGTTGCGGATTTTTCACATGCCCGAGCCACCTCATCTTCAAAAAGTGGCATCAAGCGCGTGACTCTTGAACGAATGTTTTCATCATTCGCACCATTATTAATAAACCCAACAGCGAAGTTATTGAACTCAGTCATCAGTGTATTTCTGTCTGAAAATGTATGAAAAGACTTTTCAATAATCCCTGGACAGCGAAAAGCAGGGCCAATGGAGTCTTTTAATGTGGATTGTGTATCAACGATCAAGCGGGCATCATATTGATTCACAAGCACGTCAATAGCAGCTTGAGAACATTCTTTTTTACTCATCCTGTCGGGGCTACCATGTAGAAGCGCCCAACTCAGAGCGAGCTGATCTTGTGCTGAGCGTTTCGCATGTTCAGATGGCACGGATTGTAATAATGTTTTTAAAGCATCTGCATTGTTAAGTTGTGTTGCTTGTGAGATTTTATTCGATAGTTCTTGGTCTATACTGTTTCCTTCCGATAATTTTTTGATACCGAAGGCCGTCACAAATTGCTTACCACCACCGCCTGAATTCGTCCATCCACTCACGCGTTCGGTGATTGCATAAGTTGCTCCACACTTCCTCGCTTCTGTCGCGACTTGTCGATCCCAGTCGGAGAGGGCCGTCTTTTGGCTCCCTGTTGCTTCGAATGAAATTTCACATATCTTCTCATACCGAAATGTCGGTTCTTCTTTAGAGAAAACTTTGACCGCTGTATTTTCAGGAAGTGGTGATATCCGGTGTCCATTCATTGGATTGACAGAAGTCGAAACACAGCCCCATAAATTGAGTAGTAAACATGAGGTTGCTAAATAATAAGTTTTTTTTTTCATCAAAAAATTCTCCTGACGAAAGTGTATACTGCGTACGGCGCGAGGCCAATATATGTCACCTGGTGTATCATTCAGAGATTCTTATTCTGCTTTTTGAGAACGACTTCTAAGATAACTCAGGTCTCAAATCGGCTCTAAAGCCAAAGTCCTCCCGAAAAAGCCATTCGTTAGGTATGTCACCATTTTTGATTTGTTCGGCAGTCAGCTCTTGAAACCAGCCTGTGCCAGGAAAACGAATACGGACACGTTCATAGGAATCGGGTTCGAACTCGACAGAAAGTTCTTGCTGAGTATTAACCGATTTAGAAAGCAATGTGACCGGGATATTATGATTCAGCCCTTCAACACAGACTTTCAGTTCTAAGTCACCAAATTCGTCATGTGGCGGCAGTTTTGAGGTGATATTGAGTTCAAGTTGAGCCTTTGTATTCTTTCTTTGAATGCTGACTTGAAGTTCTGGCGCATTAAATGTCGACCGGGCGAGGGCGGTTTCTCCTGTATAGACATTCGGTTGAATTTCATGACTGATATCCTCTCCTTTGTTTAGGAAGCGAACCCGTCCCAGTTTTTCACCTCTTTTTTCAGCCAACTCATCTTTATCGAAATAAGATTTGTTTGCGACCTCTCCTGTCAAGGTCAAATCAAAAGGCAGCATCAGATTAAGTGGCTTATCTTCTGGCAGTTCAATTTCTGTTGACCCGAGGCCTCGAATGGCAACACGGAGTTTCTCTCCAGGTTTTGGAGCGACGCCATAACGTTCATGGGCATGGATGCGTTGCGTCGCACCGGCTTCATAATCCGGCAGCGGCATCGATTCGAGACCATAGCCATCATTCTTGCCATTCGAATTTGAAAACGCGATCGTTCCAGTAAAGCCTTCATGGCCGTGATTATCGAAACGGACATCCCAACCTAAGATTTGGCCATCACCGTTTCGCGCTGGCGTGATTTGACAACGTCCATAAAGGTGTCTTTCTTGGTTGAGATTTGCCTCAAAGGTTTGAAGGATCACATCATTGATGGCCGTTTGATGTGCCTCCGAGAGTTCGCCCTTTTTTGTTTCACTATACCAATCCAAATCTTGCATGGATGCAAAAACAGGTTCTCCATCTAATGGTGGAAGCTTGAAGATACCCATTGCATGACCACGAATCCCTAAGCGAACATAGCCGCCTTCTTCGATTGTATGCTCATTATATTTGTCATTGTTTTTAAATTGTACCCATCCGACGGCACCAGGTTCGTTCAGCAAAACCCCATGACCATATGAGGTATCATCATGCGCCGTTGAAATTTGTGCCGTTTGTTTATTGGTAAAGTAATTCTGGGTGAAAGAGATCTTTTGCATGCCCGAATTGAGTGCGCCCAGATGCCAGCACTGTCGTTTTGCGTCAGGAATGATGACAAACTGGCCTGAAATATGTGGGGTGACGGCATCAAGCGGTATTGCCTGTGGTTCGATCGTTCCATGCTTTCCATCGATACCTTTTTCAAAAAATGCTGTCCCCCTCAAAACTGGAGAACCGCCATACTGGAGTCTCTCTTCAATCGCAGAAAATAAGTGTTCAGCTTTGCCATCCAAGTCATTATTTTGTTGTTCGAATGTCGCCTTAAGGGCTGAAAGCAGTGCGAAGAAGGGGGCGATGGCATCTTGTTCGAAGGTGGAAAAAGAGCTTAATTGCTGTGCCGTATTTTGGAGAGGTGGTTGTTCTTCAGGTGGAAGGAGGCTGACCAGTACTGTCGTGGCGAGAAGGAGTTCCGGGACGAGCTCATTCCACTCATCCACAATTTGTTCACCGAGTGCGGAAAATTTATGGAGTTGCTCTGTCTTGTTTGAAGCGTGAAAAGGAAAGTAGCTTAGGAAATGAGGAATCATCGGCAACGTTTGTAAAGGTAAGTTCTCGGCGCCCAATTGGTCGACACCGATTTCTTTGATAATTTTATCGCAGACGTGAGATAGTTTGTCAGGATCATGAAGAAGTTCTATTTTCTGATCAAGTCGACGATAGCTGTAAAGAACTTTCGCATGACTGCCGGATAAATCATATTCCACAAAACATTCTCGATAGCGTTCTAAAAAACGATTGAGATCAGCTTCAAGGAAGCCGCGAAATAACGACTCGTAATAGGGATATTGTGCTGATGCATTATCAACGAAGGCCTTTAGTACGTCGCGACTCACCTGAGCTTCAACATCTTTACCGACATTGAGCATGAGCTGACGTTTCGTCTGGACGGCTTCAAAAAGTTCACGAAATTTGATAGCGTCAAATGCTGTCGTATCGCCATTTTGATATGATTCAAGTTGGGCATCAATTTCAAGCATTGCTTGACGATATGTTTCAGTTGGTGCTTGAAGCGCAGGATAAGTTTCGGCTGCGTGTGCGTACGGCTCATCGATGAAAGATTTGTCCGTTCGAAAATCTCTAAGATCTATAATGGCTTGTCCTGCTGCAATATATTCGAAATATTCTTGATTCAATGCAATGATATCTTGAAGCGTTGAATCAAGCTGGCCATGGTTATTCTCAGCATCATTATTTTTTTCGAGGTCACGGATATATTCTGCAAGTTGTTGACCCTTGTCATTCAGTTGAGAAAGAACATCGACACCAGCGTCTTCCACAATATACTTTGCCGGATTATACCCCTCTCCAACGACAGGTAAGACGGTATACATTGTCTTAAAGTCGTCAGCGAATAGCGAACGAGAGATCATTCCCAAAAAATCGGCCACAGAAGTTTGGCGCTCTAGAATTCGCCGATCCGTTTGGTTGCTGTATATTTCAAGATTGAGTAAGGCATCGATAGCGCGAGGCGCTTTTTTGGCACAAGCAATGAGCTGAGCTTGCTGCATCGGATTGAAGTCAAATTGATCGATTTTATCCTGAAGTGTGGCAGCAGCATCTGTCGATGAGACAGATTGTACGGATTTTGAGAGCTGATTGATTCTTGAGATCTTTGACATTATATACTCCATCGCCATTATAGTTTTTGCTAAATTATGTTTTCAAGATATCAGTGAAGTGTCTCAAAATAGTTGTTTTTTGATCAGAGTGATCAGCTAAGAGGTTGATGAATATGTGCGATCTTGTCGGTTGATGCATGCTTACGCGTCCAAAGTGTCAGATTTCGCTACATGGTTCTAGATGAACACGACTTGAAAAGGATAAAGTAATGGAAAATATATCTAATCGTGTTCATAAACCAAATGGTCAAGCGGCTCTACAACGTCGGTATGATAAGGAAGTTGAGGAAATCAACACGCTCGCAATAGAGCTGGATAATGTTGAAGACTCTATTCGAAGGCAAGGAACATTCGGTTCTCTGATTGCTGGTGCGATCAGGGGAGGCCGACCTGTATATCTGGTTGGTGCAGCTCTTAAAGCAAAAAAGAGGCTGTCAGAATAGCCGGAGTACGAAACATTTAAAAGCCAACTTGTCGCGCACATTCAAAAGGCCGAATCGTTGAGTCAGCAGTTGGCATACCCTTAAAAGTAGTTTTTTCGGTTATAATATTGTGCTCCTGAGGCCGAGTATAAAGATGACAATTTGATCAGGCAATTTTATGAAATGACTGTATCGATTCAAGCAAGAATGATTCGAGCGTGTTTCAAGTTTGCTTCAAAAGGATACTTTGTTTTAACGTCGGGTATGTGTGAGGGGTACATATGAATCTAGAGAAATACGAGCGAGATACACAGCGATTATTGGTCGAAGCACAGCGTGAAACCAAAGCACGTCAGCATCAGGCGATCGAGCCAGAACATGTTTTGTGGGCGATGGTTCAGAATGCAGAAGCGGTGAGTGCCCTCAAAAAGCTCGATGTGAATGTCGGAACGCTCAAGTCACACCTTGAACTTTCTTTACAAAAGTTGCCAACTGTGCGCGGCGGCGCAACGTTTTTATCACCTCGATTGCTGAAAGTTGCTGCGCAAGCTGAAGTCTCGATTACACGACAAGGTGACGAGAAAGTATTGGCGCGACATCTCCTCGCGGCGATGATCGACTTAGGGGCAGAAGTCGGTCCATCGAAACGCCTACTATCGGAAGCCGGTTTAACGAAAAATAAGATGAAATCTTTGGTGACTGGTAAAGCGGCATCGGTGACCCTCAAGAGTCAAAAGAAGAAAGGGCAGGAAGAAGAAGAAAATGTCCTTCAAGCATTTGCTGCGAACCTGACAGAGAAAGCTCAGCTTGGTGAGCTTGATCGTGTTATCGGTCGTGATGATGAGTTGCGAAGAATCATTCAGGTCCTCGCGCGACGCCGCAAAAATAATCCTGTGTTAATCGGAAAGCCAGGTGTCGGAAAGAATGCGATTATTCAAGCGCTCGCAACTCGAATTGCACGAGGAGATGTTCCATCAACACTGATCAACAAACAACTATTGAGTTTAGATATGGGCTCACTTGTCGCTGGTGCAAGCCTGCGAGGTCAGTTTGAAGCTCGGATGAAAAAATTGATTGATGAGCTCAAAGCTGCTCAAGGTGAAGTGATTCTATTTATCGATGAGATTCATACGATGGTGGGTGCAGGTGGTGATGGTGCGTCTGATGCCTCGAATATGTTGAAACCTGCACTCGCAAGAGGCGAAATTCAAGTCCTCGGGGCGACCACACCTGATGAATACAGAAATAGCATTGAGAAAGATAAGGCCCTTGAACGGCGCTTTCAGTCTATTCTGGTCGAAGAGCCTGACCATGATGAAACATTACAGATTTTGCGTGGCATCAAAGATCGATTTGAAGTGTTCCACGGTGTGCAAGTGGAAGATCAAGCGCTCTCTGCTGCGATTAAATTTTCCACACGTTATATCAGTGGACGATCGCTCCCTGATAAAGCAATTGATTTGATCGATGAAGCTTCAAGTCGACTGCGTATCGAAATCGACAGTGTGCCTGTGGAGCTCGATCAAGCAAAACGCGAGTTGTTGAATGTTCGAACGGAGCTCAAAGCAATTGAAGATGAAACGTCTGATGAAGCGGTTAAAACCCGTGAACGACTCGAAAAGAGAGAAACAGAACTTTCGGCAGAAAGCGATGTCTTGCAGAGTCGCTGGCAAAAAGAAGTGCAGTTACTTCAAACAATTCGTGGTCTGAAAGAATCGATTCGAGATCAAGAAAACGAACTTCAAGCGGCTGAGCAGCGTGAAGATATTGACGAAGCATCTGAACTCAAGTTTGGTACGCTGAAAAAACTTCGTGAGGAGCTGGCTGAGAAAGAGCAAGAACTCGAGAATGAAACCGGCGGGCAGCGTCTATTAAAAGAAGCGGTGACTGAAGGTGACATTGCTGAAGTTGTCGCAGCTGTGACGGGTGTGCCTGTTCAAAGTATGATGGAAAGTGAGCGAGATAAGCTTTTGCAGATGGAGTCGCGCATTGGTCGAAAAGTGATCGGGCAACGTGAAGGGATTGCGGCGATTGCGAAAGCGATTCGACGTTCTCGTGCAGGGCTGAATGATCCCAATAGACCTGTCGGATCTTTTTTCTTTCTTGGTCCAACGGGCGTCGGAAAAACCTATCTTGCAAAGCAGGTCACGAAGTTTTTATTCGAAGATGAAAAAAGCATGGTGCGACTCGATATGTCTGAGTTTATGGAGAAGCAGAGTGTCATTCGATTGATTGGTGCGCCGCCTGGTTACCGCGATTCTGAAGCGGGCGGTCAACTGACGGAAGCAGTTCGCCTGAAACCGTATTCTGTTATTCTATTTGATGAAGTTGAAAAGGCGCATCCTGATGTCTTTAATATCTTGTTACAAGTGCTTGATGATGGCCGATTATCAGATTCGAAAGGCAATCTGGTGAGCTTCAAGAACACGGTTATTATTATGACCTCAAATGTAGGGTCGAACTTCCTTCTTGAGGCCAGCCTCGATGATGGCGTGATCGAAGACGAAGCCAAAGAGCAAGCGATGGCGGCCATGCGAGGGCATTTTCGGCCAGAATTTCTGGGACGAATTGATGAGATCGTGATGTTTCATGGCCTGACCCGTTCAAATATTGAAGATATTGCGGAACTCCATTTCAAAGACCTGTCGCGCTTACTTGAAGGGCAGAAGTTGACAATGTCTTTTGACGATGAAGCAAAGAAGTTTGTCATTGATGCTGGCTATGAGCCGGCATACGGCGCGCGACCCCTTCGTCGAGCAATCCAGAAGATGCTTCAAGATCCCATGTCGATGGCACTATTAGATGGGCGATTCAATCCTGGCGATAATATTCGAATTACACTAAAAAAGACTAAAGGATCTGCGCCAACGCTCGATTTTATTCCTGAATCACCTTAATAGATTCGGGAGCACCATGCGGGAACATCGAGAAGATAAGGAAGTCAACGATCAAGGGTCATCATATGATTGGGTGGCCCATTACAGAGAAGCACTTGAGAAAGGCGCTTACGAAGTCTCGGTGGATGATTGGCTTGAGCCATCTCAGGCCGAAAAAATGAGACATTTCAGCTGATTATCAACGCATTTCTTGCTTTGCTCTCATCTTCGTTTCAAACTGAAGAGAGGACAATTGGAGAGATCTGTTGAGTAAATCAAAAGATAAGAAAAGAGAGCGGTTAATCGATCGTCGTCAAAAGACGAATGTATCTGATCCATTTGCGCAGGATTTCAGTTCTGTTTTCTCTGAATTACTTCAAGCGAGTGAAGAGGGATCTTCGATTGACAACCAGCCGCTGACGATGGAGTCCGATGATTTGGAGTCCGTTTCTGACTTTGATGCCAAGACAGAAGTAAGTCCGGATATGGTGAGCCGTGCTGAGCGGATTGAGACGATCAAACGCCAGGCAGAACAAAAAAAGCGAAAAACACCGAGTCAACGTCAGCCGATTTCCGAGCTTCCGGCGACACGAAAAAAATCTCAGCGACGCAAAGACAAAACATCTTCTCGAAAGCGGCAAAAGCCGGTTCCACGGGGGGCATTACCTGCTGGCGCCCGTCGTATAGAAGATGAGAAAACGCAGCCTTCGAAGACAAAACGCAAGGCAGAGCGAACAAAAATATCAGCGAGAATGGGCGGGCGAGCACCGACTGAAGGTGAGCCATTTATTAAAGTGAAACATGTGGCGGCCTTGGCCGTGCTTGGCTTGATTGTCGGTGGTTTGTTTGCACTGATATTATATAAGAAACCGGTCTCCGAGTTTCCAGAAAGGGATGAGGCAAAAGCCTATCTCGCGGCAGGAAATGAATACTATCAAAATCGAGACATGGAAAATGCGCTTCGGATGTATCGAAAAGCGAGTTCTGTTTACCCTGAATATCTGGCGGCCCGAAAGGCCGAGGCCAACTTATTGTCGCAACTTGGTCAGAATGAAGCAGCGGTGAAAGCGTTCGAACGCTATCTCAAATTAGATAAAAAATCGACATATGCCCAGTTTGCCAAGGATAATTTGGGACAATATCGAGCAGAAAAGAAAAATATCGAGAAAAAACAGAAGCTTCGCGAAGCCGAGGCGAAAAAAGCAGCGAAAGAGGCTCAGCGAAAGGCGGACGATAAGACCAACATCGCGCCGACTAGCCCAGCAAATTAAGTCCCCAAGCATTGCTTACAGCACATCACTTCGTTAGTTTATAAGTATGCGACGTTCCATACTTTTTATTTTGTTGCTCTGTATCGTCGGTGCGTTGGGCTGTCCAAATGATTCAACACCATCTATTTCTGATGATGATGATGGCACATTAGATGCCGGTCTCGATGTTTTTCAACCGGATCGTGATGATGACGAAGAGATGGAAGTTGATGCGGGTGTTTCTGAGCCTGATGATGACGATATTATTCCACTAGATATTTTCCGCGTCGATCCGCCTGCGGGGCCGCAAGAAGGTGGTACAGCACTGCGTATCTTTGGAACTGGCTTTACGCCACAGACACGTCTTTATATCGATAATCAACTTGTTGAACTTGTTTTCTTTCAATCAGAAAACCTACTGACGGCGCGCAGCCGACCCAGTGATGGTTTGGGCGCTGTTTCTTTTAGGTTGGAAGATGGCGACCAAATAACTGAACTGGACAATGCGTTCACTTATATCGAAGCGCTCGATATCGATATGGTGTTGCCGCGTGAGGGTGATGCAGGTGGTGGAGAGGTTGTTGAAATTACAGGAGAGGCATTTGATGAATCAACACTCTTTTTATTCAATGCATTGCCTGCAGAAGTCATCAGTATTTCAGAAGATGGACAAATGGCGTCTGTTCGAACACCACGTTTTAATGAAATCGGATATGTAGATGTCTCAGCAGTCGGCGAATTTGACGTTGCTGTTCGACGGAATGCATATGAGGTGATCGGTCAGCCCGAAGTTCATGACATCCGTCCGAATGTATTGACAGTTGAAGGCGGGATCGTCGATGTATATGGTTCTTCGTTTCATCCTGAACTGTCTTTTGATATCGGTGGGGAAACGCTTGCAATTGAGACCTTTATCAGTCCAGAGCGTGTGCGTATTCAGGTCCCGGCTTTAGACAGTGGGCTTTATGATGTTCGGATGTTTGACTCTGCGACTTCACAGACCTTACCGAAGGCGTTGAATATTGTTGCCCAGTTGTCACCATTGCAGCTAACCCCAGCTGTGAGTGACCCCGCGGGCGGAACGGGCGTCTGTCTATCTGGCTTGCAAGCGCTATTAAATGATGACGAAATGGTGACGAGCTTATCGGTAGCCGGTACTTCTGTTGAACTAGATGAAACGAGACTCTCCGACATTCGAAATGGAGAACGTGATTGTTATCCAATCACATATCCGGCCGAAAATATAGCGATGGGAATGTCTGAAGTCGAAGTGATATTTACTTCAGAACGTGTCGAAACAGTTTCATATGCCTACGAGCCTTATTTTTCGGTGTCGGATTTTTCACCTCGCTCAATTCAAATTGATGATGAGAATGGTCCAACTGCGGTCGGTATTGTTGGTACCAATTTGCTTGATGCCACTGGTACCGTTGTCGAACTTGGAGGTACTATTTTAACAACATCATGTTCTTCGTCGATTGAATGTGAGGCGACGTTACCAGAGACGCTCGTTGTGGGGCAATATCCTTTACATGTGCGACAAGGTGATGTCGTGGTCTCGCCTGGTATATTGACTGTTCGTCAAGGTGATGTCACTGCGTCACGTGCTTTACCACGACGTGGGTCGATCGCCGGAGGGACCCGTGTGCAGATTTTTGGTGAAGGCTTTTTGTCGGTTGAACAAGTTTTTGTTGGCCCAACTGCGGCATCTTTTGTCGATATAGAGAGTGATCAACGCATGGAGATTATCGTCCCAGCTTCTGAGACATCTGGTGTCGTCGATATACGTTTTATTGATATTGATGGTACGGCGACTGCTTTGGCGGATGCATTTACATATTTTGACCCATCAGCTTTGCTCGGAGGGGCACATGGCGGTGAAATCGACGGGGCTTTATACGTCACCGTGATCGATGAGTTTGTTCGGCTGCCCGTTGAAGATGCATCCATCATGCTTGGCAGTGATGCCGAAGGCATCCGCTCGACAGATTCCCGGGGGCAAGTGACGTTCTCTGATGCGGATTTACAGGGCCATCAAACAATTACAATTTGGAAAGATGGATACGAACGAGAAACATTCGTCGACTTGAATGCTGCAGAGCTGACTGTTTACCTATCACCAACTGTATTCTCCAGTGGCGGCGGTGGCGGCGGTGGTGGTGGTGGCGCACCTGTTGCACCACCGCCTGCAACAATCTCTGGTCATGTGACAGGTTTTGAAAAGCGATTTTTTGATCCTGCTGAGCTTGAGCGAGATGAAAACGGAAACGTTATCGAGATCGCTGTAGCATATGTTGATGTGACGGCGCCTTCTGTGGAGGGCGGACTGGTTCCGCGTGCACAATCTCAAGCCGTGTTGGAAGACGGTGGACGTTTCGTCATTCCGAGCAGTCGTGTTGGACGGGTTGGACTTGTGGCTGTCGCCGGTCTCTTTAACATTGAACGACAGGTGTTTACCCCAAAACAAATGGGTATTCGTCGGCGCGTTTTTCCTGACTTTGGAGTGAACCTTGAAGATCAAGATATTGAGTTAACATGGACCCTCGAGCAAGAAGTTGAAGTGAGTTTACCCAATGCGCCGCTATGGGGACTGACTGATACATTAGCACTGCCAGACGCACTATACGTGCGCCCTGTTCTGGACTTGGATGAAGATGGTGCATACCCATTGACCGCAGAATATGGCGGACAGGATGGTGTTATTCTACGTGCAATACCTGATGCGCCAGGTGAGTTACTCAATTTCTATGCAGGGGCGTATACGACATATACTTCTGGGCTCCGAAACGAGATTGGCCTTGTGACAACAGAGGCAGGAACAACATTGGTCGTCGGAGAGGAGACAATCTGGGGACTGGAAGATGCGCAAGGAATTCCTGCACTGCTCGGAAACGTGATGGTGATTCAAGGAGAAGACGGTGTCGAGCATGTTTCTCGAATCGTCGATATTCTATCGGATACCATGCTGATTTTGTCAGACCCTGTTCCGTTCACTGTCACAAGTACCGATTTCCATATTGGTGTTTTCGCGGCACCGTACTCGGCTGTTGCTGTCGAAGGTGTGGGTTCCTTGCGCGCAGGGCTGACCATCAGTCCTATTCTCGACTTTCCGCGACCGATAGCACCTTTGCCGAGTGCTGTACTGGGCCGAGATCGCCAGATTCTCTGGGAGCCTGCATCAGGGACGATGCCAAGTTTTCATGAGTTGACAATTGGAGATGCGATCACTGGAGAGGTCTCATGGCGAATCGTTCTGTCGGGTGATAAAAATAAAGTGGTGTTGCCATCGGCATCATCAGAGCTCTTTTTGCCAGGAACGACATATATACTACGACACGCGAGTTTCTATGCGCCAGAATTCAATTTCAATAGTTTTTCCACATTCAATACAGGGGCTGTGGCGGAAGCAAGGTATGATTATCTCTTCATCTACCCTGGAGATGATTTTTAGAGCTAGTTCAGATTCGTGATACATGGAATGGCTTTCGTGAGCCGATGCGCCTCACACAAATAGTCTGTGGTGAAGGTATATTGTTTTGTTCGACCGCAGATACGTATCGGGAGTGTATTTGATTGACTGAGCAGTTCGAAACCGACACTCGCGTCATGCGCAACAAATTCAATATCCTCAAGTAGATCACGGTTGAGTCTAGATTGAATATCATCCCAGAGCTCGAAATCTTCTAAATCGTATCGCGATTCAAAATGCGAGAGAATCGTCAGGCCTGAGCGTAGTTTATTCTTCTCTTTTAAGACCATCACTTCACATCGATATTGGTCGCGGTACTGATAAAAGAGGGTGTAGAAAAGTAAACAGCACAATCCAGCTGTGGCGAGTGCGAACAGGATATTCGAACGTTTGTTTGCTTGAGGTTGTTGGCTACGCATACTTGCGTTTGATCAAATTTAAGTAGTCGTTTGAAAATGTCGACATGTCATTCGTAATGTGGTGGATCGTCGTATTGAAGAAGTTATACGCGATAACAGATGGAATCGCAGCCACAAGTCCGGCAGCAGTCGCGACAAGTGCTTCCGCGATACCAGGCGCAACAGTCACAAGGCTGGCACTTTTCTGTGCGGCGATATTACTGAATGCATTAATGATACCGACAACCGTCCCAAATAGACCGATGAATGGAGCCGTACTGCCCACTGTTGCGAGAATATGCGTTCGTTTCTCGAGAATCTGTGTTTCAACAGTAAACGATTTTCGAAGTGCGCGTTCAACATTTTCAATACTGTCATGCATTTGTTGTCCGCCCGCTGCTTTCTTACGGAGTCGCTTCAGTTCGAGGAGTCCCGCCTGAAAAATTTGAGCAAGTGGGCTATCCGATAATGACTGTGCACCTGTTTCAACTTCATCCATACTTCCTGCATTCCAGAACAATTTTTCAAAATGACTATTCTGACGTCGGACTTTTCTAAGCTGCGACCACTTTAAAAAAATGATGCCCCAGCTCAATATCGATGAGATGATAAGTAAGCCAAAAGTTGCAAGTCCAATAGGACCAGCACTTAGGACGGAATCGACAAGAGAAAGACCATGTTCAGCATTCATATCATGTGGTTAGCAAGATCTGATCGGAAGCTCAACTCGCAGCTGTTAAAAGACCAAAATAAAAGGGCCTTTGAGAGGCCCTATATCTACGATCGAACGCGTCAATCAAGTACCTGAATAGTATTCGATAATTAACTGCGAGTCGAGAACGACAGGGCAGTGCTCTGCATTCGGGTTTTCAATCATAGTGGCAGACTTACAATCACCTGCAACATCAAGATAAGATGGTTTTTCAAGGTTGTTTGGATCTTCGACAAGGTCTTTCACGCGGTCGGCCCATTTTGACTTCTCATTGATTGAGATGACATCACCTTTTTGGACAACGTAAGAAGGAATATTCACTTTTCGTCCATTGACAAATACGTGTCCATGCGTTGTGAATTGGCGCGCTGCAGGCATCGTTGGTGCAAAACCAATTCTGAAAACCATATTATCAAGTCTACATTCGAGACTACTGAGTAGGTTTGTCGCTGTATTGCCTTTTTGAGCATTGGCTTTTTTGACGTATTTCTTGAGTTGCTTTTCGCTCAAGCAGTAGTGGAAACGCAGCTTTTGCTTTTCCATTAAGCGTTGTGCGTAGTCAGATAGCTTCTTACGTCGAGTTGGACCGTGCTGTCCAGGCGGGTAAGGACGACGAAGTTCACCTTCGGTTCTCATCAAACCTGGGATTTGGGTTCCTAAACGACGAATGATTTTTAAGCGTGGGCCTCTGTATCTTGCCATGTTTTCTCTCCTATGCCGCCCCTGCTTTTGGTTTATCACTTGCACACAAGCAGAAGGCCTTCTATTGGGCATTGGTCAATGTGCAAGAGATCGTTTTCTAGCGAACACAAGCACACTCGTCAAGGTCCCATCATAGCCAGCTATTAATTCGCTTTATCGCTCGAAAAATAAATAGAATATGACCTGTTACAGCTTCTTATATTGGTATAGACGCCCATCACGGAAACCGCGTTTTCGGTAGTAATTCCTTGTTCCAATTGATGAAATCACAGCAATTGAAGTGAATCTTTCGTCCTGGGCGAGTCTTTCACTGAACTGAAGAAGACACTCACCGACACCAGTGTGTTGGGCCGAAGGCAAAGATGAATCGGTCAGACTTGATTTTAGGGAGCGGGCGCTGCCATATACATGAAGCTCTCGAATAAGGGCACAGCCGTTTAGTTCTGTGATGGGTGCCCTGAGTGCTGGAAGAAATAGACGACAAAACCCAAGTAAGCCGTGCTCAGCAGTGGTGGCTTCAACAAAGATATGTTCGCCGATGTGACTGTCGACGCGATGGGCTTCAAGACAAAAGAAGGGAGAAGCAGAGTCGGCAAGTGTGGCTTCACGCGCTCTAATCTCGAGGGGGTGTTCTTTGTTGAGCACCATTCCTGACTCAATTTTCTGGCGAAGATTATTTGCTGGTGCTTGTGCCGGAGAGGCGTGCTGATCGATGTCCCGAACGATACGTGAGAGGCGGGTCCAACGGGGTGTATGTATAATATGATGATGAAGCACACGCTGTAATACATCAGTCGAGTAGGGGGCCCATCGCCCTGCTTGATAATGTGTCTCGAGCCCCGTCTTCGGTAACAAAACGCATGGATAGATTTTTAATTCGTCTGGCATGCAGTCATTCGGTTGATGTAGCTGCGCATAACCCTGTTGGTCGATTTCGGGCGTTGCGCCAAGTAGATTTGGCATCCAGTGGCCTTGAACTTTAAATCCGAAACGCTTCAAAAGCCGAACAGCGTGCAGTGTTTCTTCATGGGTATGATCGCGAAGGTTGTCAGCAAGAATTTTAGAAGAAGTATGCTGAATTCCAATTTGAACTTTTGTGACCCCAAGCGCACGTAAGTATTCGAGGGTATCCTTGGTGACATGATCTGGGCGTGTCTCGATTGAAAGACCAACGCATCGATGTGTGGTTTGTTCATTCAAGCGGTGTGCCTCACCAAGTTTCTCCAAGAGTTGTACGTGAGATATTTTTTCTTTCGGGACCTGGGAGACCGCACGGTTATATTGTACGTGATACGTCGAGGTGAGGTCACGTTCTCGTTTGAATAGTGGTGTGAGAGCTGCTGTTGAACTGGATGGTGAAAAATGATTCAGCGCATGAACAATACGCTCGACAAATGATGTTTGAAATGTTTTTGGATAACTGGTGAATGTCCCGCCCAAAATAATGACTTCGATTTTGTGAATCTGTTGACCGGCTTGCTGTAACGTATTGAGCCTTTGATAAACTTGTAGAACAGGATCGTAATCGAGGTGTAGGGCGCGTTGCACACCAGGTTCGTGGGCAAGATAGCTTTTAGGGGCGCGAATATCACTTGGGCAAAAAATGCATCTTCCTGGGCAGGGATGCGGTGGCATCAAGATGGTTAGTGGAATAACACCGCTCTGTTGTCGACGAGGCTTTTTGATGCGTTGCTGCAACAGATGGTAATCGGGATCATTTTGAGGCACCACTTGTCTCAAAATATGAAGCGACTGTGGTCGCCCCTTGGGTGACAAATATTTTTTTTGAAGTGCTCTAAGCCGTCGATCCCGCATGAATATGAGGTTTAGCATAAAATATGAGAACGAAAAGCATACAGATTTATCCGACACTTGAGAGGCGTGCAGTATAAAACTGTCTCAGGATGATCAGGTGCAAGTGTATGGTTGAGTTTCGACTCGATTTTGAAATAGTATATTTATAACCACCCTGAAGGAGGAAATATGAAGAAAATATCGATTTTGAGTTTACTATCCGCTTTGGCACTATCCGTTGGTTGCGGTCAACCTGTGTCAGAAGTTCAAGGAGACTGGCAAGCAGTGTCATCAATTAAACACGGTGCACTGATGGATGCCGTCGCAGATGAGGGAGACTGCTTGTCTCGTCTTCGGTTTGACTTTGAAGGTGAGCGGGTGTTTGCCGAGGTTGAAGAAGTGTATGGAATGGATGATATCGCTTGGTTTAGATTGCTGGAACCTATTCATGAGTCAGAAATTGGTGTTGCATCCGGTCAAGCGTTTACTCAGCTCAACCAGTTTGCACTTGATGGCGGATTAGTTGCATTAAATATACTTGATTCGGGCTATACACCGATCGATATCGCCGAGCTTCGAACAGACATTATTGATACACAACTCAACACACATTTAGCGACAATGATTAACGCACCGATTTTTGTGCCAAGCTTGACCGAAATCAAGGTCCAAGATCTGATTGAGCCGCGTGTGGAAGGTCAGTATCTTAACTTTTACCAAGCACGGTTTGAACTCGAATCGAGCAAGTTCTTAAATCAAGAGAACGAGATATCGAATATTAGCTTACCAATCCAAAATGCGTTACTTGAAGTAGATTTGAATACGCGTGTTGAACGTGAGGTATCGTTTGGTTTGGCTGACACGATTCGTGCCGACCTTCTCGATGCACAGTTACGTTCACAAGGGATCATGAATACACAGCCGTCTTTTGACCGAGCAGATATCGAAACACGCTTTGAAGTGATGCCTGAAGGTCGGGCGGATATTGATGCTGTCGACTTATCAATATCAGATCGCCAGCTTGATCTTGATGACGTAGTGCTTGAAAAGCTATGTGGACGCGACCTGTAATCTTCGGATAACGCACATGCAAAAACGCCGACATTTGTTGGCGTTTTTTATTTCGTTAGCCCTTTTATTTTCCCGCGTCGGGCGAGCTTTTCGACAACGTGATGAATGTCACGTCGAAGTGATTCAGGCGCGTCATGCGTCGGCGAATCGGACCGAAATTCGAGCAACATTTTTCCCCAACCACGATGCAACGCATAAGCCATGGTTTCCCAGACGTGTGTTGGTTGATCAATCAGGGCTTTAGCTAATCGATAGAGACCCGCTTTCACATAGAGCTCTTTGTCATTTTGCATGACATCTTTAACGATAGTGAGTGTTGTTTTCGCCGACTCAGGAGAAGGCGGGAACTCAACCTTCTTGGCATGTGTGATGAGTCTTTCTGCCAAGGCGCGATGCGTTTGTTTCAGAAATGTTGCGAATGTTCTTTTAGGTGAACTCTTGAATGCTTCTGCCAGCTCATGGACGCCAAGTTCAACGATAATGTGTTGAAAATCATGGTGTGTTAAGTGCACGAGGGTTTCGAGTTGGCCTGCCTGCAAGTACTTTAATTTTTTATTTCTTGGAAATCGTCCTTCAAAGTGATTAATGACAGATTGTCGATATCCTTCAGAGATGGAGTTGAGTAAGCCTTTTGGGGGAAATAAATCGATGATCTGTTTTGGTATATATTTCATAACCTGCTCGGCAACGGTCGGGGGCATCGACTGAATGATGAGGGCGGTCATATAGGGTTGTTCGGCATGCAATTCGTACGCAATCCAGCTCGGGTGAAGGCCGATATATAGCTGCTGTTCACACGATTTTCTAACATGCTTGAATAAGCCACTTAACGTTGAAAGGCGTTGCTCAGGGGCAATACCTTTGAGTTCTGTTTGAGCAGGTTGTAGTGATGTCCGAATATCATCAGATAGACTGCTGAGAATGTTGTCACGTTGTTGATCCGCGAATAACTCAATGTAGAGCAAAAGGCCCTGCTCAGAAAGCGGAAGTTGATAGAAAGCAGATAAAGCCATTTAACGTCGCTAATATTCTGATGGATTCGCTCGCTGTCGCTTGAGAGAGGCGTATCTAAGGTAAATGACGAAAAATAATAGAATAGAGCCCCCGGCAAGACCGAGAGAGCCAAGCAAAAGGGCACGAAGGAGGTTCGCACTCTTACCGGCAAGGACTTTGATGCCAAAAACTTTGGTTGTTTGAATCGAACGTTGACCAGAAGACCCTGTCATCGGATCTGTTAACAGCTGAATCGGTGTGTTTGGTGACATCAATACTTTGACATTTTCTGGCTTGAGGTCTTCGACCGCGTAAGCAACAATATTTTCGATCATGACATTATCGACAGGCATGCTGCCGTCAGCAGTTGGGTTATAGACAACTGCAACAGAAGCAGTGGCTGGCGGCGGCGGCGTATTTAAGTCCCGAATCACGTCTTTATTTGGGACAACAACAGATGTGTGCGCGCGAACGATACCCGGTAAGGAAAGTAGCTTTTTGTCGATCTCACCTTGTACGGCCATTAAGAACTTTGCTTGCTCTTCTGTCGCCGTCGGAATCATACCGCCCCCGCCTGGCGGATATACATCAGCAAGACCAGATGTCTCTTCGCGCGGAAGTCGGTTGTTCACAAGAACGTTCAATGCCTGTTGGGATTGTCCCGATGGCACGTTGATAGACCACGTCACGTCTCGGCCTTCATTCTTGACCTTCTGCGCATCGACATC
>JAHDGS010000037.1:0-21025 GCA_020627505.1 Myxococcota bacterium
GGCACGGGGCGCCATGGTGGCCATGCTAGAGCTTGCTGATTGTCAAACGGTCGGGATGGCGTCGACTTCTGCGAAGAAGACTGTCTGTGGCCATGGCCGCGCTAAAAAAGAGCATGTCGCAGACATGATAACGCGGCATCTTGGTCTGTCTGCTCATCCATACGAAGACGCCGCTGATGCACTTTCTCTCGCCTATGCCTATGCGCAGAAAATGCAACACGGATTTGGCATAGAACGCACGCGTCGATCGTCTGGCAAGCGAGCTGGGTTTGAGGCCTTAGCAAAGCGTCGAGGAGTCAGCATATGATAAGAAGGCTTGTTGGTGATGTCATGGCATGTTCTGCCGCTGAGGCCGTTATTCTTTGCAGTGGTGTTGGCTATGGTGTGCGACTGACTGTCGATGACCTGGCATCACTGAATGCGAACCCGAAGAATGCTGATATTTATATTTATACACATGCAAAGGAGTCTGGCTGGGATTTGTATGGCTTTCTGAACGAGAAACATCGACAGCTTTTTGAGGCTGTGATTAAGGTGAATGGGATTGGGCCCAAAAGCGCCTTGCAGATTCTGAGTTGTTTTTCACCATCGGAGCTTGTGAATATTATCCGAATGGGGGAGACAAAAAAATTGACGAAAGTCCCAGGTGTCGGAGGGAAGACAGCCGCTCGGTTGCTTCTCGAGATGAAAGATAAAGTCGATAGTGGACTTTTGGGTGCAGAGGCTGACGCAGACAATCAGGGTCGGGCGTCCCGTGACGAAACGATGGAAGCCTTGCTTGCTTTGGGCTACAAAGAAAAGCAAATCGATAAAGTGTTGCCGGAGCTCGACAGATTGGCCGCAGAAGGGGTTGAAGGTCCGGCGCTTGTCAAGGTCGCTTTGCGACTCTTATAAGTGAGAGGTGTGTGATGAATGATAGACTGGTCTCTGGCTCAAGTCAGCACGACGAACGGCAGTGGGAAAAAGCACTGCGGCCTCAGAATTTTGATGAGTATATTGGGCAAGAAGAGTTGGTTGGCAACCTAAAAGTTTTTTCAGCAGCAGCTGCGCAGCGCGCTGAGCCGATGGACCATGTTTTATTGTCAGGACCTCCCGGCCTCGGCAAAACAACGCTCGCGCGGATTATCGCCAACGAAATGGGGGCGCAACTTCATCTAACGAGTGGTCCTGCGATTGAAAAAAAAGGCGACTTGGCTGGTATCTTGACGAATATGCAGCCTGGAGATGTCCTCTTTATCGATGAGATACATCGCCTCACGCCGACAATTGAGGAGAATCTTTACCCTGCAATGGAGGACTATCGATTCGATATCATGATTGGAGAAGGGGCCCATGCACGAAGTATTTCGTTAGATTTAGAACCGTTCACATTGGTGGGGGCAACCACAAAGACTGGGCTGCTGACATCGCCATTGCGCGATCGGTTCGGCTTTTCGGCTCGATTGCGATATTATAGCAACGCCGAGCTTGAGCGTATTGTCAGTCGGTCGGCGGGCATGCTGTCTATTGATATTGACCAGAAAGCAGCGGCGTGCATCGGCACGTCAGCTCGGGGGACGCCACGGATTGCCAATCGATTACTGAGGCGCGTGCGCGATTTTGCGCAGGTTGAGCATGATGGCCGCATTACGCTGGATGTCGCTCAAAAGAGTCTGGCCCGTTTAGGTGTGGATCGTCTTGGGCTTGATGACTTCGACATGCGTCTTTTATCGACACTTAAGGCCACCTTCGAAGAACGCCCCGTGGGTTTGGAGACGTTGGCGGCAGCGCTCGGAGAAGATGCGCATACCATCGAAGACGTTTATGAACCGTACTTGATTCAAGAGGGTTTGTTGATGCGAACGCCTAGAGGTCGGATGCTAACGGCACGTGGCAAGTCTTATGTCGACGCAGATCGCACATCATCGTGAGTTGGTATGACCACTCATCGACTTGATGACAAGGTTGTCGAAATAGCCAGGGGACTTCCAGCTGTTAAACGCCATATAGCGATGTCGAGGGCCTTTGAGGGGGCTCGCGTCTCGATAGCTGCCAACGAGCGTGTTGTTGACGGTCAGCTTTAGTTCATTGTTGGCTCGTATAATCTCGACATGCATTTTCTGGTGTGCAGGCCACGTTGTCTTTTTTTCGAATCGCGTCTTTTCATGCTCGTTCTGACGAGCGATAACCGTCAATGTATTTTTCCAGCCGCCCAATATGACGATATATCCTGATTCATGTCGTAATCCATCGCCATATAGCTCCACTTTCAGGTCGATGTCGGAAGACGTCGGTGTCATATCAAAGGAAATAATCGCTTCGTCAGGTAAAGGTGTCTTGAGCCATAATGGTGCATTTTTGTCGCCAAGGGTATGGAGTTTGCCTTCGTAAATTGACCAACTGCCTTCCCACGGCTGCAGATGTTCATAATCAATGTTGTTATCAAATTGAATGGTCATGCTGCCATCAGCAGCCAGTTGTGTGGGCATCGAAGTGCCGGTCTTCTGACATGCTCCGAGTATGAATGCCACCGTGATTGCTTGGGTAAAAAGGGTTGAGAAAGTGGCACGCGGGAGTTGTTTTTGTATAGAGGTCATCCTAACAGCGTTTTATGCCGATTCAAAGCGAGACGCAACCACCACATTCTGCGCGAGACTTTCTACAGCGCGCCATAGTATTTCTCGAGAAGCGTGGTGTCGAGGCAAGTCGCATCGACGCGGAGTTACTATTGTGTGATGTGCTCGGTCTGGACCGTCTTGGACTGATGATTTCTCTCGATAAACCGTTGAATGAACATGAGGTGCAGCGTTACCGTAAGATGCTTGCTCGGCGTGGGCGTCATGAGCCAGTCGCATATATTTTAGGATATAAAGATTTTTATGGTCGCCGATTTCGTGTCTCGTCAGCCGTGTTGATCCCGCGTCCCGAAACGGAGTTGCTTGTTGATGCAGCTGTCGCGCGGCTTCGAGACAACGCTTCGGCACATGTTTTAGATATCGGTACGGGGACAGGCAATATTGGAATTTCTGTCATGCTTGAGAAAGCGGCCGTGACGTCAACACTTGTTGACGTGTCGCAGGCGGCATTAGAGATTGCCAAAAGTAACGTCGAGGCACATGAGCTGACCGAGCGGGTCGACTTCATATGTGCTGATTTTTTGACATCGGAAGCGAGCTGGGATGCAGAATTATGGCTGTCAAACCCACCATATGTTGCGCGTTCAGAGTGTTCTCTTGTGTCAAAGGAGACGCAGCTGCATGAGCCTGAAGTTGCCTTATTTGGCGAGGGCGACTTTGGCGAATCATTCTATATCGGTTTGGCGAAGAAATGGTTGCAGGCAGATGCTGCGCACACGATAATCCTGGAGCATGGCTTTAATCAAGGGGATATCATCGATCAATATTTTGAGCAGTCAGATGTTGAGCGCGAGATTATCATGGATTATGAAGGTCATCAGCGTATTCGCATCTACCAAAAGCGAAGGCACGAAGCATGAGCCGTGTCGCGATATTGCAATACGAGTCTAGCTGGGAGGGGCGACTCGTCAATGTTCTGCAGCGGCTTGGTTATGAGGTTGATCTGATTCGAACTGCCCATGAAATAAGACGTGCGCCGTACGTGATCGTGCCAGATGGTGACACGTCGACAGCAGCTCTAAAGAAACCCGTGTCGCAGGACATTCTTGCGAGTCTATACACGGCATATGTTGAGAAGAAACCGGTGCTTGGTATTGGACGTGGCATGTTTTTCTTTTGTGCGGGGCACATGGCGAAGCATCAAGCTGGTCTGGGAATATTCGATGTCCCTATCAAGCAATTTGATGCCAATATGTTGGATGCCCACGATAGGCCCTTAGCGACACCTTATTGCGGATATGGTCGTATTGCCGGACTTCATTTTATAGAGCCAACGGTATCTGAACCGGATGTCTGGGTTTATTTCAGAACACAGTATTGTGTGAGCGCACGCGTACCGTTCGCTGAAGTTGCGATCGCGCACTATGGTGTTCCTTTTGCTGCTGCAGTTCAAAAAGAGCAGTTAACCTGCGTCAACTTTTTGCCTGAATTGTCGGGGCGCGTCGGCCAGTGTTTTTTAGAGGCATGGGCGAGGAGGTCAGATGACAACATGTAAGCGTGTCGCGAGCTATCATAAAATCTCGAATGCAAGTCCAGACCATAAGGCATTTATCGATGTCTTGATTGAGCAGGCTGTTGCTGTTGATGAAATATGGATAGAAGCTGAGCGTGGAGATGCGTCAGAGGTTCTGCCAACACATTTTTTCAATGTGGTCGAGGCTGTTGCAAAGAATGTCACGTGCCCTGTGGTCGCCGTGACAGACTCTGTTCGCGTTGCCGACGGACATTTGCTGATCGAATTTGGTGCTTCTCGCGTCGTCGGACGTTACGACCAGTTTGTCGCACATGATGTCGAGCCGGGCGTGTGGGGGCATGCATGTGGCCTGGGTCGCTTTTCTTTGCATATGTACGTGGACCGAATCCTGAACGAAGAAGAGCCGATCGTTCGGATCACTGATAAGATAGGCCGGGTATTAGAAGATGATGCGCTGCATCGGCTCGCGTTGATTCGGGAGGAAGGGGTCTCTGAAATTATCGTGTCCGCGCCACATATTCGTCGTCAGCGATCGCATCCAAGTCAGGCGATAGAGCGTATTCGTCAGATGTATCCGATCCAGGTGCTGAGCCATGCTGATGACACTTCGGTGTCCGATATTATCGGGCCGTTATTGTCAGGCGCCGATGGCGTGGTCACGACGCTTGCAAATGATCCTGAGTCGGCGTATCAAATTAAAGAAACCATGACGCGCTATGGTTTGCCTGCGCGTGTCGAGTGAGCGATGAGATACGGAGGAATGATGTCACTACAAAATGATGTGCAACAGGCATGGATGAAGGCGATGAAAGAGCGTTCAAGCGATAAAGATGCACTTGCGCTGATCCGCACAGAGCTAAAGAACTTGGCAATTGCAACAGGGGCAAGAGAAACAGGTTTGTCTGAGGCGGATGAACTCAAAGTCATTCAAAAGATGGCCAAGCAGCGGCGCGAGTCAATCGCCGCATATGAAGAAGCGGGTCGTGACGACCTGGTGGAAAAAGAAACACTTGAGTTGCGTGTCATCGAACGATTCCTGCCAGAGCAGATGGATGAAGCGACGCTTAAAAAGAAAGTCGAGATTGTCATAGAGCAGCTTGGCGCAACGTCGATGCAAGATATGGGTAAGGTGATGGGCAAAGTTATGGCAGAAGTCGGCGGTCAAGCTGATGGGCGGGACGTGCAGCGACTTGTGAAGGCTCAACTTGGCTAGAAAAGCGTGATCGATAAACATATCATCGAAGAGATAAAGTCGCGGACGTCGATTGAACAGGTCATTTCACAGTATGTGACGCTCAACAAGCGTGGAAAAAACTTGCTTGGGCTGTGCCCCTTTCATGGCGAAAAAACACCGTCATTTAATGTGCGGCCAGATAAAGGATACTATAAATGCTTTGGCTGTGGCGCCTCTGGTGATGTGTTTACGTTCTTAGAAGCACAGACAGGCCAATCGTTTATCGAAGTGGCGAAGGAACTGGCTGCCGCTTGTGGGGTAGATATGCCGCATGACACAAGCCGTCGTCAGCAAAACGTCTCCCCTAAAGAAAAAAGTGGGCACGCATTATTGGCGCGGGCATCACGGCATTACGAGGGTCGACTATGGGCGCCCGAGGGGCGCTTGGCCCTTGCCTATCTCCAAGAGAAACGGCGACTACCGGATGACATCATTAAAAAATATGAGTTGGGTTATGGTGCAAGTGGGTCACACCAGGTCGCCGCCCTTGAACTGACGCCAGAAGACCGTGCGCTCGCCGTCGAGCTTGGCATCTTAACAGGGGATGACAACACGAATCTGAAAGACCTCTTTATGAGACGGGTTGTCTTTCCGATCCGCGGGGTAGGGCGTCATGTGCACGCTTTTGGCGGACGGGTATTCAGAGATAGAGATGCCCGCCTCGCGAAGTATATCAACTCACCCCAAAGTGACATTTATCAGAAAAGCCGGACATGGTATGGTCTCCCGGAGGCATTGCCAGCGTTGAAGCAAGGTGAACCCGCTTTTATTGTTGAAGGCTATTTCGATGTTTTGGCAGCCGCGGCATCAGGTATTCAAAGCGCGATTGCCTCATGCGGGACTGCTGTTACCACGGAGCACCTTCATAGATTGAAGAAAAGAACCGCACGGGTCGTTTTGTGTTTCGATGGAGATAAGGCAGGTAGAGCCGCAACGAAAAAGACCGCGATGCGGGCTTTATGTATGGGCTTTCAGGTTCATATTTGCTCCGTATCAGAAGGCGACCCGGCAAGCTTGTATGAAAAGGAAGGTGGGGACGCATTAAAAAAACGACTGAAATCTCATCAGTCTGTGATGGCCTGGCGCTTCGAAGCGGAAAAGGCGCGAGCGGAGCGCGGCGGACCGGATGAACGAATCGCTGGACTCAAGGCGATGTTGCCCTGGCTTGCAGCCCTCCAAGATCCAATCGCCCAAGAAGCTTGGATGAAAGATATTGCAACGTATTTTCAGACTTCCGTAGAACTTGTTCGAACGCAGGTCAGTTCTGCTGGACAAGCGGTTGTCGATCGGTTTATGCGTGCGCGTTCGGCAGATAATCGCCGGCAGCAACAAGCTGAAGACCCGGCACGTAAGCAGAAAATAGTGCCGGTAAGACGAGAGCTCAACCATGAGCCACCTGCACGTGCGTGGTCCTCGTTCGAAATGATGTTAGCAAAGGCGGTGATGCTCTATCCTGAACTGGCGGAGCAACTTGTTTCGGACGCGAACGACACAACCGGCATTCGGTTACGAAACCCAGAAATGATTGCATTGGTTCAATTGTGTATGAGAAGTATTGGGCAGCAGCATAGCACAGGTACGAGTGGACTTCGTACATTGCTTGCGACCCTTGATGTACATCCAAAGAGCCCGCTGATTGAGATTGTCCGAGAGTTCGATGTGGGGCAAGTATGGCATGCTCAGGACAAAATAATGGATCAGGCACATGCGAGCCGAATTGTCCAAGATGCCTGTCGTGCACAGTATAATTATCTTCTACGCCGTGAGCTGGCGGATGTCACAGACACGATTGTCCAAATGACAATTGGCGAGTCCGCATCAGAGGGGGCGGATGCTGCAGTTTTCAAAAAGCAGGCTGATCTCATTCAGTTGCTTCACCGGGCTCGACCAGAGCAGCAGGAAGTAGATGCCTTGGATGCTGAAGAAAATGCGCTACCGCCAGTCGCGTCTCAAAAGCAGCCGGAAACAGAGAGCATTTCATCACAAGTGGCTCAATTTGAAAGAGAATCGGCGATTGACAACATATGGACCTCTTCTGCCTCAATCATACCTTCCGATACCGAAGATGCCGATCCATTCGATTGGTAAACTATTGTAAATAATAATACTTGTGCTTTTTCCTAGAGCTGGTAGACCGACAAGATATATCGTTTGAGGAGTGCTTACGTGGCAGCGAATAAAAAGAAAGTAGCCCGTCCTGCGTTTTTAGATTCTGCTGGAGGTGATGCAGGTTTTCTAGTACCTGATATCACGCGTTCCAGACCTGTGCGCAAAAGAGAGACCAGAGCAAAGTCGAATAAAGTCGTTCTGCAAGAAACTGACGACGTCGAATACGAACAGGTTAAAACAAGCAGTACAACAACGAAGACAAAACGAATTCGAGTGCCGCGTCGTCCGATTGGTGACCGCAAAGAGTTTAAACGGCTTTTTGTTAAAGGTAAGGACCGTGGTTTCGTCAGCCATGATGATATCAATGATGCACTACCTGCTGATGTAACAACAGTCGTCCAGCTTGAAGATGCCATCGCACTGCTTGCCGAAGGCGAGATCGAGGTTGTCGATGACGCAACAAAGATTGTTGGCGGTGATGTTTCCGATTCTGATGCGATGCTCGTTGATGGGAAAGAAAAAGAAGAAGTCGATTACGCCGAGTTCAGTAAGGGGAATGACCCCGTTCGAATGTATTTACGTAAGATGGGGGCTGTCAGTCTTCTCACCCGTGAGGGTGAGGTCGCTATCGCTAAAAGGATTGAAGAGGGCGAGATCGAGATCGTCGACGCTGTCCTGCAGACGCCAATATGTTTGGCTGAAGTATTGGAGCTTGGTGATAGACTGGGTAAGGGCAAGATTCGTGTTAAGGAGATTGTCAAAGAAAACGAGTCCGGTGATGACGGGCAAACGCTTGAGTTTGATGAGCCTGCAGTGACTGAGAAGGCGCTGAAGATTGTGACGGAGTTACGTCATATCCAACGTGAGCTTGTGGAGTATGTCGATGAACTTCAGCAGGTCTCTGGGCCAAGAAAAATGGTGGTTGAAGAAAAGGTTGCGGAGCTTCGCCAGCATGTTGTCGGCTTGCTCCATGACTTAAAAATCAACAAACGACAGATTGACCGGATTGTTCAGCGTATAAAAGTGCTCGTTCGACGGGTGAACAAGGCTGAATACGAAGTGCAACGTATTGTCCGATGGGCCAGAATCGATGCGCTTGAATTGCGGAGAATGCTGAGAGAGAAACGCGAAAGTGAATCTGCATTCCAAGCACTCACGAAAAAATTTGGTGTTGACACCGCGACGCTTTACTCTTGGGACAGAACACTCAGTATGGCGATCAACCGTGTGCGTCGAGTACGTGATGAAGCACAGGTCTCTCTTGAGGATTTGCGTAAAACATATCGGTGGATTCAGGTCGGCGAGCGTAAGAGTGATAGGGCAAAAGCAGAGCTTGTCGAGGCCAATCTTCGACTTGTGGTTTCGATTGCGAAGAAATACACCAATCGGGGACTTCAATTCCTCGATCTCATCCAAGAGGGCAATATCGGCTTGATGAAGGCCGTTGATAAGTTTGAGTATCGGCGTGGATATAAATTCTCGACATATGCGACATGGTGGATTCGTCAGGCGATCACACGTGCAATTGCTGACCAAGCACGAACCATCCGGATTCCTGTGCATATGATCGAGACGATCAATAAGCTTGTTCGGACAAGCCGCTATCTGGTGCAGGAGCTTGGTCGTGAGCCGACACCTGAAGAGATTGCGGAGAAAATGGAACTGGCGGTCGATAAGGTCCGCAAAGTGCTCAAAATTGCGAAAGAGCCGATTTCTCTTGAGACACCTATTGGTGAAGATGAAGATAGTTCGCTTGGTGATTTTATCGAAGACCGGAATACGGCCGATCCTGGCAAGGCGGTTGTTTCCGTGAATCTGTCCGAGCAAGTCCGGAAAGTGCTGGCAACACTCACGCCACGTGAGGAGAAGGTGCTTCGAATGCGATTTGGTATCGGCGAGAAAAGTGACCATACACTTGAAGAGGTGGGTCAAGACTTTGAGGTGACGCGGGAACGGATTCGTCAGATTGAAGCGAAGGCGCTGCGAAAGTTGCGGCATCCATCTCGTTCCAAAAAGCTACATTCGTTTGTCGATGGTGAGCCAGAGTTGCCTCGTACGCAATGATGACCTATGCTGTCGTGGGGGCCTGTAGCTCAGTGGTAGTAGCAGTCGGCTCATAACCGATCGGTCGCAGGTTCGAATCCTGCCGGGAACACCCAAGAGGTGGTTTATGAATATGCGCGAACAGTTGCAAAAACTTGCTGAGCTCAGCCAGATTGAGGCTCAAATTAAATTGATTGAAGGCGAGCTTGAACGCGTGCCGGCCGATGCGCAGAAAGCGCAAGATGGTGCTGATAACATTAAGGGTGAGCTTGACGGGTTGGAGCGCACACACCTTGATGCTGAGAGTGAACGCCGCCGACTTGAAGGTGATTTGCAAATGGAAAGAGGTAATTTGCGTAAATGGCAGGCACGACTGGATAACATCCGAGACGAACGTGAGCACAGCGCCTTGTTGTCTGAAATGGGCACACAAAAAAGAGGCATTCGTGCGCTTGAAAATAAAATTCTGGATGCCATGGAAAATCTGGAGGCACTTGCGGGTGATATTGCAAAGCTGAGACCTGATTATGAGAAGGCGCTTGAAGAGGCACAAGGTTTATGGGGTGAAGTCGATGGCGAGTTGTCTGACTTGCGATCGGAAAAAAATGTTCGAGTCGAAGCGCGTGACGCACGGATAGAATTGCTGGCACCTGCTGTCGTTGCTCGATATCGGCGTATCGCCGAGCGCAGACAGACTGGTGTGACCATTATTAAAGATGAGACATGTCAGAGTTGTTTCCGGTCGATTCCGCCTCAGCTCGTATTGCAAGTTTACCGTGGAGAGATAATGGAGGGTTGTCCAAGCTGTCAGCGCATCATGATTCACGAGTCTTTTATTGAGGCAGACGAGACTCCAGCTCAAGAAAGTATTGAAGATGAAGGCGCCAACGCAGCGGCAGCCCCAGCGTAATTGTGACGGAACGAGGAAGTAAAGTCGTCATCGGATGTGATCATGCCGGACGCACGCTTGCAGCGGCGCTCGAGATGTTTTTGAAATCCCAAAAGTATAAAACGGCACGTGTCGGTGACTGGGCAAGTGAAAAAGTCGATTACCCAGCACCTGCTCAGGCGCTTGCACGTCACGTCGTCGCACATGACTGCTTCGGCGTGTTGGTGTGTGGAAGTGGTGTTGGGGTGTCCATGGCGGCGAATCGTATCGTTGGCGCGCGTGCCGCCCTGGTGTCAGAACCACTTTCGGCCGAACTCGCACGGGCGCATAATGATGCAAATATTATATGTCTTGGTGAGCGGTTAACCGGTCGTTCGATGGCTGAAGCGTGTGTGAAGGTATTCCTGGAGACGGCCTTTGAGGGGGGACGGCATGACGCGCGCGTCCAAATGATCGACAATAATACGGAGTAAGTATGTCAGTGCGTGAACAAATTTTCGATGCGATTGAGCGAGAAGAGCAAAGGCAGAAAAATGGCCTTGAGATGATTGCGAGTGAGAATTTTGTCTCTGATGATGTGCGCCGTGTCTGTGGCTCTGTGCTCACCAATAAATACGCCGAAGGCTACCCGGGCAAACGTTATTATGGTGGTTGCGCGTACTATGACGAGATCGAAAATCTGGCGCGAAATGCGGCCTGTGATATCTTTGGTGCCGCGCATGCCAATGTCCAGCCACATTCTGGGGCGACAGCAAACTTTGCAGCCTATACAGCGTTGCTTCGGCCTGGGGACAAAGTTGTGGCGATGTCCCTCGACCATGGAGGGCATTTGACCCATGGGTCCAAAGTTAATTTTTCAGGGCGCCTTTATGATATGGTGCCATATGGTGTTGAGGCAGATACTGGGCGTATTGACTACGACAAGCTTGAAGCGCTTGTCGAAGCTGAACGGCCAAAGCTTTTGGTCGCAGGCGCCTCTGCTTATGCTCGAGAAATTAATTTTAAAAGAATGGGGGCCATCGCGAAACAGGTTGGTGCCAAGTTTATGGTGGACATGGCGCATATCGCAGGACTTGTCGCAACAGGATATCATCAAAATCCGGTCCCATACGCAGATGTGGTCACATCGACGACACATAAGACGCTACGTGGGCCAAGAGGTGGCTTGATATTATGCACGTCTGAGCTAGCGAAAAAGATAGATAGTCGTGTCTTTCCTGGTGCCCAAGGCGGGCCGCTGATGCATCAAGTTGCCGCAAAGGCGATTTGTTTTGCTGAGGCGAAGATGGGCGACTTCAAGACTTATCAGATGCATGTGGTTGAGAATGCGAAGGTATTGGCGGAATCCCTATCGAACCTCGGTTATGATTTGGTTTCTGGCGGGACAGATAATCATCTTGTGCTGGTCGACTTGAGACCAAAAGGTGTGACAGGCGCAGATGCTGAACATGCCCTTGAAGCGGCTGGTATGACAACCAACAAGAATAAGATTCCATTTGATCCGATGTCAGCACAAGTGACTAGCGGGCTTAGGCTTGGAACACCCGCGTTGACCACAAGAGGTATGGATGCGGATGCATTTCGTCAGATTGCCAGCTGGATAGATCAAGCGATTTCATCGCGGGAGGACGCGCAGGCGCTGCATCAGATTCGGCTGGCGGTTGATGCATTTGCCCAGCAGTTCCCAATGTTTTGTTTAAATGGAGAGCGATCACAGGGATAAGCAACTGGGCAAGGTGGAAATCCTTTAAATTGTGTCTGAGTGTGATAGGATCACAATATGTTGTGCCCATATTGCCAGTCGGAACGCTCTCAGGTTGTTGATTCTCGAACAAGTGATGGAAATGATACGATTCGCCGTCGTCGACAATGTTTGTCATGTGATCAACGCTATACGACATATGAGCGCGTTGAAATGCGGCCTGTATGGGTGGTTAAACGAGACGGGCGTAAGCAACCATATCGGCGCGAGAAATTAATCGAGGGGCTTGCAAAGGCCTTGCAAAAAAGAGACGTGCCGCTTCAGACCATTCAACGCAAGGCCGTTGAAGGCGAACAGATTCTATTTCGGAACAACGTAAGTGAGGTTACCAGTTCTCAAATTGGTGATTATATGATGCGTGTGCTGAAAGACCTCGACGGTGTTGCCTATCTCAGATTTATGAGTGTCTATCGTGATTTCTCTTCGCCAGAGGACTTTGTGAGCGAGATATCGAAACTTGCGGCAGATCAGCGTGTGGTCAATCCGGCGCGTGTTGAAGCATAGGTGACGTTTAGAAACCATCATGCGAAGCGTTCTACATTACTTACTTGAGCCGACCGAGCTGACATGTCGATTCATGGGGCGTGCCGTCGAACTTGCCGAGGCCGCGCAGCACCGCGCAGCGCCAAACCCGACCGTCGGGGCTGTGCTCGTGAAAGAAAATGATATTGTCGCTTATGGTGTGACGGAGCCATTGGGTGGACGTCATGCTGAAGTGGTGTGCATTGATGATGCAAGAGCGCGGCATGTCGATATGACTGACACGACGTTATATGTGACACTTGAGCCGTGTGGACATCACGGGCGTACGCCACCGTGCTCCGATGCGATTATTGAGGCGGGTATACCACGGGTGCGTTATGGGGTTGATGATGCACATCCAGCTGTTTCGGGGGAGGGGCTGAGGGCACTCGGGGCAGCGGGAGTCGATGCCAAGCAGACGTCTCATCAAGATGTGATTCACGCTTGCGAGGCGCTTCACCGGTCATTCCGGCATAAGATCTTAACAGGGCGGCCCTATGTTATCTTGAAAACGGCTGCTTCTTTGGATGGCTCGATGGCACTCTCCGATGGCACGTCCAATTGGATTACATCACAAGCCTCCAGAGAGAAAGTGCATGCCATCCGTGCGAATGTGTCTGCGCTCGTCACCGGGCACGGTACAATTCAGACAGATAACCCGAGAATGACCGTACGCCACGTTCAATCTGAACGACACCCACAAATATATGCGTGTCTTGGCAGTAGCCGATCCAACACAAAGGCGCACGTCTTTGAAAAGATTCCGGGACGGGCTGAGACTCAGGTCTTTATAACGGGTGAAGACGGGCGAGTTGACCTTGTCGCTTTACTGGGGGATGTGGCCAAAGATGGCCATCACCTTGTCTTGATAGAGGCCGGCCCGACGTTATCTCGGTCATTCTTAAATGCCGGGCTTGTGGATGAATGGTGGCACTTTGTGGCACCAAAGTGGTTGAATGGCAAACGCTTATTTGAGGCGCCTGTTCTTGCAATGTCCGCATCATCATGTTTCGATGATATTATTTTTAATGGCTCGGTTGGTCGCGACATGTTGTTTGTTGGACCGCCGAGAGAGCGGTGTTAGAGTGCAGGAGGTCGTGTGGTGAGAAAATTTTGGTTAATGAAGAGCGAGCCAGATGTATTCTCTTTCCAGGATTTGCAGAAGGCTAAAAAGCAGACCACCTGCTGGGACGGGGTTCGTAACTACCAGGCACGTAACTTTATGCGTGATGAGATGAAAAAAGGCGACTTGGTGCTGTACTATCACTCGAACACGAAACCGCCGCACATTGCCGGAGTTGCAGAAGTCGTCAAGGAGTCTTACCCCGACCACACGCAGTTTGATGCAACTTCTAAATATTTCGACCCAAAGTCGACCTTAGAGAAACCCCGCTGGTTTATGGTCGATATCAAAGCTGTCGCTGAGATGAAAGAAACCCTGTCACTTGATACATTGAAAAATGAAGCGTCGTTGGCGGAGATGAAGGTTGTTCAACGCGGGCAACGATTAAGTGTGCAACCGGTGACGGCAGCTGAGTTTAAAAGGGTGCTCAAGATAGGAAGAACGACGCTTTAAGTTGCTATTAGGCCATCTTTGGCCGGCATCTTGCGTGTCGAGAGACGGTAAAGGTTTAAATTGTTTGTAGCGATTTCAGCTTTTCGACGAGCTGACGCTCCGTCTCTGAGAGTTCGGTCGGAATACGAATCTTGATCTCCGCAAGCAAATCACCGCGAGCAGTTTTCGAAGTTGGCAGACCTTTGCCCTTGAGACGTAATCGCGTGCCGCCACTTGTCCCGGCCGGAATAGAGAGGAGAAGGGGCTTATCCATTGTCGGGCATGTGATCTTTGCGCCCAGAATGGCGTCCCATGGGGAGATGTTAATCATCGTCACCAAATTGGTGCCTTCGACTGCAAAATTAGGGTGAGCTGCAATATTAAGTTCAAGAAGGATGTCGCCGTTTGGTCCGCCGTCATACGTGCTCGACCCTTGGCCCTTTAAACGAATTTTTGTGCCACTTTTCACATTTGGCGGAATCGTGACATCGAGACTCTTCTCGACACGGCGCGTACCGCCATGTGAAAGCCTGTCGTCATATGCAATGGAAATGGTGCGTTTTGCCATGTGATAGGCGTCAGCAAGAGAAATAGTGGTTTTGACTGTCATGTTCTTCTTCTCAGGGGTCGGTCTGCGTTGTTGTTGCCCCTGCGCGGTGTTCGTGCCGCCGAAGATCGTTTCGAAAAAGTCAGAGAAACCCGATACAGGTCCCCCGCGCCTTTGACCACCTTGGTTAAAGTTGAAGTGGACGTTTTGCCAGCCCGAGAATCCACCTTGCCCACCGAAACCTGCGTCGTTGAATCCGCCGCCAAAGCCTGACGCATCTATGCGGTCATAATGTGCGCGTTTTTCGGCATCGCCGAGGACTTGGTAGGCTTCGTTCACAGCTTTGAACTGAGATTCGGCTTGTTCGTTGTCGGGATTATGATCTGGATGATACTTCTTCGAGAGACGGCGATAAGCCTTCTTGATATCCGCCTGAGAGGCTTTTTTGTCGACCCCAAGTGTCTTGTAGTAGTCTCTATACTCCATCTGTAGATAGGGTAAACACTTTCGCGAGAAGGGTCACCCCTAAATGATAAATTATTGATAAAAACGGCTTTTTTTCGATGACCCGATTGTTTTTCTCTGCAGAATGATTACCACTTTTTCATGCCGATGCCGCAACACGTTCTTTTTACAATCCTGAGTCTTAGCCTCATGATTCTATCTGTACGTGTCGAGGCGCAAGGGTTTGGTGGACAAAACGGATTTGGCAATAATGGGCCAGGCGCATTCAATAATCCGCCACCACAAAGCAAAAAAAAGAAACGCCGTCGTCGTATTGGTGGTGTACTACCATCGCCTTTAACCGAGGCACAAGAGGCGGCACTTAGTCGCTCAGGAACCAAAACAGAGATGGTAGCTGAGGGAGAACGTGCAGGAGATGTTTACCTGATTCGCGTCAAAGGCGCTGAAAGGATGTCTCCCGCAGCTATTTTTGGCCAAATCAGTACGGCTGTGGGGCGACTCCCAAATGCAAAAACAATCTCGTCCGATGTTAAGCGGATTTATAACCTGCACCAATTTGAAGATGTCTACGTCGATTTAGTGGATCGGCCATCGGGCGCAGTTGAGTTGACCTATATTGTTGTCGAACGACCCGTGATTGCTGAAATAAAATATGAGGGATTATCAGCCCTGGATGAGATCGAGTTTGAAGATATTGTCGATATACAAGAATTCGACACGCTCGATATTCCGCATATCAATGTGCTCGCGGGGAAAATCGCGAATGTCTATCAAGAGAAGGGCTATTTTTTAGCCCAAGTTGACGTTCGGACAGAGCACGCTGAAGCACCGGATAAACGTGTTGGCCCAGAGACATTTCAGGAGTATTTAGAGCTGCGGCGTGATGGCGAAGCCACTGATGCTCAGCCCATCGAAGATGAGGGTCGTTATGTTCGGGTTATTTTTGATGTTAAAGAGTTTGCGAAAGTCCGTATTGAAGATGTCGCCTTTGTTGGGAATACGCTCTTGTCTGATGATGAGTTGAGAGGTGCTCTTCGATCACGTGAATCACATATACTTGGCAACCTGACGGACTGGGGCACATTTAAACAAGAGTACGTCGAGATCGATGCTGCGATCTTGGAATTTTATTACCGGAACAAAGGTTTTCTCGATGTCAAAGTTTCTCAGCCAAAGGTGCTCATGAGTCATGATCGCTCACATGTGACCATGACAATTGATCTTGAAGAAGGGCTGCCATATACTGTAACGGATTATACTGTCACGGGTGACCATCTCGTCAAAGACAGAACTGCATTTGCAAAACAAAGAGAAAATCAGCCTGAAGTGCCGGTGTTTCTCGCCAGCGAGCTAGAAGGGCTGGTCTCTCTTGAGCGCGGTAAGCGGTTCTCACAAGAAACACTCATGGCCTCAACTGAGGCGATATCGAACGCATATAAGAATAGCGGTTTTGCGCATGTGAATGTGGCTCAAGTACCGCGAATGAATCGTGACACGCATGAAGTCGCCATCGACTTTGAAGTTGATGCCGGGCCCCGCTTTAAACTCGAGCGCATCGATATCGTCGGGAATTCCCGGACAAAAGATGAGGTGATTCGTCGAGAGTTTCGAGTTTTTGAAGGTGATTGGTATGATCATCAACAGATTCGGCGTTCTGAGGCCCGTGTGCGGTCTCTTGGTTTTTTCGAAGACATTGCCCTCAGCTCTGAGCCTGGCTCAAAGCCGAATACGCTGCGTGTGAAGGTGCGTGTGACGGAACGACCAACAGGCACGTTTAACTTTGGCTTTGGTTACTCAACATTTGAAAATGCGATGGTGCAGGGCTCAGTCTCGCAAAACAACCTATTTGGCGGCGGTCAGACATTGAACCTTCAAGGGCAAGTCTCGCGTATTCGTCGGCAGATTAATTTCTCATATCTGGATCCATATTGGCGGTTGCTCGGCGATGAGCCGTTGACGCTTCAGACGAACGTATTCGTGTCGTCTCAGAACTTTATCGATTATTTTAGAAACAGTATTGGTTTTGGGGTGACCACAGGATATCCAATCGGTCGTGTTATCAAGAAAAGCTTTGGACGAGATAAATATGATTACCGTCTAAAATATTCACCATATGAGTTTAACTTGGACAATTTTCAAGCCTTCTTAAACTTCCAAATGGAGCGTGTACTGCTTGACTTCAGTGGTCAAAGTTTTGAGGTAACCCATCTAGGTCTGACACGGAACCTGCCGAGATACACTTCGTCTTTAGGTTTGTCGCTCGTATGGGATCAACGTAACAACCGATTGCAGCCGTCAAAAGGCTTCTACTTCTTGGGCGGGTATGAACTCGCAAGTCGGTTTCTGGGGTCTGGCGTATTTGGCGATATCGAGACTTGGATGAAAGATGCGCGATGGGGCAGCTTCAAGCCAAGGTATCTTATTCCAGGGGCAGGCTGGTCACCGGACCGCAGCTATCGACGTGAAAGTCGAGTCAATGAGTTTCATCGGTTCCGTTTTATCGGACGCGGGTATCTCGATGTCGGAGATAAAATTGAAAAGCTGAAGAATTGGGTCCTGAAGGCAAACGTCGAGTTTGGTTTGTTGGCGTCTGATGATCCGTCACTTATTTTTGAACGCTATTACCTTGGCGGGTTAAATACTGTGCGGGGCTATCAGCCGCGTTCGATTTCACCTGTCGAACGGGTGGGGGGCTTAACGCCCGGGGAACCCCTTCGGGAGTTCCGCGTTGGTGGCAGCAAGCAGTTGATTGCGAATCTGGAACTAGAGTTCCCAATTGTTGCGGCACCAATGAATATTAGAGGCGTCTTCTTCTTTGATATGGGCAATAGTTATGCGCGAGATGAAAACCTCTTTTATATCGGGAATGGTGCGAACCCGTATTTGTCGACCATCAATTGTGCGACCGAAACATGTTTCGATCCACGCACGGACTTGCCTCTTGGGATGTATATGTCTGCAGGTTTTGGATTTCGCTGGCTGTCGCCAATGGGGCCGCTCAGGTTTGAGTGGGGCTTCCCGCTCGTGCGACGCCCTGCTGGCACCTACGGATTTAATCAAGGCGACCGGTCACGGCAATTTGAGTTTAACTTTGGCACTTTTTTCTAAGTAAGTCGCGAAGATGGATTGTTTAAAGGACGCGAGCTTGGATTAAGAACTTCAAGCGGTGTGACAATAGCTATAAATATAAACCACAAAAGTTTATGGGGCTCTTACACATCACCTCCATATGCATCATGTTTCGGAATGTTGATTTATGAGACCGCGACGAGTGCATCAAATCTGTATAACAACGCCTTATTATGCCTTCCAGGCCTCGAGGGCTTCTGTCTCTTCCATGTTGGCATGCCGGCAAACGACAAGCCAACGACGTCTACACCCACTCAGTAATGCTGGCTGGGTAATGAGTGAACGGCGAACATCATTCAAAATAGCCGCCCCTTCGTCGAGCAGCCAGTCTCTCAACTCAAGTTCAGGTTGCTCGGCCCACAAGTCTCGCCACTGACGTGCATCAAGCCAAATATTGCCAGACAAAAACTCGAATAACGTTTGGGCCATGGGCTCAGCACCGGAACTGGGGGCAGGTGGAGGGGGTTGAATGTCTTCAGCTGCGGCTGAGTGAATGTCTGAGGGTGGCGCGGTATTTGATGCCTGACCGGGTTGGTCGACAAAGTCTTGGGCTTTCTTCTTAAGCCAAAAATAAGACATCACTGCGGCACTTGCGCCAAGCATGATAAGACGATTTCGAGACTGTGTTTTGTTCATGATCCCATGTTATATTGAAAGGAAGCTGCGCTCAAAAGCGTTCAGTTGATGGATCAATTTATAACAGTTTTGTTCTCAACCCATTGCAGCGTTCCGAAAAGTATGTAAACTGGCAGCAGGCGGTGAGGTAGCTCAGTTGGTTAGAGCGTGGGTCTCATAATCCCGAGGTCGAGGGTTCAACTCCCTCTCTCACCACCATTTTGTTCCTCTCAATTGAGGCAGAGGAGATGATTGTGGACGCACTTTACAAGTCTTCAAGAAATGTGTTTTGGGCTGCGTTCATTGTAATTGCTGCGGGTGCATTTGTGCGTGTGACGGGCTCAGGGCTGGGCTGTCCTGATTGGCCGAAATGTTTTGGGGCATGGGTGCCACCGATCGATGCGACACAGTTACCTGAAGGTTTTGATAGGTTGAAGTTTAACGCCATTCAAACTTGGACAGAGTATCTGAATCGCCTGGTGGGTGCCGCGTTTGGCTTGTTCGTACTGAGGTTGCTTTTCATATCTTGGCGACATCGGCATGTTGGCGTTTTATCTTTCGGGCTGTCCTTGACCTTATTTTTTGTGACTGGTTTTCAGGCCTGGTTAGGCGGTCAAGTTGTCGCCGAGGAATTGCGTGGCGCACTAGTAACGGCCCATTTCGTATTTGCATTTTTGATACTTGCCGTGGCGCGCCTACTCATGTGGTTGAATACGAATACTGCTCGTGGTTCCGGCTCAAACCGTATGTTGCTGGTTTGTGCCGTTGGGTTGATGATATTATTATTGATGCAAGTCTTTCTCGGGGCGCATGTGCGTGTACATATGGAGCCAATTCTTATGGAGGGCCTCATTCCGCGCCAAACCTGGGTGAACCATTTACCCGAAGAGGATTTCTGGCACCGAAAAATTGCATTGTTGATGCTGCTGATCTCCTCCGCGATGCTCTATGTTTGGCGCTCAGCATATTTTCGAGGTCATATCATACTTCTTTTAGTTGTCGTTATGACTCAGTCTTTACTTGGTATGGCGATGGCCTATCTTTCTTTTAATGTCGTCGCACAATTCCTACATGTGCCTTTTGCAACCGGCGTATTTGTTGCGGTACTCGATCTCATCGTGATGTCATCCAGCCTCAGAGTGAAACAGCTTTAGGTAAATCTTGTCTCTCGTTCATTTTAGCGATACGACTATTCGATGGTAGACGATAAAGAGAATAACCCGTTTGAAGAACTGGCCGTGCCTCGACCATTTTCCAGTGATACCGCATATAAAGAAGTGGTTGAAAACCCATCAATTATTCCTCAACCTGTCGTCGATGCAATTGGCCATATCCAGCACGACCCAGATGAGCTTACACGCACAAAAGATGGGAGTGAAACATTGTCAGACCGACCGCCGCCTGCCAGGGATGCTGCGGCGGTGTCAGCAGATAGCCACATGGTTGATGGAGCGCTTGCTGAACGGCTGCGTGGGCTTGCTGATACGTTAAATCGAGAAGGCGGGCACCTGATTAAACAAGGTCATGCGAGTCTTTCGAAGAAAGTGTTGTCCCTTCGCGCAGAGGTCCTCAAGTTCTTGAATGATATTTAATATGTTGGCTTGTGGGCTGATGGCAATTTCTGTAAAACGGTCCTATGTCGAAATACAATCCGAAAGAGATAGAGCCATATTGGCAAAATATATGGGATGAGAAACGTGCGTTCGAGGTCAGCCGAGACATCGCGTCACTCAAAGAAAAACCGAAGTTTTACGCCCTCGATATGTTTCCTTACCCATCCGGGGCGGGTCTTCACGTCGGACATCCTGAAGGATATACGGCGACAGATGTGATTTCACGAATGAAACGAAAGCAAGGTTTCAATGTTCTTCATCCAATGGGATGGGATGCATTTGGTTTGCCGGCCGAGCGGGCTGCTATTCGAGAAGATATTCACCCAGCCATTATCACCAAGCGAAACGTCGATAATTTTAGAAGGCAGATTAAACGACTGGGCTTTTCATATGATTGGTCACGTGAGGTATCGACAACTGACCCTGACTATGTTCGCTGGACACAATGGATCT
>JAHDGS010000037.1:21035-22238 GCA_020627505.1 Myxococcota bacterium
GTGCCTGTGAACTGGTGTCCGGCGCAGGGCACGTGTTTAGCGAATGAAGAAGTGAAAGACGGGAAGTATGTGGAGACGGGTGACCCGGTCGAACGACGGTTGATGCGTCAATGGATGCTTAGAATTACGGCCTATGCTGAACGACTATTAGTGGATCTTGATGATGTCGACTGGCCTGAAAGCGTGAAAGATATGCAACGCAACTGGATTGGCAAAAGCACGGGGGCTTTTGTTGACTTTAGCGTGCAAGAGCACGATGCCCATTTTCGTGTGTATACGACGCGGCCCGACACCCTTTTTGGCTGTACATACTGTGTGCTTGCCCCGGAACACGACTTGGTACAGAAAATTACGACCGTCGAGCAAAAAGCAGCCGTCGATGCATATATCGAAGAAGTTAAAAATAAAAGCGAGATGGATCGCACTGGCGACAACAAAGAAAAAACAGGCGTGTTCACTGGGGCATACGCTATCAACCCGGCGAATGGTGATGCGGTTCAAGTTTGGATAGCAGACTACGTGCTTGCGACATATGGGACGGGGGCCATTATGGCTGTGCCAGGTCATGACGAACGTGACCATGCTTTTGCGTCAAAGTTTGATATTCCGATTGTCGAAGTGATTGCTGGTGGCGATGTCGCCAAAGAGGCTTATACGGGTGACGGCATACTTGTGAATTCAGATTTCTTAAATGAACTTGATGTCAAAGCAGCAAAAGCGAAAATGATATCGTGGCTTGAAGAGCATGGAGCCGGTGAGCAATCTGTTCAATATAAGTTGCGTGATTGGCTATTTTCTAGGCAGCGTTATTGGGGTGAGCCATTCCCTGTTGTGCATGCAGATGACGGTGAGGAGATATGTCTGTCTGCCGACATGCTTCCGGTGCCTCTACCAGAAGTCGACGCGTATAAGCCAACAGCTGACGGAGAACCGCCGTTAGCCAGGGCAGGCGATGATTGGCTATATGTAACTTTGCCAGACGGGCGGCGAGCACGGCGAGAAACGAACACGATGCCACAATGGGCCGGGTCATGCTGGTATTATCTGCGCTACATCGATCCCGATTATACCGAAGGTCCTATATCAGAAGAAGCGGAGCAATACTGGATGCCAGTCGATCTTTATATCGGCGGTGTTGAGCATGCGGTCTTGCATCTTCTCTATGCGCGTTTTTGGCACAAGGTGTTGTATGATTGTGGCGTT
>JAHDGS010000162.1 GCA_020627505.1 Myxococcota bacterium
ATTATTTTGGGATTATCTGCGAAATCCGATTTTGACTGCCTCGATGACGTTGTCGTATGTAATGCGGACCGTGCAACACCAATACTTGGTGACGACTTGATTGTCGAACGTGCCAAGGTCGAAGAAAAAGCTGTACTTGCAGATATGGGCTATTTATTTGGCGGTGCATCAGCTTTGGTTGCAGTCGTCTCGTGGATAAAATATAAAAACGCAACCAAACCAGATGTTGCGTCTGCTGATGTTCAGCCAATTGATGTCGAGTCCGCTGAGCCAAAGCAACAAGATGGGCTTCGGCAAAGCAAAAACGAGCCAAAAACATCTTTCCTACAGAAACGATATGTCGGTTCGGTTATCACAACAGCACAAGGTACACGATCATGAACAAAAGTAATTCGATGAAACGTCACACCCTTCTTGCCTTTATCTTACTTGCAATGTTCGGATGTTCCATCGCCCTAGACACCGAATCTTTGATTCAACCTTGTCAAATTGATGCGGAATGTGATGATGGATATTTTTGCTCGAGTGGTGCGTGTCTTCCAGGAGAGCGAGATGATGCCAACCTGCCTGATGAAATGATATTTGACGGCGGGACGCCTCGCGATGCAGGTATGTGATTGCGCCTCAATCACTCAAACGTCGACAGTCGGGGTTTAAATACTGAGATGTCTTTGAGGTAAATCCGCTGATCTTATACCCGTTTCGATTGATAACGATCGAAGTTGTACCATGACAATTTGTACTCCAAATATTGGATCGAACTGATTTGTACCGGTTTACGATATCAAGCTTCGGAAATCCGAATCGATTCTGAAATCCGGCACTGAAAATGACATCCTTTGGTCGTGTGGCATCTATAAATGCATTCGTTGACGAGGTTTGAGAACCATGATGGGGTGCGAGCAGAATATCAACTTCTCGAAGTCGACCTGCTTCAACTAAATATTGTTCTGAAAAATGTTCAATATCCCCAGGAAATAAGATTCTCGCCTCCCCTATCTGCACCTCAACAGCCAAAGAGTTATCATTTTGTCCCAGTTCTGGCGCATCAAATATGTTCCCAGGAAAAAACGGCACAAGTGGGCGTATTTTTACTTCACCCAAACCAAAATACGACTCCACATCTTTCTTAAATGCAACCTCTGTCTTCTGCAAATATGCGCTATTCAGCTCACGTGCATACTTCTCCCTAATATCTTTTCCGCCAAGCCAAAGCCGCTTTATATCAAATGTGTCAAGTAGTCTTTGTAGTCCTCCAACATGATCGCTATCTGGATGGGTCACGATCAAGAGGTCTATTGATCTTTTCATATCCGAATTTAGTAATCTCTCAAGATGGGCTGCAACATTCTTCTGACGATAAGGTGGCCCTGTATCGATGACGATCATATGCCCGAATCGGTCTTCAATAACGACACAATCCCCTTGACCCACAGATAGAAAACGTATCGCGGCAAGCTGTGGTCCTTCCCAAGGAACACTTTTTATCTGAGCGGCAAATGGTTGGCCGCTCCACAAGATATAGATGAATGTGCCTATAATAAGCCTGGCGATCTTTCGCCTCTGATAATCCAGTAGTAAGTAGGTCAATATCGATAAAACCACTGTCACGATCAATGAATACCCGAAGCAGTATCGGACAACGCCAAGATAGATATCGCATTGTTCAACAGCATATAGGAAAATTTCTCCAAACCTGGTTCCGACTCGGAATACAAGTGATGAATCAAATATTAGACTCGTACCCGCAACCATCATAATAGGCAATTGGATGAGGGCAACAAGCCAGCATAGCAGTGCATTGCATAATGGACTTAATGGCACTTGCAGATTAAATGTCGCGGCAATGAGCCCTGTCGTGAGCAAAGACGTTGTGATCATTGACAGAGAATAATTCAAGATCGTGTTCAACCATTTTGTAAACCGCCCCACTTTGTTGGGCGTATTTAATAATATCTGCTGTAACAGCGGCTGACGTTCGGAACACAATAGAAGTCCACAAACGCCTGATATTGATAGAAGTAGACCAATATCAAATACACAAAAGGGATCGACACACATGAGTAATATGAACGTAACGGTAAGATACTCGATCGCACGATGTTTCGTACCCAACAACTGCGCAGTCAGATAGATCGTGAAAAAGAGTGTTGCCCGCACGACAGCAGCCTGCATCTGACAACAATATGCGTAGCCCCAAATCCCCATTAAAAGTAAGCTCCACTCAAGTCGTCGATGTCCACCCTGACGCCGACGAGCGAGTATGATCATGGCGCCATTAAATATTTTCAGCATAAAACGTATACACAAAATAACGAAACCAACCTGGAACCCGCTGACAGCAATCAAATGAACAGTCCCAGTTCGAAAAAAAATATCACGTGTTTCCTGTGACAAATCTGATGTATCGCCAAGAAACAAAGAACGAATAATCGCTGCAGACTGCCTCAATCTTTTTGAGGATGCATGCTTATCCAATATACGCTTAAGCCGACATTGAACCAAATATGAGAAATGTTGACTCGAGTTCTTGTATACCTCAAGTTTCGACCAATCTTTAATCCGAATATGACCTTGAACTCCTCGGACCCGCCCCCATAACAAGCCATCAAAATCACCGTATCCAAGTTTTGGCTTAAGTTTCTCAATGGCGCCCGTATATCGAATACGCGCACCAGGTTGAATCGGGCTATCGCAAAAATGTGTCCCTTTCTTGGTCAACATGAATGTTTGATGCTTCTTATTTATGATTGAAGAAGCGAGAAGTCGGGTTCCTTGATAGGACGGCTCGACTTTCGAAACAGTCAAATCTAATGCGTTCGCATCACGACTATGGCGTATGTCATGACGAAAAACACGCTCTTTCATCCCCCCAAACATAACGATAAAGAGCATGGCGAAGTAAGACGCCACACTGATAATATTTATGACACCTTTATGCAGCAATATATCGAGAATATTGAGCACTGTTATCAGACCAAGTATAACAAGCGTCATAAAGACCTTATTATCAACAATAAGGTGCACACTTATGAACGCCGAGAATGCATTCACAATCAGCATCAGCAAAACCGAGAGATCTTATCTATTATTCTTCTGAAGTGTTTGTAGAAGAGAGTCCATTCAAAATATATAGGCCAACAGAACCACGTTTTTCTGAATAAAAGTGTAACCCATCCCAGTTTCGCCCATCTTTCAAACTGCGTACATAGAAGTACTTGATACCAGGGTAAGAACGATCTTCAAGAATCTTTATGGTCGACTTATTTCTCAGCTGCTTCTCAATTGCTCTTTTGACCGATGAATATGTTCGGTTGGCCTGATAGCGATTCTCCGACACTCTTTTAAAACCACTTGGCAAGCTTAAACCATCAATGTTGGCTTCAGCGAACACTGAGCCAGCAAATAGGGTGATAAACAATAACGTTGATATTTGCATGATCTCCTCCAATATACCTGATTTCCGTACGAGGACAATCATTTGTGCGATATCTTCAGTTTTTTAATAAAAAATGCACGACATTAATCGATAAAGCGGACTGGTCATATCACAACAAATTGCTTACAAAGTGCCATGTCGTACAGAATGA
>JAHDGS010000038.1:0-20846 GCA_020627505.1 Myxococcota bacterium
ACACAACTATTGATGTGCTTTTGCTATGGCGACCAATTAACAAACTGGATACAACCATTCTGGGCGCTACCCGTTATGGCAATCACGGGGGCATCCGCGCATTCAATCCTCAGATATACCAGCATCTTCTTTCTAGCAGGCTTTGTCGTCTGTCTTTTTAGCGTGATCGGACTGTAGAAAAATCAATGCATGTGTCGATCTTGTGCGAATCCTCTTAGAACGCGACCGACTTCGTTGAGCTCTCCATCCGGATAATAATGTGGATCTATCGGCCATAAAAAGCGCGGCAAAGAGCGTAGATACATACGCTGTCTTCTGGAATATGCCGATAATGACGGGTATAGTGTTCGCGGAAAATTAGATTCAAGCCAAGGCCCCAACGCCTGCTCAGCCCCTTCCCCAAAGTCGACCTCATCGTGGCGGTGTGCATGTGCATGTCGATGCTCTTCGACCTGATGTTTTGAACCGCGGCTCCCATATATATTTGAAGCTGTATCAAAATCAATATCAGTTTCGACCAAAGAGGGTGCGATACGGCCATCAGAATCTGCGTCAACCCAAATTGGATTGCTGAGCGCATACGGTACCGAATCGGTTACAAAGCTTGGCTCAAATAAGTCTAGCCGTTCATCTGACTCGAGGGAACTCGACAAAATTTCAACCGTATCAACAATATTCAGCGGTCCTTGATCTTGTGGCAACACCATTGGGAATAATGACCGTTCACCAACAACTTCGACAACAACAAAACCATCTTGCAACGTCTCTAGCTCACCTTGCAATATCACATCATATCGTTCTTGTCGCTCATCTATAGCGATCGCCTGCTCATCAACCAGAAGACCATTATAATAAATACGGGCAGTATCCGGTGCAGTCCATGTCGCCCCAGTGAGTGAAAGCACCCAAGCTTGTCTATTTCCCCGAACTGTTCCACCCGGTTTCTTATCATCAATTGTAAACTGCACGATTGGACCATTTGATAAAAAGACATCTCCTGAAGCAAATGCGCGACGCACGGCGTCCGTCGTGACTGCTGATCCATCATCTGTCTCAGCAAAGATATACGTTCTAGGGCTCCCGGCCTCGGCGCCATCGCCATGGCTGTCTGAGTTACCTGTGGCAACCACACGTTTGCCAGCCCGAAGAATCTGGAACCAGTCATCAACCAACCCAGGAAAAAGTGGCTCTCCACGCTCGCAGTTGCCACGCGCAACCTGTAAAGCGGCATCTTCTGCCGTACATGTACAATCACGCATGTTTTCATCACATGGAAACGCGTGCCAATCGTATAAGACATCACCTTCCGCAATTGGACAACATGACACAGGATCGTACACCGTCCCAGCCGGTGCCGTATGATTGTGAATGAAATCGTAGAACTTACCATTGAACACTTCCATGGCATCAAAATCCCACGAAAAGGCAGATGGCGCATATTCAGGTTTAAGCGCAGTATTCGGTGCGAGCGGCCCCGTGACTTGTGGCAATTCGAGGGTTGTTTGCTGAAGATTGAATTGGTCGAAATAGCCCAACACCCCATCGCGTGCATGATTCACCTGAACCACAACAGGCTTTTGTGCTCCGACACAGGCGACCTGCTCAGAAGGAAACTCGCCAGCGCAGTCTGATGACACAGTTTGTTCGGGCTGACCAAGCGCACGTAACTCATCAAAGATAAACTTCGGCGTTTTACTGGCCCATTGAAAAGAGCCAAAAGTCCTTGCCTGAACATCATTGCGCACGTTGCCATCATCATACGCGAGTCGACCATCATACATCTGAATCGGGAATCCATTGAAATGTCCACGATCAATGGTGGACAGCTCGATACCCACCTCGGCCCCGAGCACATCGGCAAATCCGTTCGCGTCGATCGCCGGCCGGTAATCGACAACAAAGTTATGATCGGTGGACACAACATACTCAACACCTTCTGAGGCATAATGCTTAATTCGGTCGTCTGGTTTTGCATCAGAGTCGAGAGAACCACTCGAATGGAGATGAAAATCTGCACCGATATAGCCGATCGGGTTCGCCACTCTCTTCAACACGACATCCGCCGAAAATAAAGCACCAGGTGCAACCCGAATCATCTCCTTGTGAACTGTGTATTCTGGACCATGCGACACGACGAGCTCATAATCACCAGGTCGACAACGCCCCTGTGTGCCTGACATATCACCGTAAGCAACTTTCTCTATATAATCACCATCTGACACCGGCGTCCGACCCACAACAGGTCTCCGGCGTCTGTGCTCTCCCAACGACTCATCAAAAATATCATCAATCAACTGGCCCGCTGGCACAGATCCGACAAGCGTTAGTTTAGCAGGGATCAACAAACCTGTGTCAGCGTCTCGGACCGTCACATCGAATCGGGCTGGTTCGTCAACACCGATCTCAATGTACTGATCACCATCCAAGTTGACGACCACAGCGGTCGCCTTCGGGCGATTGTCATCGACCGTTTGGAGAAAGTAATTCCCGATAGGCAGACGCGCAGAGAATGTCCCCTCTTCGCGTGTCCGGATATGTGTCACATGCCGACCACGCTCGTCGAGGACCATCACTGAAATCCCCTCAACCGCCGATGACGATGACAACGATTTGACCGCGCCAGACAGTGTCACTGTTGCGCGACCTTCTAAGTCATATATTTGATCTGTAATCGACGCGACATCACCTTGCCCGACGAGGAAAAGTCGCTCGAACGAAAATGCGTCTTCTCCACCTGCGACACCATCATTCGGCATGAGTGGTGGAACCGTATAAGTATATAGTGCTGTAAATGCCGAAGCGATGAAGGGTATGTGTACGCCAGAATCGGATGCGTCAGGGAATGCACCAGTTGCGTTGGTGTAGTTATATTGAGATGGCCGTCCAAGCAACCCATAACTGATATCGTCGCTGACTGTGGCGACAAATGGGGCGTGCATGCCAGGTAGTGCAGGTAATTTATTGCCCTCGGCATAAGCGCGCTCAATCCCTTGCCGGGCATCGAAGCCCACATCGCCTGGTAAGAACACATGATTGCCCCCACCAAAGAGACCAATATCGCCGACAGGCAACGTGATCGGGAATCCAAAGTTCGCGGTTGCATCAAATGTCAATCTTGTGTCTGATACATTCTGAACTGTTGTCACAAGTCTCAAGAAGGGCTTATCGGCTTCTAAAATATAACGGTGCTCGAAGACGAGACGTGGGTCTTCACGTAAATCACCTGTTAGAAATTCGTTAATCGTTTCGGTGAGCGCCAGGAAGTCGTCTCCAATGCCACGAACGACAACCACGCCGAGCTTGTCGTCACTCCGTTCAACTTCAATCGCTGGCAAGGTCGACCGGCTGTCAGCGTGATTATAATTGTTGGGCACCTCGGTAGGACGTAGCGCCTCTAAAAAAAATGTCGGAAACAACTCGCCCAAATTATCGTGTCCAACACCACCAAGTAGATCCCCGTCACGTTTTGTCGGGTCCACCCAGTCTGCGTCAATGAGCGCTCCCCCATAGACGCCAAATCCCCTTGAAAAACCAGCATCGTGGATCATAAATCGACTCATGCTGTTTTCGAGTAGGTAGTCTCCAACTTCACCTAATGCACGCGGACCGCCAATAAGTTCGGATCGTTGTTCAACACGCCTCGCGAATGGTCTATCGTCTTCTGGGACTCGACACGAAGAAAGCGAGATTTGCATGAAGATCAGAGCGCCAAATAGTACCCGTTTGGCATAGACATTTATGACGTGCATTACTTTTACCTACATCATTTTTCATCCCAAAACAACTCATTCGAAAAATCATCACGTTCAACAAAGCTCTTGAGAATGGTTCCCCGAGGCATTAAACCTATAGATCGGAGATACTTATGAACAAGTTCAGTTTACGTTACATGCTCGCTTCATTCATCCTGCTGGCCGGTTGCGGTCAAAGCCTGAAAACCGCATCTGTCGAGATCGAATCAACTTCCACGACTGATGCTTCGATTATCAACGGTGAGTTTTGTGACGCAGAGACGCAAGATTCGGCCGTTTCCATTATTGCAATTTCTAAAGTTGGTGTCCCAGAGTATAATATTTTCGATAAAGATTATGCCAGTGCGATTTGTACTGGAACCCTAATTGCCCCTGATGTCGTCCTCACAGCAGCTCATTGTATTCACCAAACATATTTGGAGGAACGAATCGAGAAACAATTTAGCAGAGGTGCCCAAGTCGATGTCTATAATACCAAATTCCATATATCCTTCTTTCCGGATCAACGCGGCCTTGAAGAGGCTTCTATTAGAGCCTTTCGGAATTCTGCGGGGATTGATCTCCCTTCAGATATTGTGCCCGCAACCCATTGGTTAATGCATGAAGGATATAACGGATTTGAAAATGGATCTATTGGCGGCTTTAACATTGCCCTAGTCTTCCTTGAAAGACCGGTTTACAACGTTTCTCCATCAATCGTCATCACGCCAGAAGAGTGGGATGAACATGTTACAGAGAATATGTCCGTCGAAATCGCTGGATGGGGATTAGACAGGATGTCATCCGATCAGAATGCAAGTTCCGGACTGAAGCACTGTGCGACTTCTTATATCAGCCTTATTGGCACCTACGAATTCCAAATAGGAGATCCTAATAGTGCTCGTATTTGTAATGGGGATTCAGGAGGCCCTGCATATATCAATCTACCAAATGTAGACACACCTACAAAAAAGCGAGTGATTGGCGTTACTTCATATTCTGATCTACATTGCACGACAGGTGGATACGATATGCGACCGGATGCCTATTATGATTGGATCGATGAAAAAATGTCTGAAAATTGTGATGTTGGGGTTCGATCTTGGTGTGACACATCAAGTATATTGACGCCGAATTTATTTAATGAAGATGGTGAGCTCGACCCATATCTGGGTCTTTCAGAAGAAGAACTTGAAGATGTGCTTGGCTTTGAGGAAGATGATGACGATTCAAACAGTAGTGATGAAGAAGATGAAACGGATGTCGAAGAGCTCGGAGGATGTCAGCAGCAATCATCAGGCCTGACACTGATGCTCACCGGAATCATTGGACTTGTTTTATCACTTGTCAGGCGAAAACGCCTCCGCTCTTATCGCCAACTGTCATAATTATCTTGGCTTTTGAGGCATTTGTTCTAGAATAAGCTTGTAAATATATATTGGAGGCTTGATATGACCTATGTTGTGACAGGTAACTGTGAGAAATGTCGTTTTACAGATTGTGTAACTGTTTGCCCTGTTGAATGCTTCCATGGTGATGACAACATGCTCTATATTGACCCTGATGAGTGCATCGACTGTGGCGCGTGTGAGCCCGAATGTCCCGTTCATGCAATCTTTGAGGATAGTGAAGTTCCTGAAGATCAAAGTAAATGGATAGAGATAAATGCAGACCGGGCTGTTTCGCTGCCTGTCGTTGCCGAGCAAGAGGACCCTCTACCTGGCGCAGAAGAACGTAAGAAAGAGCTCGGTTTCTAACTCAGCCTCGCAAACCCTTCAATCAGCTATTCCCTTATCGTGCAGCATTCTGAACTTGCGGTACGTGCGTTTACAGTCCCCTGAGCTTGTCGAAGGGTCGAAGGGTCACAAACTGACGTTTTACGTCACTTCCCATGAAAATATCGGCTTAAAACTGACGGAATTTGGCACTCAATCCCGTCTGTTTTCTGAGGTGTCTCAAAATATCACTGAATAATTGGGCTTTTTCCCTTCTCTTGAAAACATGGCACACCTTGTGCAACTCTTTTTGTGACCATTAACACCAAAGGAGATAAAAATGGCTAAAAAAGGTTTTACATTGATTGAGTTGATGATTGTTGTTGCGATTATTGGTATTCTAGCATCTATCGCGCTTCCTGCGTTTGGTAAGTTCCAATGTCGTGGTAACTACGGTGCCGGCCAAGCTGAAGCAAAAGGTGATATGAATACCTACGCTGCTGACCAGGCTGCTGCGAATAACTCGGCATACACCTACAACACGGGCGTTAAGGCTAAAGGTCAAATCAACGTAAGTGGTACACTTGTTGTAAGTTCAACTGGTACAACACAATCATTCTCACCAGCGACATCTGCTGTAGCTTGTCCATAAGATCAGGTTTGTGATACGAATAAGGAGAGGCACCGCCTCTCCTTTTTTATTATGCGAATTGAATCAATTATTGTGATGCTCCCTTATATCCTCGGCGTTTTTGTCGTGGCTTTCGTATTTGCAACATGCGCCAATTCGAAGCTGTTTGAGCCCATCGTCCGTTTCTTTCATTGTGGTGGTTCGCGTGAGTCGACCTTATTTTTTGTGATTGTTGGGGCTTACGCCATTATCTGTACCCGAGGCGTCACGGTATTTTCGTACTTGCTACTCTTTATGCTGCTACAACGGTATTTCTTCAAAAGGTGTGCACATGTTCCAGAACCTGACACGCCCAAATCTCTACGGGCTTTTTCACTTGCGCTTTCGACTGCATGGCTTTCTCTATTCCAGATTCTGAGACATGCCATACAATATCACCTCGACCTCATTCATGCGGCGGGCAAGCACCACGACTCGTATTTCTATAATGTTCAGGCCTACTATATGACGCTCACGGGTTGCGAGGTCCCGATCCCATCATTTACATTAACAGGCTATGAATGTGCAGAACTAGCACAGCCTTACCATTTTGTTGATTTGTGGTTTTTTGCGCTGATTCAGAATGTTGCTGATTGGTCAGCACCACCAGATATCTACCTTTATGTTGGCATCCCCTTGTTGGGTTTATTGTTCCTATCTGAAGTGAGTCAATTTCTCGACATACGTCATATGAAGAACAGTCAAAGAAGGTCCATTTATATACTCGTCCACCTGCTGCTCGCCGCGCCATGTGTCGTCGCGACACTCGTACCAGATCTTCGTGTCTTCACACTCGTGGACTTTCCGAAAATTTTACTCTTTTTATGGTTTTTAATGGCATTTTATCACGCCCTTGAAGCACGCGATGGCATCAGGGCCGGCTTATTATGTGTGACGATTTGCGTCTGCAATGTTCTGTATGTGCCGTTCGTTCTTATATTCTTGGGCCTTGGAGGGCTCTTTTCACTCAAGGTTGAGCGATTTCGTTATCTCATGCCGTTTTTTTGTGCTTGCGTTCTGTTCGCAATTTTAACAATGGTACCGCCTATCAAAGTGCTCCACCCGACGACCGTATCCGCTATGAAATCGTGGATGCAGCATATCGATTTCTTCGCCCACCTTTCTGCTTTACCTAAGAATCTACTGGGTCTGATTCGGGTCTATTGTTTACCCATTCTCCTCTTATTTTGTTCAACTTTACTTGTCGTGGAACGCAAACGTCGTCTGCAATTGAGTATCATATTTGCCCTTGTCTTTGGCCCGGCCCTTAGTCTCTCTTCTTTTTTGATAGAGTTCCCAGAAGGCATGCAGTTTATCTGGAGCAGCTACCCGTCTCTAGCAGCGCTCACCTTTGTTATTTTGGTCACGTCGCGCGCTTTCAGCACAAAAAGGTTGAGTCTTATCATCGGTCTCTGCTGGGGTGTTTACATGTATGGGCTCGTGATTGCACCCATTGCCTATAACCTTCCGACAGGACTGAATGGATTCTCTTCACATCAAGAAAAAATCAATGTTGTGGAGGGACTCAAAGATATTCCTGGCGGCGTCGGCCTATGCATCAAAAACCCACATCAGGCTGCAGAGCATTTGCAGCGTTCGTGGGTACATACGTGTGAATCAGACTTCTTATATTTGGGAGATGTGAATTATGTCGCACATGCGATGCCCGTGACATCTGAGTATTTTGAATACTTTGATAAAAAAACACCGAACCCATATTTTGACTTTGTTCCATTCAAAGGCCCACATGTCGACCAGTGCTACGCAAATAGGGATACACTTGAAGAAAATATCTGTTGTATCATTGACCAGGTCAATCCACCTTTCGTTGTCACCGATGAGTGGGATCCGCCTGCATGTGTCCTTGAAAGGTATGCGTTTGTTTATAAGCGCGAAACGGAATATCTACATCGTTCGTTGCTGATCCCCAAAAAAGTGCCATGAATAGATCATATTCAATTGGACTTGTACTTGCCGGCTGTATTCTCTTTGCACTGGGGTTCTTCTGGCTATGTGCGACCTTACAATACGGGCTCGACGAGTACGCCTTTACGGGTGCAACTTATGACCTTTACCTGTTCTTCCTAAACGGCGAATCGGCATTCAAGGACCCCATCCAAAACCTGACATCTCTTTTTTTCCTACTCCCAACGATAATGGCGAAGTCAGACCCAACACGCCTTTGGTGGCTCCGCACCATCAACGTTGTCCCCTGTTTCGTTCTTGCTCTCTTATGCATCATTGATACAGCCAATCACCCATCAACCTTGCGGCATCACAACGCGCTCAAGGCGAGCAGGTTTCTTGTTTTTTTGTCGACATTGATGCTCGCGCCCATCACATCTTTTTTGGTCCTCATCATTCGCCCCGACTTCATCGGGCTCACCCTGCTTATATTGACAGCATTTCTTCTTTTTCGAGCATCGATATTTCACTTCTACCTCAATCCGTGTATTCATGCCTGCATGACGACGGTCGCGGCGGTTGGCTCGATCGCCTGTAGTTTAAAGTACGTTATACCACTATGCTTACTTACAAGCCTGTTCGTTTTGATGACCTGGCGCCGTATTCATATACACTTCCTGAGGACATCACTTATATGCGTGTTGATCTTGGTCATGTCTCTTGCCGCTCACATGAATGCACCAGGTGATATCCCATTTATGGGTCGTCTCATCGAGTCTGTGGTTGTACACCAGTCTTTACACGTCCCAACACCACTCACATTCATGTTCAACAATATTCGACCTGGTGATGCCATGCTTCTCATCATTGGTTTTATCATGTGTGTCGTCGAATGGCCTCTGCCGACTAAACATCAACGTTTTTCATTCTGGCTCTCGATGCTTTACGTATTTTGTTCTCTATCTATCATCATGCAGAAGGCGCCCTTTTATTATAGTTTAACACCGCTGCTCATTCTCTCATGTATGTTACTTGCACGATTTAGTCTGCATCCATGGCACTCATTTGTGGGGACTGTCATTGTACTCGTATGCTTGCGGCTCTCTCCTTATAGTGCACCGCTTCAGCATAACGATATTCAGGTGCAAGCACTTGAAACACTACATACACATACCGCTAAAAAGGACAAAGGATGCGGCATTTCTAGCAGCTACGTATTTCGACGGCGTACCTACCCGCTGATTTTCTTGGACCACATTCGGCTCAAGCTGTATGGAGATGATTATCAACGGCATGTGACGTCTCGCCTCGAAGAACGTGCGCTTGACTTTTACATTGTATCCAAACGAGGTGGCAACACCGGTCATGCCAGCGTCAATGCCGCCATTCGAGAAAACATGCAGCATATTGAATTTGGTTTATATAAAAAACGGTAACGACCTGGCGCGCGCTCATTCTATTCGCAGCTCCGCTGAGCAAACGAGTAGGACACGCCTGAATGTTCACTGCGGAGCGTTCGTTGATGCTTAAAAGACAGCTTATCCCAGTCGAGGTTCGCATCATGTACCACCAGGATATTTTCCGGCGAACAGCCTTCTGCCTCAGATGCATGTCGATGGAGGTCAAGTATCTTGTAACGCAGATCCGATGGGTCAATCAGCTTTTGCATCTCTTCTGATTTCAGAAACAGCATCTGCGGACGCAGGGCCGCAATGGCTTGTGTCTGGTGGTGTCGAAAAAGCTGGTCCTGGTGAACGTTAAACAGACTGTCTGCCAAGCTCAGCCCAATTCGCCCAGGCTCGTAAATGTCGAGCTGCGTATCTAGCCTATCAACAAAGTCGATCGATTCGCATTGCCCTTGAAAAGTGAATGGCCCAAGCCCTTTCACACCCATATGAACACTTGCCATCAAAATAAAGACGACCATGGCAACAGATTGTTTCTTGGCAGATTGCATATTCAACCAAGCGACACAGGCTTCTCGAACGGCGACGACCGCACACACTAATGTACAATTGTATAGGAACTGATGAATATCGCGAACACGACTAAAAACCGATACAAAAATTAAGACACCACATATACCCCATAGGTAAGGAGAGACCCACTCATTCAATGGTCTGTCCTTCAGGTGATTCGCGTTATATCGATATAAATAAAGGCCCATTAAAAGAGGCCACACGGCAAATAACATCCTGGCATAGTAGGGATGCACCAACCAAGCGCTCCATTCAATGATTGATATTTGAGGCTCCAGTATATGCTCGCGAAGTGCATGCATGATAACAAAAGGCACACCAGCACATAATGCAGGCAAGCAGGCGGTCAACACGTCACGGATATGCTTACCTCGACGCCTGAGACAGAACATCAGTACATACCCGCATGCGCCACCCAGAAAAGGGACCGGCGTCAAAAAGCCAATCGCCATCACCGCAGCCATGAGCAATGCCAGTGCATAGCAGCCTATACGCCACAAAACGTTGGCAGACAACAACCCTGCCGTCATCCACAACACTTTCGGCTTCTGATGAAAGTCAATATAATCAGGATATATCGACAATATAATGACGGCAGCAGCGCCAAACAATGCGAGCCATCTTTGTTGCGTGCTGACGAGAACAAACTCGTAAGCGGCGCCAAAGAATAGAAATAAGACGAGCCAGTTCGTCGAGAAGAGGTACCCCAGTGTCGCCTCTTTAGACCATATTGATAGCATTAACGCATTGAGCCATAGATCAAGATAATGATATTGCATAAAAACCCCATCACAGGTCTTCGAAAAAACACTGAGTAAGTTCTCACAGCGATGCAAATTCATGTGGGCTGCGGCCGTATCATAGAAGGCGCCATCGCCGTGATGTCCATAGCAAATGAGGTTGTTCCAAATATCAAAGTGGCACAAGATGACGATCGATATACGCAGCGACAATCGTTGCAAATGGAACACCAACAAAGTGTGTCCCCCCTCCTGTCTTCGATATCGCGTAGACACTAACAGTCACATTTAAGATAAGACAAAATAGTGAGAACGGCGACAGCTTCACCCGTCGAAGCAAGAAGGTTGCAGCGGCGTAAATCAATAAAAAAAGTACCGCAGCGGGTGCGATACTTTTGAGTGACAGCTGTATGAAGTACATGATGTTAACCGTCTACGAAGCTGTTCTTATATACGAAGCTATTCTTTTTGAGCCTCTTGTTCTTTTTTCGAATCAACGTTCTTCTCGCCGCCTTCATTCTCGGTTGCTGGCTTTGCCGCTTCGGCTGCGACAGCCTTTGGTGCTTCAGCAACCTCTGCTTCGACCGCATGAGATTCAGCCGCCTCATGATTAAATTCACTAAATCCATCGCCGATCGCAATCAACACAAATAACGCGCCAGGAATCCAACCAAATGTCGCTATTTTTTTGGCGAAAGACGACGCTTTTTCGGCATCTGGTGTTCTGTTTTGTGTTTCGTCAGCGTTATGAATTTTATCAACTTTCATCGATGACATGATGGCAAATACCCCCACAGCCAAGAATGCAAATGCAGCAAGTAACATGAACCAGTGAAAACCACTCAGATTGCTTGAGGCGAAGTGGAACTTCGCGGTGTGGTCAACAACACTCATTTTGACGCCGCCAGCGAGGCCGCGCACAAACAACAGTATCGATGGTACAAACATCAATGCCGCAGCAATCACCATATGATTCTCCACTGGTGGGTTGTATGGTGAAAAAGGACCAGAGAGCGCCTCATTTGTTTTTGGATCACGTTCTGTCATATAGTCTCCTAGAGAACTGGTGTTATGCTAAAATTGACGTTTTTTCAAGAATTATTGCATAAAAACAAGACTGCGGCGGCAGTAAGCCACGCCCGTTTCTTATGCTTTTTCCGGCAGGTATTCTTCTCTGTTATCCTACTCGAGGTCTGTCAGCTCATGCTCACAATGCCCATGTGGTTACTCGATTATCGAAAGAGCCCTCTTATGTTCTGCCCACAGCTTTTAACCTGCTTCTGTTGGGCTAGTGCCCTCATCATGTTGATTCACGGACGATTTTATCGATTTGGCGCAGTCGTAAACTATCTATGCTGTGTTTGTGTACTTGGGTATTTTCACCTCTTTGAGTATCACGTTGATCACATCTATACCGTCGTATCTTTGTTCGCACTATTCTTGCCACTATCAACATCTGATTTGAATATCTTGCAGACACGACAAGATGGTCACGCACAACATATCTCACTGATTTTAATGACCCTGGGTGTTGGGCTCGTGTATTTGGACTCCATATTTTATAAACTCCCCGCGCGTATGTGGATGTCAGGCCTTGGTTATTGGTTGCCAGCAACGATGCCAGATGCAGTGTGGCTGAATCATGGATGGCTGCTGAACGCCCGATTTTTGATCGAAATCATGGGTCGACTTCCGCTTATTGTTGAGGGGCTCTTCATCTTTTTATTGTGGTTCCCCAGGCTTCGGAAATGGTGTATTTTAGGGGCGGCATTGCACCTGGGCATTCTACTCACCTACCCTATTCCACTATTTGCCCTCGCAGAACTTAGTTTCTATCTTCTCCTTATCCCTTTTCTGCTCTCAAGTCATCAAAACAAGACTGCCTTGGAAACAACATCTCGGCCGATAAGCGTGCCCCAAATAACGTTTCTTAAAATCCTTTTTATGGCAGCCATTATGCTGCAAAGTATCATCACCTTAAACTCGCCCTATTTGAAGCACAGGATTCAATATATCCCAGCCCTTCAAACAGTTCGGCTATTCGTTGAGCGACATATGAATGTTGTGACTCGATTTACGGGGTTGACCGAACACAAGGTCTTTGTCGACGAACACTTTATGCCGCCGTTTGACCGTGTCCGCGCTATCGCACAGCAACATAATAGTCATGAACGGTTTTTGCCGGGCGCCGATGAGACAGGCATGGGTTCATTGAAAATGAGTGGTCGGTTTTGGACCCATCGAAAATTCGCCTTAATGCCCAATGACATAGCTTCTGCCGAGTTTAAAGAGCGTGTTCGTGGTTATCTTGATGTCTTCGGGACACGACAAAAAACAGGCGTCGAAATCTATCATGTGTATGAAAAGCATATGCCTTTTCAACCTGAACATACGATACGGCAGCTCGAACACAGACGCGCAGTACCCTACACGCGTATCAGCACGATTGAATATCGTCCTGATGATCCGAGCACACCTGTTATACATATGCTTTGAGACTGATTTTGACTGACAAGTCACTTTCACGCTAGGGTCAACCCGTATGTTATTGATTACCCCGGCACAATCACTCGCATTCTTTCGGATCGGTTTCTTCTCCATTTTGCTCCTAGAACTGATTCAATTGAGTATGACACCACTCATGTGGTGGCATGAAATCTCGCCCACGTGGCTCGGCGGACTTTCTCCAATTCTGATTTGCTTGATCGGAATCTGTATTAATATCGCCGTGATTCTTGGGTACCGATATCGCGCTGCCGCGTTCTGTAATTATATTTTCTGCACGAGTGTCTTTGGTGCATTTCGAGATCTCGAATATCACATGGATTATGTCTACATTGGCATGAGTTTGTTCGCGATTTTTGTTCCGCTTCATGTATGTCACTCCGTTGATGCCAAGCGAAACGGGTGGGATAAGAACACGCCGGTTTCGGATCACTTTCAGTTGATTCTTGTTTCACTTGGCATTGGCATTATTTATTTTGAGTCAGTCTTTTACAAGCTTGCCTCACCAACATGGAATGGCGGTCGCGGCTATTGGATGCCAGCAACAGTGCCGGATGCCGTTCTCATCGACCACAGCTGGATGCTTGATCATGCATGGGCCGCATACGCCCTCGGCTGGCTGCCTATTATTCTTGAGGCAACACTCTTATTTGGTATCTGGGTCTCTCGACTGAGGCGACTCTATTTACTCGGCGCCCTCCTCCACATTGGTATTCTTTTCACCTTTCCGATTCCACTCTTTGCGATTGGAGAGCTCATCTTTTTTGTCCTACTACTCCCCAAGCCTCAGACAAGAGCGGCTTCAGCCCAATGTCGTTTTCGAACGTCCCGGCGTCTTGTATACGTATTGCTTATCTTGATAGCGCCATTTCAGATCGGCACAAGCCTGAGGGCAAAACTCCTGAAAGAAAACATGCCGGGGCAGAACATCGTCACCGAATATCGTGATTGGACAACCGCGCACAAACATGACGTCTCGCAATATCTTGGCATCGCGCACCATCCAGTCTTCATGGACTTTCATTTTGCAACACGTTCAAGCACAGTGGCCGTTCGACAACGCATTGATGGTCAAGTCACGTATTTGCCTGGTGCTGATGAGACTGGACTTGGTGACTTGAAAGCGAGTGGGCGATACTGGGTTTTTCGAAAATTCCGGTTCATTCACTTACCCGTCACGTCGCAACGTTTTCAAGACACGCTTCGGAATTATCTATGGACATTTGGCACATCGACAGGCGGTGTTGAGACATACGAGATTGTGCGGAAAGATGATACATTCTATCAAGCATGGCGACCGGGACTTTTAACGGAGAGACGCAATCGCGCCTACGAAGTTGTTGCGTACGTCAGACTCGCCCCAAATATTTTTGAGTTCAAACTTGCCCAAGCACCTGATCTGGCGGAGGCACTTCGTGCAAAATAGATTAAGGAATCTTATATCACATACTTCCGACTCAGCTTATGTCTGGACACGACGTCTTTTTTTATCGTGTATTTTGCTCGAAATCTTTCAGCTTCTTTGGCTGTCTCCGCTTTGGCTTTCTGAGCTGCCTCGCATTCTGCAGAACACGGCCCCTGCATACGCACTGATGACGGTATGGGGGATCGCTATCGTAAGTAGCTTCATCCGGAAGTCTCCTTTCTACGAAATTGTCATCAATTATATTTGTTGCGTGATCGTATTCGGCAACTTTGCCGAGTTTGAGTACCATATCGATTTCGTTTACATCGCGATGTCTTTCTACTTTCTGACAATTGAGGATATTCGAAGGAAGGATGAGATGTCAGGTACTGTTCCGTGTTGGGTATACCCTGTTGGCCTAACGATTGGTGTTGGTTTCTTCTATTTCGATTCCGCTCTCTTTAAAATCATCGCACCGATGTGGACATATGGTCTTGGCTTTTGGCTGCCGACATCTATTCCCCACGTTGTGTGGTGGCCAGAACTCATTCATATGATCCCGCTTGGACTCTCCAAAGTTCTTTCACATGCGACATTGCTATTCGAGTTTGCCTTCATCCCATTCGTCTGGCTCGCTTTCTTAGGCATTCACCAGCTGCGTCCTATTATTTTACTCGGCGCTTTACTCCATATCGGGATATTTTTTGCCTTCCCAATTCCGCTGTTTGCTTGTGGCATGCTTGCACTTTACGTATTGATATTGCCTATTCAATCGCTCAAAGAGCCTCCCGTGACAACAACGAGCTGGCGCATACAGAAGCCGGCTGTGATGTTCTTTTCAACCTATATCCTAACAGGAATGCTTCTTTTTCTGAGTATGCCACATGACGTCTATGCTGGGCAATACTGGCAGCGAGCCCCTATTTCACGAAATGCGTACAACGTTATTGGTCAGCTCACTGGTATCAAGCTTCATGGCTTGTTTGTCGACGAACATTTTTCTCGATGCCCCTTTACCATTTCGGTGCGTGTCGACGAATCGGAACGCACGTATACGAGAGGCGCAGACGAACAAGGCATCGGAGACCTCTTTTCGTCAGGCCGCGACTGGCGTCATCGCACGTTTTCAACCCATTGCAATATCCTCGCCGAAGCAGCCTACACAAAAGAACTTCAAGCGCGTTTCCGGCACCGCTATGGCGAGCAGAATGTCTCTGGAGAACTCTTATATAAAACATATCAGCTCGACTACCAGTCGCCGATTTCGCTGAAAGAAAACCAAATGCGCTCCATGAAGAGATTGGGCCGTTTCGACTATCAACAACATCGGCTTGAGCTGTCGCTCGAACATGACGCCATCAAAGACCTTTCAGATGCACGACATGCTGCACAATCAGCCCTTGAGAATTTGAAAAAATGACCACCAAGAATCTACGCACCCATTGCATCCATCCACACTTTTATCTTCTGGGCAACATCGTCAATCGATGGCTGATGGCGAATGAAGATCAAATGCCCCCCCGTATCATAAGCATGTCGTGTGCTTATGATGTCGGTGCGTTTTGAGAACAGCGCTGTCGTCTCAAAAGCAACCTCGCGGTCGTCACGGGCATGCGCCAAGAAAACAGGAACACGCCCTTGTGCTCCAAAAGTTTGATGCATAGGAGAGATACGCTGCCAATCAAGGTGGGCAACCATATCGTGTCCATAGCCGCCTGGCGAAATATCTAGAACTGGGCTTAACATAACGGCGCCCTTTATTTTTTCCTTCATGGCATGTTGTGCCAGAAAAGCATCGCTCAGCATCATGGCAGCGAGCTGCGCGCCAACAGATACCCCTCCAATAATATATGAGCGTGCAGGGTCTTTATTTAGCTTGCTGATGAAATCGAGTGCACGACGCGCATCCTCAACTGCTTCGGCTGGCGTACTCTTGTCCACAGACAAGACACGATATTCGGGCAACAAAACCTCATGCCCCATCTCTTGCAACGCACGTGCAACAGGCAGAATTTGAGAAATGGTTGGATATATCCACCCGCCACCATGAAACAGCACAAAAGAAACTGATGAGGTCTGGGACGACTTTGGCGGCAACCTGAAAATGTACAGCGGCCGATTGGCCTGGGTATATTGTATACGTTCTGCATCGGCGATGTATTGATGCTCTACTTCTAGGAGCGTCGGCTCTGGTCGAGACTGTCGGTACCAAAGCAAGAGGCCAAGCAAGAGCAGGCACAATAATAATAAAGCTGGTCGTTTCTTTGAAGGCATTCACGCCTCAAATACGTTCTCAACTCGACGCATGCCGAGTCGTTCTCGACCACGTTTATCAATCAACTCGATCAAGAAACTCAGCCCAACAACCTCAACCCCATTTCGCTCAAAGAGTGCGACAGCCGCTTCGGCAGTTTGCCCAGATGCAAGTAAGTCGTCACATATGAGCACCCGATCCCCTTGCTTGATTAAGTCTAACTGCACCTCAAGCTCACGGTTCTCGCCGAGCCGCACTTTATCGACCTTCGGCGGCAAACGGCCCGGTCGTCTCACCATCACAACACCGCAACCGAGTGCTTGGCCGACTAAAGGCCCAAGAATAAAACCCCGGCTCTCAAGCGCGGCCACAACTGTTATGCCGGCTTCTTGAAATGGCGCCGCCATCAGATGCGTCGCTGTTTCGAGCGCGACAGGATCTCTGAGCAGCGGTCCGATATCTCGAAAAAATGTATCTGCCCGCGGGAAACCACGCACATCTCTAATCTTCATCTTCAATTCAGCACGCGTCATTCGGTTAAAAGTCATATTTAACTATATGAAAGGCATGAAGCCGAAGCAAGCCTGAACATCATTCAGAAACAAGCAAAGGCCATGGATCGACTGGCATTCGCCCATCACGAATCTGAAACTCGATACGTGGTGTTGGATGACCATCAGCCTGTCCAACAAATCCAATGGTGCGACCGCCTTTGACCTTTTGACCTTTCTGTACGAGTCGACCGGTAACCATTGTATAGACCGCCAGCACATTATTATGTTTGATAATAACAATTTCACCCAGCTCCGCTGAAGACGGCCCCGCATGTAAGACTGTACCGTCTGCCAGAGCGATAATACGAGCCCCTTTTTGCGCTGCAATCACAATGCCTTCTCGCGGCGGTGTGGCCTTATTATCAAACCCGCGCAACATCACGCCCATTTCAACAGGAAAGAAGCGCGAGAACCGGGCGATATTCTGTCCTCCGTTCTGGCGCACTTGTTTTTTAGAAGATGAAGAACGCTGGGACATGTTTTTTGGGGTTTTCGTTATTGGCTGCTCAGTTGCCGCCCCTGGAATCAAAAGGACCTGGCCAACATCAATTTGATCAGGATTTTCAATATTATTTGCCTGTTGTATCGATGCGACAGATACATGATGTCGGTCGGCGATTTTGGTCAGCGTGTCTCCAGCCCTGACTGTATATCGTGCACTAGAAGGACTCGACCGCTGCGCCGTTCGACCAGAAGCACACGCGGCACTGACCAGAACAATCAACAGCAGTGTAACGTATTTTATTCTAACGTTGGTTTGTCTCCGAACTTCTCTTCGGCCGCGATAAGCGCGACGACAATGACCCCTCCAAGTACAATGAATACCATCCAGAGCAAACCATCGCCCTTTAGATGCGGGCTGAACAATGCAGATGTTGTCTCCCATGATTCGCGCCAAGGCCACACACTCCTTAATGATCCGAGCATTAAACCCGTCAACACCATCATCGTCGCATCATGGTGCCGACTTAAAAGATAGCGCAGCACACGCACAAAAGACAAAATACCGACCAACATGCCGCCCATCACAATCACCAATGTCACGACTTCACGCTCATGAACCGCCGTCAGAATATGCTCATACTGCCCCATCGTCTTCAGTAAATATGAGCCCGAAACACCCGGTAATATCATAGCACAGATCGCAATCGCACCAGATACAAACAAAACTAGGGGATTATCAGAGCCTGTCGCAACAGGAAGCCCCACAAGCCAAAAAGCTAGCCCCGCCGCCACAATCAGCAATCCAACATATATATTCCGCCATACTTTGAGCAGACGCATCGGGACGGCAGCAGAGGCCAAAATCAAGCCAAAAAATAATGCATTCATCTCACTTCGGTGGCTCTCCATCAGCGCAGGAATAAAGCGTGCCGCAGTCACAATGGCGAGAGCAATGCCACATAATAGGCTTCCTAAAAAAAACAGGTCGTATGTCCGCATGAATGGACCAAGATTTTTCGTTCGAACAGCAGTCAACGCATCTTTGACAGTTTGTAGTCCTAAACCACTCAACACATTGATAAGACGTTCATAAACCCCAACGAGCAACGCAACCGTCCCGCCACTGACCCCAGGGATAATATCCGCCGTTCCCATGAGCGTGCCCTTCAAAGCGATCTTTATATATTCATGCATATTGTTCACTCTCATATTTTATAGCGACTGGCTACAGGCTCTGAACGAAGCCCACAAGAGAAAATATTTGACAATTGAAAGCAACAATTAGACAACGTCTATGGACGGAGTGTGGCGCAGCTTGGTAGCGCACTTGACTGGGGGTCAAGGGGTCGCAGGTTCAAATCCTGTCACTCCGACCAATCATTTATCAGTAGTTGACGCTATCTCTTCAGGACACTATTCAGCGCGGTGACACTTGATGCACGTATTCTTAGGTGGATGATGTTCAGGCAACATCTTTGGGGCATCCTGATAAGGGATATCTCGCGTTGGCGGCAAACCATGACAGCTAATACACCGTTGATTCACCCACGCTTCCATCTGCTTTTTCGGCAGAATTTGTGGTGGTCTGTCCGAACCGATACCAATCAGCTCCCCTTTGATATTCAATTTGAGGCGATGCTCAGCGTTATTCGGCCTATTAGGTGGTGGCTCAAGCGTACTCAGAAAAGTCAATCCGCCCACAACGGCCACAATCGCCATAATGAAGACAATGCTTTTTTGCGTGGCCGTCATAAGTGATGTTAAGCGGTTTTCTTCTTAGGCGCTGTTCGAATTTTCTGAACTTGTGGGCCATCTGTCTGAATCGCCTGCTCAACCGGCGGCGCTTTAGACTTTTGATCGTTCTTTTTCTTTACGGCGCCTTTCATTGGGGCCAGAATCATAAACATCTGACGACGTTCCATCTTCGGGGGGCTCTCAACTTGTGCAATTTCTTGATGTTCTTCAGCGACGCGCACAAGGATATCTTTACCAATATCAGTATGAATGATTTCACGGCCACGAAAGATAACAGTGACTTTACACTTATTGCCCTGCCCAATAAACTTCGCGACACGTTTCGACTTCACATTAAAGTCATGCGTATCGGTTTTAGGCCGGAATTGAACTTCTTTCAACTCTGTCATGTGTTGCGCTTTACGTTGCGCAGCCTTGTTTCTTTTTTGTTGATACTTGTACTTGCCATAGTCCATGATCTTGCAGACGGGCGGCCGAGCCGTTGGAGAAATTTCAACGAGGTCGAGTCCCATTTCCTCAGCCTTTGCACGTGCTGTATCTGTATCAAGCACGCCCAACTGCTCACCGCTATCAAGTACAACACGTACTTTTGGTGTTCGAATACGGCGGTTTACACGGGGTTCATTGTTCCGGTTGTTTCGGCCTCGATTATTATCTCTATAAGAAATAGACTATCCTCCTCGTCTGCAACATTGCATCATATGATCTTTTAAATGCCTTGTTTCTCAGCTGTTTGCAAGTCCATTGCCCGCTATTTATGCTGTCTCCGGCGTTTTGCTCTCATGAGACAACCAGTCCAACAAATCCGATTCAGCCATAAACCCGCAACTTTCTCCTGAATGACGTCTGACCGTCGCGCCACCAAGCTCTACCTCTTGGCCGCCAACAACCAGCATGACGGGCACTTTATCGAGCTGTGCGTCCCGGATCTTCGCACCCAGCTTATCACTCGTGGATGCAATTTCGACACGATAACCTGCTTGATTCAAGCGTGACTTGAGTTCATGTGCATAATCAAGCTGCTTATCTGAAATCGGCAAAATTCGCGCTTGCTCAGGCGCAAGCCACAAAGGAAAGACACCTGCATAATGCTCGATCAAGATACCAATGAAACGTTCGACAGATCCTAACAACGCGCGATGTAACATCACAGGCTCCTCTGGTGTCCCTTCCGTCGACGTATACGTCA
>JAHDGS010000038.1:20856-22017 GCA_020627505.1 Myxococcota bacterium
GGATTGTTAAACTCAAGCTGCAGCGTCGAACACTGCCAGGTTCGACCGAGGCAATCTTCAAGTGTCACGTCAATTTTCGGCCCGTAGAAAGCGCCACCACCTTCATCAATTTGAAAAGGCAGTCCTAAACGTTGAACAGCTTCCGTTAACGTTTTCTCCGCTTCGTCCCATTTCTCAATGTCGCCCACGAATTTCTCAGGTCGTGTTGAGATATTCATATGAAAATCTTCAAATCCAAATGTCTTCAACACCTTCAGGATAAATGAAAGCACCTTATCAACTTCATAGTTGAGCTGATCCCAACGACAAAAAATATGTGCATCGTCTTGGGTAAAGCCACGCACGCGCATCAACCCGTGCAATGTGCCCGCCATTTCATAGCGATAAACCGTCCCGAGTTCAGCCCAGCGCATCGGCAAATCTCGGTAAGAACGTGGCCGCTCTTTATAAATCATCACATGGAACGGGCAGTTCATCGGCTTGGCCAAGTACTCTTGCCCATCAATCGCCATCGGTGAGAACATCCCTTCGCGATAGAAATCCCAATGCCCAGACACCTTCCATAAATCACTTTTCGCAAGGTGCGGCGTATAAACCAACTCATAGCCGTCTTCGTAGTGCATCTTCTTCCACTGGTCTTCAACGATGTGCCGGAGCCGACCACCTTTTGGGTGCCATAGAACAAGCCCTGGCCCAACCTCTTCTGAGTAATGTTTATCAATGATTAAGCGAATGCGACCATTCGGCGTGCGGTTGTTAATATTCGCCTCAAGTTTTTTGACCGCATCGCGCTGTTCTTTAGTTGTCGCCCCGGCGAAAAGACGGACTTGGATATCCAACTGCGGACGGCTTGGGTCATCGTGCGATGGCACATTGTACCCATTCATTTTCACGACACGCGGCGCAAAAACGTCATGCAAACCATCAAGTAATTCGTCATCTAAAATCGCGTCGGCTCTAAGTTCACCACTTTGGAGAAGCGCGCGACTGATATGCCCTGTGACCAACATTTCAACATCACCATCAGATGCATAATCGTGATTGCCTTGTTTATCTGACACCGAAAAAAGTGCCATTTTTGAACCCAGCTTTCGATGGTCACGTTTTTTCGCTTCTTCGATTCGAAACAAGTAGGTTTCGAGGGACTTCTTATCACCAAAG
>JAHDGS010000039.1 GCA_020627505.1 Myxococcota bacterium
CCTCGTGCCATGCAATCAACTTCTGTAGTCCTTCATTCAACGTTCTATCGATCAAAGCTTGTTGCTCCCCGATGGTGATAGTCGATGTCGCGAATGGATCACCAGGTATCATATCAACAGCAGAGGTTGACATGATGCTATCTCGTTTATGATCTTTGACTTCGAAAGAGACGCCGACATGAAATCCTCGAGTCATACCATCTCCGGCAGTTTGTATCGTCACATGTAATGTTCCCGCATCTCGACGCTCAGGTGTCCATATAATGACATCTCGCTGACCGAGCGCCGTTGATATTTTCTCTTTGATCAAATGCTTTGGAGCCAACTGCTGCATCGTCTCCGGAATATCGAGGACCACTTTTGAAATCGGGTGTGGTTTGACCTGAAGAGCGCCAAGAGATAATTTTGTGTTGCAAGCACTCCATATGGCAAGCGCAATAACACCTGCCATTACAACGTATCTTCGTTGGCGAACAAAATGGCCCTTCACGAATGGCAACGTCCTTTAAGCGCCTGGAAGACCCGAGAATTGAGCTGCCTGCCCAAGTGTTGACTCACCAGCGATGCGGCCCGAACAACACCGTCAAGGTCGATCCCCGTCTGAATTCCCATTCGCTCAAAACAATCTACCAAATCTTCTGTTGCGAGATTACCACTCGCACCCGGTGCATATGGGCAGCCTCCCAACCCGCCTGCTGAAGAATCAAATATGCGGCCTCCCAGCTCATAAGCCTTCACGGCATTGGCGAGCGCGCGGCCATACGTGTCGTGAAAGTGACATGCGATGTGCTCTAGCGACCAAATACTTGATAAGTCTCTCATCAGTCTTTCAACAGATTTTGGGTCACCAATTCCGATTGTGTCTCCAATGACAATCTCATCAACTTTGGTTTTGGCAAAGGCTTCCGCAATATACATCACGGCTTTGGAAGAGATTTCACCTTCATATGGGCACCCAAGGGCACATGAAATATATGCTCGAACAGGAATGCCCTGCCGACGAGCTTCAACCGTGACCGCATCAGCACCGGCCAGAGCGGCATCAACTGATTGGTTAATATTTTTTTGATTGAATGTCTCACTTGCAGCGACGACAAGTGCGACCGTATCAGGTTTGAATTTTTGCGCATTTTCAAATCCCCTCATATTGGGAACCAACACCGGGTATGACACGCCTTCTTCTTTCTTCAACTGTGACATCACCGCCGCATGATCCGCCATCGCTGGAACCCATTTCGGATGCACAAAGGCTGTACACTCAATTCGCTTGAGACCCGCGGCAGAAAGCGCATCGATAAAATCAAGTTTCACAGAAGTCGGCACGACGGACTGTTCGTTTTGTAAACCATCACGGGGACCGACTTCGTAGATATGTGCAAAGTCCATATTCACACTTACCGAATTTGAATCATTGTGTCGACCCGGATATGAACCGACCCCTTTGTCTGTATAAATGGGTGTTTAACTGCCTTGAACCCAAGTCGAGCCAATGGAATATGCTCGTCGATCAGAATATGCAAGCGTCCATCAGGCTTCGCCTTCCAAGAATATGTGAGTTCATGGTACCGGGTTCCACGCAACTGATCCGACCAAACCCCAGCTCTAATACCTTGATAGCCCTTCGGGATGATATCAATGGTATCTGTCTCGCTATTTGCACTATCCGCTTCTTGATTAAGCGTGCGTAAAGGCACCAAGTCAGTTGATGCGAAGCGGATCGGCCCAATTTCTGCTTGAAGGATCTCCTCTTTAAACAGTCGATCAACAACGATATCTCCGGTATTTATCGAGCGACCATCAATCGTCACATCCATTCTGAACCGACCCAGTCCATCCACACCACGAATTGCGAAATTGGACAATTCGACAGTGCCTTGAATCGGTTGCGCCGTGGTCTCAATATCAAAGTGAACTTCAACACGATCTGTCGCCCGATAGGTCGGCTGCGCATTCAGTCCCGTCACGCCGAAGCTGAACCATACAGCAAAAGAAACAAGTATGCAGTGATGTCGCTTCACCCAAAGGTTTTGATAGCTAAGAAATCCGGGGACCATTTTTTTCGCGGAGTCGAATCGACACTTCTCTAACATCATCCAATATTTTCTCTGTCTCTTTTTGCAGGGCCTCGATGTCTCGCCAAAAAGAAGTCCCTACAGGCGCTCGTCTTTGCTCGGGCTGTGAGTCATTTCTAGATATCACAGGTGCTTCTTGTTTCGGTGCCGCAAACAAAGGCGCTTGTTTCAACGTATCTTTGTTGCCGACTTCAGAGGTCATTGATTGTTGTTCAACCATCACGCTCGGCTTACCTGAAGTCTGGATTTCTTCACCATTCAAGCGAGAGAAAAGCCGTCCATCTTTCAGGACACGTTTAGCACCAATAATCGTAAAACGATGTAAATGAAGCAGCGCATGGATTAACAATAAGTAGTAAACATCTTGTGTTCGATAGAGGCGATGCCCAGAGCTACTTTTTTTCGGACGAACCTGGGCGAATTGTGTTTCCCAATATCTAAGGACATGTGTTTCGACACCAATAAACTTAGCGACATCGCCAATCCGATGATACTTACGCTCAGGCAATGTCTCTGCTTTTTTCTGCAAAGGCTCATAAAAGTCTGAACGATCGATTAAATCACTAGCTGCAATCATAGTCTCACTCTCCATAAGCTGTTTACGTCATATCTAACAATGACTCAAGCGTTTTCAAAGAGATGTTTAGCTTGTGAAATAGTTGCTATTTTTATGAAAGAGGTTCTTCCGCCTTGGTATGTTTTAACAAACGGTCTCTCAAAATTTGGCTTGCTTTAAAGCTCAACACTTTACGTGCCGAAATCTCGATTTCACCGCCTGTTTGGGGGTTTCGGCCACGACGCGGATGTTTTTGTCTCACTTCAAATTTGCCAAATCCTGATAGTTTCAGCGGCTCGCCCCGCTCTAAGGTTTCTTTCATGAGGTCGAATAAAGTCTCAACCATCGACATCGACTCTTTTCGTGAGAACCCGAGACGGTCACAGACCGCATCAACAAGGTCTGCTTTTGTCAACGTTCGTGGTTTGTTTTGATCATCCATCTTACACCTCAGTTATATAATAACATGAAGAGGCACAAAAAAATCAAGTCAAAATAAAGGTTTATATTTATTTTTAGCTATTCCACAGACGAAATCGCCCATTTATGGACGTTCAACCTCCATTCGAGATGTGTGTTGTACTAAGCATCCCTTAGCGTTGCGTCGAGTTGCAACGACATACTCTTTTTGATTGACGAGATATAACCTGCAATCTCTTTATCAGTCAGCGTATGTGTTTGTGAGATAAACTCACACCTGACCGCAACGGACTTTTGCCCTTCCGGCGTGTTCTCACCTCGATAGACATCAAAGATGTCCCAACGCGACAACGTCGCAACGTCTTTCTGCGCATTGCGTAATGCCTTGTCGAAATCGCCGACTGGCCGCTCCGCCTTGACCCAAAATGCAAAGTCTTTCTGCACAATCGGATACGGCGAAATCGGTTGAATACGAGAAGGTCTCGGTTGAACAGTTAGCAATTGAAGCCCCAATTCGGCAACATATACGGGCTGCTGAATATTATGTGCTTGTTCGACATCCGGATGTACACGGCCAAAGAAACCAAGAACCTGGCCGCGTTCACGATCACGTATAACCCCACATTGACGTGGATGAAAACTTGCCGGTGCTTTATCTGCATTTTCAATGTCAATATCGAGATGAAGAATAACACACATTTCTTCTATCGTTTTTTTAAGCCAGCCCAGAAAATGGTTCAGTCGACCAGCTGAATCATCTTGTGCTTGAAGTTGGCCGGTTGATAGAATCAAGAGTCGATCTTCCTCGTCAGCATATGCATCCTCTCCGGCAGGCCCTTTTCCGGTCGAGCACTTTTGCTCATGTTTCGCAAACACTGTACCACATTCGAATAAATGGAGCTCAGGTGCTTCATGTGTCGCATTCAAACGGATCGCAGCGCATGCACTCGGCACAAGAGATGTTCGAAGCACATTCGTTTGCTCACCGAGTGGATTTCGTATCGTCACAGGCACGATATCAGGCGTGCATAGAGAAGCACTATCGATGTTATCGAACGCCAAATGAACCGATTCATGATAGCCTTTTGCAGACAAGAACGTTCGTATGCGCGCCATTTGATTGAGTGTATGTCGCCGAGGGTCAAGCACTGGCGCCAAACGTGGTCGTTCAGGTTCGATTTTATCAAACCCTTCAATACGAAGTATCTCTTCAATCAAGTCGATTGAACGTGAAACGTCAGGTCGAGTGCCGGGAACTTCCACAAGCGCTTTTTGTAGGTCAGACTCAAGAATATGAAACCCAAGTCGTTTTAAATACCCAAGCCCACGTTCGAATAAGGCCACATCTGATTGCCCACTCACATTGTTCAACTCAGAAGCGGTCAGCAGCACCTGTGTTCGCTCAAACGGTCGCCCAATTTTCACAGAAAAGGCTGTTCGCTGCTCCGTTTTTAATCCATGCTCAACAAGCTCACTGTGCTCAACGATATATTCGGGGCTTACACCGCGTTCATATCGATAGGATGCTTCTGAATTCAATCCATGCCGACGGGCCGTTCGACGGACATAAGATGCATTAAAGTGAGCTGCCTCAAGCACCACTTCTGTCGTTTCATCATCGATCTCTGTGTTTGCGCCCCCCATCACGCCTGCGAGCGCGACAACCTTCTCCGCGTCAGCAATCACCAAGTCAGATGGTACCAACGAACGTTCAACACCATCTAACGTTGTCAGCATCTCTCCGGCACGTGCAAAGCGGACAAACAATGTCATTGTTCCATCAGAAGCGCTCGCTAGTTTCCGTGCGTCGAAGGCATGCGTGGGAACACCGTGCATTAACATTTGCCAATTACTCTCATCAACAACATGATTGATAGCCCGAACACCAAGGCGCTCGAGCGTCATTCGTCGACTCAGGCTCGAAGCATGTGGCGAAGTGACGCAAAAACGTGTCGCTGTGTAGATATAAGACATTTCAGGTTCTTCAATCAAAATATCTAAACCACTGTTTTCTTGAATTTGCTTAGATGAACCCAAGGTCAATTCTTGGTTTAATAATGCTGCGAGCTCTCGCGCAAGACCAATATGGCAAAGTGCATCAGGACGATTAGGGGTAATACCAATCTCATAAATCGTATCCTTCAATGAGAATACATCGACAATCGGTTGACCTAAATATTGCTCAAGCGCCTCTGCACGCGCAGGCTCAACTTCATCAAAAAGTATAATGCCATCATTCGCCGCTGTCAGTCCAAGTTCTGACTCAGAACACAACATTCCAGCGCTCTCGACGCCTCGGACAGGTGCGGTTTTAATTGTCAGGCCGTTTGGCAAACATGCCCCGGGTTTTGCAAGGGCAACGTATGCCCCTTCTTTTACATTTTTTGCACCACACACAACTGTCCGAGCACCGTCACCATCAGCGACCTGAACAACTTGTAGTTTGTCCGCATCAGGATGCGGTGAAATCGATTGGACATGCCCAAGTACGACATCTCTTGAGACATCACCCGCCTGTTCAATTGCCTCAACCTCAAGCCCCGCCATTGTCATCAAATGGGCGACTTCTACCGGTTGATGTGCCGATAAATCAACAAGTGTATTTAGAATATTCCACGATGCTCTCATAGTCCTTACCCTTGCCCAACAAATTGCGAGAGAAAGCGTACATCACTTTCATAAAAATCTTTAATATGGGCGATACCGTAACGAAGCATTGCCACGCGTTCAACGCCAACACCAAAAGCAAAGCCACGATAAACATCTGACGATAGTCCGACACCATTGATGACATTCGGGTCAACCATGCCGCATCCTAAAATCTCGACCCAACCTGTTCCACGACAGACCTTGCACTGTCCGTGTTCATTGTTCAGTGTTCGGTTAGCTGCAACACCTGTTCCATCACATTGAAAGCACGACATATCAACTTCTGCAGAGGGCTCCGTAAAAGGGAAGAAACTCGGTCGAAAGCGCGTACGCAGCTGCTCACCAAAAAGTTCTTTCAGGAATGTGTTCATGACACCTTTTAGATGCGCAAAAGAAGTCTCTTGATCAATCCACAAACCTTCAATTTGATGAAACATCGGACTATGTGTGTTGTCTTGGTCATGACGAAAAACGGCGCCATAACCAGATACACGTATTGGGGGTTCACCTTGCGCCATGAGAGCGCGTATTTGGATTGGGCTCGTATGGGTCCTTAAAATGACATCATCTTCGATGAAGAATGTATCTTGCATGTCGCGTGCTGGGTGGTCTGCAGGGAAGTTGAGTGACTCAAAATTATAAAAATCGTGCTCAACCTGTGGACCGGTCTCCCTTCTAAACCCCAGCCCGTCAAGCACTGACAGAATCATCTCAGATGTCCTCACGATGGGGTGTAAAGCGCCAACACCATGAGATCCCATCGGCGATAAGTCACTTAACGCCGTTGGCAACGTCATATCGATGTCTACATTCAACAATCTGTCCCGTGCTTCGTGCTCTATCCGTGACTCTGCTATTGCGACTGCTTCACCAATGGTGTCCCGCACTTTGTTTGCTGCTTGACCGACCTGAGGTCGCTCATCTTTTGGAAGTTGCCCCATTCCGCGTAGAACTTTTGTCAAGCGCCCTTTTTTTCCGAGGATGTTTTGTTTGATATCATCGATATCTTGTGTACTTGATGCGCCTTGTGCAAGTTGCACGGCTTCGGCACCAATTTTCTCAAGTTCAGATGTTAGCTGTGATAAATCCACGACACCTCCATAGCGTGTTTATGCATAATAAAAAAACCCGGGTATGACCACCGGGTTTTCTTAAATATTGTGTTTAGACTGCTACTTCTTTGCTGCCTCAACAACTGCTTTGAATGCATCCATATCGTGGAAGGCCATGTCTGCAAGAGACTTGCGATCCAGGTCAATATTGGCTTTCTTTAACGCACCCATCAACTGTGAGTAGCTTGTGCCGTTTAAACGTGCAGCTGCGTTAATACGTTGGATCCACAGTCGACGAAACTCTCTCTTTCGTGCCTTGCGATCTCTGTATGCATAAACAAGCGCACGATCAAGACTTTCTTTTGCTGTCCGATACAAGCGATGACGGCTTCCGTAGAAACCTGATGCTAATTTTAATACTTTTTTACGACGTCTGCGGGTTTTAAAACCACCTTTTACACGTGCCATAATAAACTCCTAAAGTGAATGTTGTCCGAAATGGACATTATAAGTATGGGATTTGACGCGCGACCAATTTCGCATCTTCGGCTCTCAAGAAACGCGCTCGACGTTGTTGACGTTTATGCTTACGTGTCTTGTTGCTGAGTCCGTGACGATGGCCTTTCGACCAAAACTTCACAGCACCACTACCTGTTTTCTTAAATCGCTTACATGCAGCGCGATTACTTTTCACTTTTGGATTATTACGTCCGCGTGATTTTTTGACTCCTGCCATAGGAACCTCCACTGACACTTATGTGTCTTTTGTCTAAAGGCGAAGCTTCACGTAATGTGTCACTCTCTTATGGCATCATGCCAGCCTTTAAACGGGCTATGTGAGGCTTAACTCAGATCATCTTTTAGAGCAAGTGGCGTTATTGGTTACTCAGCTCCGAGTTAACTCGGAGTCGACTGGGAGGAAAGACAAAAGAAGACGCAAAACGAGCATTCTCGAACGGAAAGTCTACATGGAGGTCGCGCATGCCATCACCCAGAAGAAATTATCAAGTTGGCTCAGAATACCACTTCGTCATCAAAGGACACAATGATCAAGACATTTTTCACGATGAACAAGACAAGCTTATGTATCTAAAATATCTAGACAAATATGCTTCAAGGTATCATATTTCTATCCACTCTTATGTTCTCATGACAAACCATGTGCACATTCAATTAAGTCAAAGTGATAACTCCGACGCATCAATACCTAGATTCGCGCAGTGTTTGTCGAGTTTATATGCCCGTTTCTACAATAGAAAATATAAACGTTCAGGCAGCCTATACAAAGGCAAGTATTACTGTGAACCGATTGAAGACAGTCTCCATTCTGTTCGAACAAAAGCATATATAGAAACAAACCCATCACGTACCAAGAATCCTGTTGCTCCGGACGAATATTATTGGAGTTCTTTCGCAGAAGAGAACAGACTCTTTGCTCCAACTGTTCGTACCAGTGCTCCTCAGGGATACTTGTATATGGGAAGGACGCCAGAAGAGCGTCGAATCCAATATATGGCGTATGCTAGGCAGATGCTACGACATTGGAAGTCAGGCCTGTCTCAGAGGAAAGTGCCAAAAGTGCTCCCCCCTTAATCAGTGACTCAGAGTCGACTCGGAGGTACATAGAGACAATAAGATTTATCAGCCTGTGCCTGTTTAACCCATATATTTCGACAATTCTGGAAGAATACCATAAGACAGCACACTCCAAAACAAGAACATCCAAATCACAAAGATAAGTAAAAGAGATAGAACGGTACTTCTGAGATATTTTGCAACCACAGAATGCATAACATACAAGAATATGGCATGTAGTAGTGGCGATAAGAGGCCTATAATTTCAAGCTTTGACAGCAATTGACTTAGTCCCGGATCGGTTTGGTAGCCTCCGGCAAAGAAGAACTCCACCATCCCCAAATGATACCAATACAATATTGATGCCAGAAACCCAAGCCCCACACATAGCAAGGCCTTTTTCTTATGTATGGATCTCAAACTCTTCATGAGGACAACCTGCCTTTAGATATATTAAAATGTAATTTACCCAGATATCCTCAAGTCATCTTTCACATCTGAGAGCGCTTTAATCGCTGACCAACGATTCAGAATCAGGTTGGCATTTAACTCTTTCGTTTTATCAAACGAGAAGCCTTGAACAACATATGAGGACATGGTTGTGCCTGTAATTAAACAACGTCGAATCAAATCTCCATCAACCTGACCTTTGAAGTCTTCGCCTTCACGATCAGCCAACCCCAAAAATCCACCCGCAAACGTATCACCTGCACCTGTTGGATCGATCACATCTTCAAGAGGCATCGCCGGTGTAAAGGCCATGTCGTCGCCAGAAAACAATAGCGCACCATACTCACCACGTTTAATGACAACAGTCGAAGGTCCCATTTGCTGAATTTTCTTGGCGGCACGAACAACATTTTTCTCTCCACTCAAGAGCTCAGCTTCTTTGTCATTGACAAACACCATATTCACTTTCTTAAGTACATTTAGAAGCGCGTCTTTTTTAGAATGAATCCAAAAGTTCATACTATCCATCGCCACCAATTTTGGGTTTTTGACCTGTTCTAGAACTTTTAACTGTAGCTCAGGGTCAATATTAGCCAAGAACACTGTATTCACTTCTTGGTATGACTCAGGCAATGTTGGGTCGAAGTCAGCAAAGACATTTAAATATGTCGCTGTCGTTTCAGCCTCGTTCAAGTCATTCATATAGTGCCCTGCCCAATGAAATGTATCTCCATTTACAACTTGTAAGCCTGACGTATCAATGCCACGTGATGACAAGAACTGAATATGCTCCTGAGGAAAGTCCTGTCCGACAACGGCGACCAGCTTAACATCAGTGTAATATGATGCAGATATCGAGAAGTAATTCGCACTACCACCAAGTGCTTTTTCTCTCTTTCCGGCAGGGGTTTCTACAGAATCAAAGGCCATCGAACCAACAACGAGAATAGACATTTACGCTCCCTTTTCTGTTGACTTGCCTCGGTCATAAATAGCTGTCAAAGGGGATCAGAATGGCAGAAGCACAAAAACTTCGCCAAAATAATCATTAACTCATATAAAATTTAACTACAAAAATGGAGCACACATGCAAACTTATAAACCTGCGAGTAATTTAAGAGAACTTATCCGCTTTAGAGCAGAACAAAACGCCCCTTTTATGCCTAAAACAGCAACAAAGGCACGGGATATAATCGAGATAAAGCACTCGAAAAAATCCCGTCATTTTAACCAAAATACTTTCCACATCGGCTCAGGCACAGCGGCCACGTTGCTGGGTGCTTTCGCAGGTTTTGTGCCAGTTCTTAGTCTTGGTATTTCGACCATAATCGCTGGGACCATTCTCATGGCAAGGAACTTGGACGAAAAAAAGCAACTCGAAGCTGACGCATTATTACTGGAAATCCTGCAATCATAAATATTCCTAGGCGAAAACATACAAATTAGATACGCACGCTTACAAGGAGAGGTATGTCAAATATAGTAAAAACAAACCTGAACAAACTCATCGACAACAGATATAGTACGACAGAACCTTTTGCGCCAAAAACTGCAGCGGCAATATCAAAAGAACTCGATAAGCGTATTGAACGGGTGGGCATGAGACGTGAACGCGGCTGTATGGGTTTTACCTCTGGGGCGACTGTTGCACTGCTTGGCGCCATCGGAGGCGGCTTGCCACTTATCGGGATAGGGTTGCTTGCAGTCGGGCTTGGTGTCGATGACTTGATAAAAAACCTAAACAAAGAGAGTCAGTTTGAAGCACGCAAGCTCATGCTAGAAATTTTACAACGACACCCTCAGGCTTAACGACCGATCTGAACAAGGTAGTCTTCAATCCCCATGCCTTTTCGTGCCGCCTCTAGCTGTTCTCCACCTAGCATCCCACATGCGGCGTCGATATCATCCCCGCGTGTTTTGCGAATAAAAACACTCAGCCCCGCTGACGTCAAAATCCTTTGAAAAGCATGCACACGATTATTACTTGGCTTTTCAAAATTCGAGAGCGGGTGCGCATTAAAGGGAATTAAATTCACCTTGGCCTGAAGTCCTGAAAGCAATTTGACGACACGCCGTGCATCATCATCAGAATCATTCACACCCGCGAGAAGAACATATTCAAACGTGATGCGTCTTCTTTTATCTAATGGAAAATCGCGGCAGGCTTGCATCAAGGTCTCCAGATCCCATTTCCGGTTCACTGGCATCACGTCATCTCGGGTCTTGTCATCACTGGAGTTGAGACTGATGGCGACATGCACGTCAGTTTCTTCGCCGAGCTTCTTGAGCGGTGTGACCAGACCTGATGTCGACACCGTGATGCGCCGCGATGAAAGCTCTTGTCCTTCAGTCGACAAGAAAAATTCAATCGACTTTTTGACATTCTCGTAATTATGAAGCGGTTCTCCCATCCCCATGTAAACGATATTCGTGATTGGGCGAAGCGGAAGACCTTTCGGTCGTTCCGGCCCAGTGATCCCGTCGGCGACCAAGTCTTCACTCACCTGGTAATATTGGCCAACGATTTCTCCTGCCGACAAATTGCGCTGCAACTTCATCGCAGCCGTTGCACAGAATGTGCACCCCATCGCGCAACCAACTTGAGACGATATGCACAAGGCATTCTTTCCCGGCCCAGATGCGTCGGGAATATACACCGCTTCAACACTGTGTCCATCATGGGTTCTGAGTCGGTACTTTCTTGTACCGTCACGACTTAATTGTTTGAGCTCAACCTGTGGAGAATGAATGGCTGCTTTTTGAGCCAACTTTTCTCGAAGGCCCTTGGGCAAATCACTCATATCCTCAAATGATGTCACCCGCTTTTGGTGCAGCCACTTAAAGATTTGTTTTGCCCGAAAAGGCTTATGTCCCATCCCAACAAGCCAATCCTTTAGCTCTGCGACAGACAGGTCGAGAATATCAATCATACACATAGTCTTTCATACTCATTTGACCATGCAAGCCCCCTGGCCTTGTCTACAGCGGTATTTCTGCTATGTGAAATAACAGAGGTCACTATGTTCAAAGATATTATGTTATTCGTCCACCTAATTGGTTTTGCGTTCGGTTTTGGCGCCGCAATTGGCATTCAATCTTTTACTTTTGAGGCTGCCCGAAAAGCCCCAACAACCATCAAGGCTGTTGCACGTTTTTTGCACATTGGGGCAGCGTGCTCACTCATTTCAGGCCTCGCACTTCTGATGCCTTACATGTCTTCTTTGAAGTCGATGCATTGGTTTCATCTGAAATTGCCGCTTACACTGGCTGTTTTTGCGCTGATGGGTATTTCTGCAAAAAAAATCCGTGTCTCGTTAGAGGGTGAAGGCGATGCAGCCACATATTCAAAAGCCATGCGCATGAATCGCATCACGACAATCTTGATACTCATTATTGTCGTGTCAGCCGTCGCCACATTTCACTAGACGCTCATTCGATGATAGGGTCCGACATCGAACGTGCAACCAACCTGCTCCGTTCCGGAGAAGTCGTCGCACTGCCAACGGAGACGGTCTATGGACTTGCGGCTCATGCGCACAAAACAGAGGCAATCGAACAAATCTTTCAGATAAAAAATCGCCCACAGTCAAACCCGCTTATTCTCCATGTCGCACACCTCTCAGATGCGAAAAAATATGCGCAAGCCTGGACAGCCAAAGCCTCGGCACTTGCACAAGCATTTTGGCCTGGCCCACTCACACTCGTTTTACCGAAGTCAGACAAGGTCGATCCAGTCATCAATGCAGGGCTCGAACAAGTTGCCATCCGCATGCCAAGACACAATATGATTCGTCAGGTTATTTCGAATCTGGGCGCCCCAATTGTTGCCCCCAGCGCCAATCTATATGGTCAAGTGAGTCCAACCTTAGCAGAACATGTCGAACGACATCTTGGTGACAAAATTCCATACATTCTTGATGGAGGCCCATGTTCCGAAGGCTTGGAATCCACGATTGTTGCGGTCTCCGAATCCAAGTGTACCGTTCTGCGTCATGGAAGCTTACCGGTCGAGTATATCGAGAAGGTCGTCGGTCCAACCAATACATTTATTGAAGCGACCGAAACCCCAATTGCACCAGGCATGGTGCCCTTTCATTATGCCCCGACAACACCCATTTCTATTATTAAAGCAGCGGACATTTCTACCATCCCCTCCACCGTCAAAGGAATGTTGATCAGTCAACAGCCCGCCGAATCGGGAGAATGGGGACGTCAAGAAATCATGTCACCGTCAGATGCTGCAAAAAAACTATACGCTTGTTTACATGAAGCCGATAATGCCCCCGTGATTGAACATATCTATTTCATACCATTCGAAGAAGCTGGTGTCGGACGTGCCATCAACGATCGGATGAAAAGAGCAGCCGCTAAATTTCGAAACTGACAATCAACAAGGTCGTCTTCATATTTTCGAAAATGATACATCACCTACACTCTGTTTTTCTCTTTTACGCCCCTCAACATAGTCTCGCTCAAAGAACCGGGAATTGTATCCTTCTCTGTTTTGATCCAAGTCGAAACTTCCTAACCCAAAGTTCAACACGCCTCTCTCAGGCAACTTGAAATTTTTCACATATTTTGAGCCACGAATAGCCACTTGAAAGACAGAGCCTTCTTGCGCCCAGTCTCCATAGCTGCCTTCATATAATATGCGCTGCACAGAACGTTCTCCGTTAAGCGTTCCCATCGATTCAAGTCGGTCACTTCCTGAGTACTTTCCATACCCCTTCATAACAACCGTCCCAGTAAACGGGTTTTCGCCTGGATTCGTAAAACTAACATCCCAACCAATTAACTCGCCTCGCCTGCGTATCGCCTTGACCTCAACGAACCCGTGATAAGTTCGTCCATTCACCTCAATTGATGATGGCTGCTCGATGTCGAGTTGTAGAAAATGCTTTCGTATTTTTGATTTTGGTAACTTTCGCAAAGCTGTCTTCATTCTCTTGGCAGCAGGATAACCCGAAAAATCCGTGCAACAGACGGCCCTACTAAATTGGTCCAAAGCGTCCGAAAATTTTTCTTCAGCCTTTCGGTACTGTGTCAAATGACGCTTCTCGACTTTTTTTAATTGGCGAACGGCAAGCATACTTTGACCGGCTTCTCGCATTTGGCGAATATACTTCGTAAATGGCAAACGTCGTTGCCCTTGATACGTTGGATGCGCAAGCATTTCATCCTTAGTTACTTCGATCACATCACATGCCGCTAGAATATTATCTGGCTGAAATTGAAGGGTAGACTCAGCGTCAGCAAATATAGTGTTGGCTCGTATAAAAACATTGTCATTAATTCTTTTTAGCATTTGCTCTGCAAATAATGCACGCAGTTTTCTCTTTTGTACTGGCGAGTTGTTTTTAGCCTTCAAGACATCTTTACGAATCTTCACCAATTCACTTTTTAATGAATCATAGCGATCTCTAATCTCATCAAATACCACAGAAAGGTATCGTACTTCAAAAGGTGTTCTATCAGATTGAACTGCTGAGAGTTGATGCTCGACTTTACTATACACTTCTTCAAGAAGATTAAGATGCTGGTCGACATGAAGACTTGTTTCTACTTTAAATTGTCCATCTTTACCACGCGCTTTCTTTCGTACTTGTAGATGATTTGAGTAAGCCTTTTCATTCTCAAGGTATTCATAAGATAGACGAAATATAGAGGAGCCAAACTCTAAGTCTGTCGCACGAATATCTTTGATGTATCCTGATGCAATTTCTTGAGGATCTGGACTCGTTGCATTTACATAAATCCCGCCAACAAGCATATCCTGGGCGAGATAGTTCACAATAATTTCGACAGGAGAAATCACAAGATCGGTCAAATCTAACTCTCCATTTCTTCGAACTCGCGGTGTCGGCAACCCCGTCAGTTGAAAATACTCTTGATCTCCCATTCTTTCACTAAGGATGTCTGTCGCTCTTCTTAACCTACTTTCTTTATAAGGTATTTCTTGCCCTGACGCCTTATCCACAAAGTCTACCTTAACGACAATTGGTTTTGGTCTATTAATTGGATCACCGACTGACATATCATCCCCTCTTCATGTAAAATGTTAGGATATCCGACCCAGGTGTACATCCGTTATATGACGTATGTAAGATTTGAAATATTGTTCTTCAGGAAACGACTCTATTCCGTCCATTTCGTTTCGCATCATACAGGCATGCATCGGCGCGGGCGATAAACGTCTCAGGTGTGTCCGATCCTTGCATCAGAGCAACCCCTATCGATGTCGATACAGGAATGACGTTATCTTCAAATTCAAAACGCTCAGCACTAATGAGTTCACGAACCTTCTCAGCCGCAATCGCTGCACGCTCAAGTTCTGTATCTGGCAAGACCAGTGCAAATTCTTCTCCACCGTAGCGCGCAAAGCATTCTTCTTTTCGAACAGCATGCGTTTGAACGAGATCAGACATTCGCTTCAAGACAAAATCTCCGGCAAGATGACCGTAATCATCATTGATGCGTTTGAAGTGGTCAAGATCAAACATCATAATAGACAATGGTCGCTGGTAACGTTTACACCGTGACATCTCGCGCTCGATAAATTCAAGCAAGTAGCGTTTATTATATGCTTGAGTCAGACCATCAATAATCGCCATACGATAGATTTCTTCGTAGTAAAGCTGTTCGATATTATCGCCACCAATAAACTTAAAGATAACACCGCCAACCTTTATAAAGTCTCCGTTTCGAAGACCTTGTTTTGACATGACTTCAATATCATTAACAAATGTGCCGTTCGTCGAGCCCATGTCTTCAATGAAATGCCCTTGTTCCGTGACTGTGACGGAGCAATGGTGTCTCGAAACATTATCCATATCAACAATCACACCATTATCTGGGCCACGACCAATTGTCATTTGTTGTTCATCGAGTTGGTACTTTCGCCCGATGTCTTTTCCGTATATTTGTACAAGGCACGCGACACCTGCACCAAGCAGACGACGATCAGCGATTTTGCTGACCATCGACACTCTCGTTTTATCTTCTTCGCGACTGTGCACTTCTAACCTCTACTTCTATTTTTTGCACAAGGTTGCCTGCAGCACAAGCGTGGGACACCAAAAATAAATCGCTTATTAGGCTGTTTTCGAGAGTATCGCATTCGTCGCTCTTAGTCGCTTATCAAATGTGAGCATCAGCTGCCATAATATCTTCGTAGCAAGTGTTGGCTCAGCTCGAATCAAGTTAAAGAAGTCAATCTTGTTCATCGATAGCAATTCGCCGTGCGAGACTGCTATAACGTCCGCAGTGCGTCCCTCCGAACGAAGGAGAGCCATTTCACCAAAGTGGTCTCCAAACCGGCATGTTTCAACAAGTACATCTCCCACACGTACTTCAAAGTCGCCTTTGAGCACGATATAAAGCTGCTCATCAAAATCACCCGCCTCAATCACCGTGCCACCTGGTTCGAACGTTGAAATGGTACAACGAGATAAGACCTGTATCGCCTCCGCATAACTCAAGTATGAAAAGAGCTTTATCTGCTTTAATGTATCCATGCGTAGGTTTATTTCGCCAGCGACCGGTGTTTTCGCCTGCTCCTCAAATGGCGAAGAAAAGAGTTCAACAGCAATAACAGTGCTGTTATCATGTCCGCCTTGTGCATTTGCATAGGTAATTAACGCGCGAGGACATGTATCGATACTCGTGTCTCGCATTCGCTCTTTGGCCCATTCATCTTCTTCTTCAACGTGATGAATGCCATCCGTACATAACACATATTTATCCGCAGGAGACACATCCAGAACCAGGACATCAACTTCGACACGTGGTTTTACACCAATTGCACGTGTGATGACATTCGCATATGGGCTGAGCAACGCCTCTTCCTTAGACATCCGTCCCTGGCGGACCATCTCACTCAGATAACTATGATCTTCTGTGAGCCGATGGCATTCGCCATGCCGAACCAAATATACACGGCTATCTCCGACATGTGCGACCAGCATATGCGCTCCACAGTGTATCAACAAAACAAGTGTCGTCCCCATACCAGGCTCACCATGTATCTCGATAGCCTTTCTATATATTTGCTCACTGGCATCTGACATAATATTTGACAGCATTGTCGTCATCTCATTCCGCGACGTATAGTCATTCAAACGACACAAATGCTCAAGTCGATCTCGGTGTACTTTCACACCAGCCATGACAAGGTCTGCTGCCATTTGACTGGCGATCTCGCCTGCCTGGTGCCCCCCCATGCCATCACAAACAATGGCGACACCAAGCTCATCATCAACAAGCATATAATCTTCATTGTGCTCGCGACTCAGGCCGACGTCTGTCATCGAGAAACTGCGCCATTTCATAGCTATGGCTTAACCTAGTTGAAACCTAAAGCTCAAATATTCGTCCACGAAATCAATATTCGATCATCATAAAACCAATGCTCATTTAGTCGAAAACAGCAATTTGTTGACGTCCTTTGAGCACCAATTCCCCCTGCTCATCATATAAACAGGAATCACTGCCGGCTCGACCGCGGCTCGCATAATCTGAGGCGACATCCAAGAACCAAAATTGCTGCTGTCGAGAACGAAGTGGCTGTAAAATATCAATATTCCACGTGACAGAGCTTGCAGGCGCAGGCGCAGACAATCGATTCAAACAGGGACCAGGCCAGGCATCAAAGAGAGCCAAAACAGACTGGAATTCACATTCAAAATCAGTGCGATGCCGAACATAACCTCTAAAGACATTTGACGCATCACCGGTAAAGGGTAATCCGCCATAGACAAACCGGTACTCTAAAAAACGAGTAAATTGTGGTGTTATTCCCTCAATATAAGGCAATGACTCGACATTATCCGACTGCTCGACAACCCAAGTGGTTGCGGGGGCCTTAATCGATAACTTAGAGCCCGTATCAATCCGGCTAACACCATGGATAACTGTTGTGAGTTTACCAGATTGAAAAAGTTCAACCCGGTGAAAGTGTGTTGTCCGACCCTCTCGTAGAGAATGATACTCAGCAGTCACTGAGCCTTTTATGATTGGTCCAAGAAACATCACTTGAAGATTCGTGATCTCAAAGCCATCTTTTAGATGATTAAATATCAGCCCTGCTGCCCGTGAAGCAACGAGGCCACCATAGGCCGTTCTGCCTTGACTCCACTCGCCACGGAAAAAGCCTTCAAAACAACCTTTTGAACTAGTCAAAGAAGGCTGAAATTGAAGACTTTTTTTAAAATCGACCACTTATAATCTATTGAGTGCGACTTGCGGGCTGAGGTCGAGCAAACTCGTTTCCACCACCACCAATACTGTCCGGACCACCAGTATATCGACCTGAGTTGTATCCGTTATCAGGGTTCACGCTGCCATCACGTTCATAGTAATCCATCGTCGAATTTCGTTGGTCACCATTGTTTCGTACATCGAGTGTCGCACCACCAGTATAAGAGGCGGTCTCGCCGACACACCTTCTCATATTAGCGACTGAACGCGTTGCTCGCTCTCGCAGCTTCGCGATTTTACTATAACTTTTCTTGCCAGACTCTTCAGCCTTAAATTCGACAGATTCACGCATCCGATGCAATTCGTCTTCAGACATCGTTTTGAGTAGTTTTAGACTGTTCAAACGCTGGTCCATACATCTTTTTAGAATGATATCCTTTGCATTTGCTTTCATTGATTCCGATCGCTGTCTGAGTCCATTTCGAAGCATATCACGAATCTCTGAAACATATGCTTCTGCATGCATCCCCATTTCTTCTAAATTTTTAGGCTCTGGCAGGTCATTATCAAATAATTTTTCATTTTCTCCAGCCCCATCGATTTGCACAACTTCATCACTTGGATTCTGTGCGAATACAGATGTTACCAACAGCAGCGCAGTCACGCCACCGACGAGCTTAATTTTTCTCATTTCTTCACCCTTCTTGTAATTCTTCCATAATCAGTATGACCCATAACCAGGTATATGTTAAGAAAAGTGCATAAATGAGACAGGATTGTTCAAAATGAGACAAATCAAACCCTTCGTGCAAATTATTTTGGATGGTGTCGGTATCGGTTCGGGCGATGCGTATGATGCATGGGCCGTGGCACAAACGCCGTTTTGCGACACCATTTTTTCAGAGAAATCCCCCCTATTCACCACACTTTCCGCACATGGCTTAGCCGTCGGCTTACCATCTGACTCTGATTTGGGTAATTCTGAGGTTGGACACAACGCCCTTGGCGCAGGACAAATCGTCAACCAAGGTGCAAGCCAATATTGCGATGCAAAGCGGTAGTATTTTCGAGCGCCCAACATGGCAGACCATTGAAGAACGTTTCTCAAAAGGTGCGACGCTCCATTTCTTAGGACTCCTTTCTGATGGGAATATCCATTCTCATATAAAACACCCTATCCAACTCGCCCAAAAGGCTGCCTCGCAGGGCTGTCAAAAGATTCGGTTTCATTGCTTATTCGATGGACGTGATGTCCCTGATCGCTCTGCACTCAAATATCTAACTCAACTCGAGTCTGCCCTCGCCGAGCTCCGTGCGTCAGACATCGATGCGCGAGTTGCATCTGGTGGTGGACGTATGCATGTCACAATGGATCGGTATGAGAGTGATTGGTCTGTTGTCGAACGGGGCTACCAGGCCCATATTTGTGGTGTCGGACCGCAATTTGATTCGGCAGAAGCTGCCCTAAAAACAGCCTATGAAAACCCAAATGCATCTGATCAATACCTGGAACCTTTTGTTGTTTGTGATGATGGCCAACCCATTGGTCGTGTTGAGGATGGCGATGCATTAATTGGGTTCAACTTCCGTGGGGACCGGATGATTCAAATAAGCTCCGCTATCGAATCAAAAACCTTCTCACATTTTAAGAGACCATATCATCCTGATATTTTTTACGCGGGTATGATGGAGTACGATGGTGATTTAAAAATTCCAAATCATTATTTGGTGTCGCCGCCGACGATCGAGAATACCTCTGGCGAGTATATTGTTCAAGCCGGCCTCAAAACACTCGCCATGAGCGAAACACATAAGTTTGGACACGTCACATATTTTTGGAATGGAAACCGCTCAGGCTGTCTTGATGATGGTTTAGAAGATTACGTCGAAATACCTTCTGACCCGACCCCATTTCATTTAGCCCCTTATATGCGTGCACAAGAAATTGCAGATAAAACCATCGAGGCGATTCAAAAAGGTCGCCACGACTACATACGCATCAACATTGCCAACGGTGATATGATTGGTCATACAGGCCTGCTTGAGCCCACCATCAAGGCCTGTGCATTCGTCGATCAACAAGTTAAGCGCATCGCGGATGCTGTGTATGCTGCCGGTGGTCGTCTCATGGTGACAGCAGACCATGGAAACTGTGACGACATGGCCCTTCGGAATAAAGATGGGAGTCCAAAAGTAAAAGAGGACGGTGCAGTTATTGGCCGCACATCACATACGCTCGCAGCTGTGCCCTTTTCGTTAACCGGTTCAGGTCTTGAGCATTATACACTTAATAAACAGATTGAACGCCCAACCCTTGCCAATGTCACCACAACGACTTTGGAACTACTTGGGATTCAACGACCTGAGGGGTATGAGGCGTCGCTACTGAAAAAGTCCCAGACTTAAATTAAGCGTAAGGTCATGGTTCATGTTCAAACGACCACGATCGTTTTCAGCCAGCTTGTCTTCCTATAAGAACTTTCACTCCTGCCAATATCGTCAGCACAAGCCCACAGAGCATCACCCATAACATTGTGGTGACACCTTGTTTAAGCACCGCTTGTGACGGTTTGTCAGGGTTATAAAAAACGGTGGTTTTACCCTTTGGGTATTCGTCGACAATCCCTTGGGCGTATAGCTTTAAAATCCAAGAATAACTTGTTTTATGGCTGCCCCAAAGAATTTGATATGATAAATAGCTTTGACCATCGACGGTATATTCATACTTCACTTCAGGTTTGTATTTGGTTTTACCATCTCGATCGACCTCTTCGCTCAAATATGAAGACATAATCTGCCCATCAACCGACGGCCAATCAGTCGTTGATTGGGCCGTCTGAAAATCTGGCCATATAAAGAAGTGAAGCACCAATAGAGGGACAGCAATAAAGACAAGACCGATGATACGTTGGTTCATATGACTCTCATTCTATTTCGCCTGAGTTGTGACGACTTTAACGAAGAATGCCAGGCTATCTTCCTCACCATTATCATATCGTTTAAACGCCTTTCCTATCGGGTTTGATATACCTGTATCATTCGGTTTCTCCAAAAAGAGCGGCCATTGTGACATCTCTCCCATGATGCCTGCTTCACTCGACTCTATCCATTTGAAGTTATAATGCCGAACAAGCACTTCTCCCACATAACACCCAGCCAAAAATAGAAATGTCGAAACTTTATGTCGTGTCGAGTCCGATTGTCGGGCTTCTTCGATCAATACATCAACCTCTGAAAGACTCTCGACAGTATAGTGTGATTCTTCGGCGATATGTTTAAACCATAGATCGACAAATGTCTGTGCCATCGATACCGCATTATCTGGGGTTGGCTCACATGATAGTGCAATCGAGCAGGTTTCTTCTGGTTCCTTTTCTTTTCGTTTGAAGAAATCAAGGATTCCCATGTCACGCTCCAAGTTCAAATAAGTAAGTCACATTGGAATAGTCTTCAATAAGTACGAAGCGACTATCAGGTGAAAAACAACATTTCTCAATCTTATATAACTTGTCTCCGCTTTGCTCCGGATCAAAATCATATTGCCAAAAGGGTTCTGGGTCACCCATCCGATATAAAAACAACTCTGTTCGGTCGAAACAAGCGACATATTGAGAATCCCATGACTGCATAAACTCTTGGGACTGAACATAGTATTTTGAGGGAGGCGCCTCAAAGACGACACAGCTATGGTTAGTCTTTATGGACCACTCTGTAATTTGCCCTGATTGCCTCAAGTACAATTGTTCCGAACCACTTTTCTTGGTCGCGAAGAAAACAGGTTTATCAAATACTTTCTGAAAACAGATCTCATTTTTGT
>JAHDGS010000040.1:0-505 GCA_020627505.1 Myxococcota bacterium
GTATGGACAATCAAGTGCCGATTTGTGTCTTCAATATGTTTACGCCTGGAAATATTCGTCGTGTTGTCACTGGTGAATCAATTGGCACCACGGTTGTGTAAATGGTAGCATACAAGTGACTTGAGTTTAATATGGCTTGTCGCTAGTATTCTTTCAAGGAGCTCTTATGATCGATGATGCAGTAGAAATGGTTGACGCAGGAATGCAAAAAGCAATCGATAACCTCAAGAAAGGGTTTGCGCAAATCAGAACAGGGCGGGCGCACCCAGGGGTACTTGAAGGTGTTAAAGTCGACTACTATGGTTCTGCGACAGCATTGAGCCAGGTCGCCTCGGTGACTGTTCAAGACGCGACCATGCTACTTGTGAAGCCATGGGAAAAGAATATGCTTGGCGAGATTGAAATGGCGATTCATAAAGCAAACCTTGGTTTGTCGCCGACGAATGATGGAGAACAAATTCGATTGCCTGTTCCGCCGCCTTCTGAAGAGCGCAGAAAAGAATAT
>JAHDGS010000040.1:515-8389 GCA_020627505.1 Myxococcota bacterium
GAAGCTAGCTAAGAGCCGCGCTGAAGATGCTAAAATCGTCGTTCGAAACCAACGACGTGACGGTAATGACATGCTGAAGAAGGCGCAGAAAGATAAAGAGATTTCGGAAGACGAAGAAAAATCAGGTTTGAAACTGATTCAAGATAAGACGGATAGCTATATTAAAGCCATCGATGACCTTCTTGCAGCCAAAGAAGCTGATATCTTGAAAGTGTAGGCGCATATTGGCTTGAGGCGTCTTGACATGCATTCAATCGAGTCGACAAGTCTTTCATCTCGAGATGCGTATTCGTTGATGACGAATCTGATCGTACCGAGGCCAATTGCTTGGATTACAACACGCAATATTGATGGAACGACCAACTTAGCACCTTATAGTTATTTTAATGGCTTATGTTCTGACCCACCGATGGTGACGGTGTCCATCGTTGATAAAAAAGGTGGTGCGGATGACGTGTGTGAGAAAGACACGTTGTTGAACCTTCGTCGAGAGAAACGATTCTGTATTAATTTAGCAGAAGCCAAAGATAAAGATGACGTGAATCAATCCGCACAAGATTATGCGACGAATGAATCAGAGGTTGTGGCGATTGGGAGAACACTCAAAGATGAAGCAGGGGAATCAAAGCTTTGGCTATCTGGTGCACGTGCGCACCTCGATTGTGAGGTGATCGATATACATCGTTATGGGGCAGATCTCGGCGTTCACCTTGTTGTTGCTCAAATAATGTCCTTCCATTTTGAAGAGGCGATTAAGCATGACGCAAAGCAGCAAGTTGATTGCCAGAAGATTGATATACTTGGTCGACTTGGCTCAGGATATTACGCCTCATCTGCAACAATAGAGCGGTAGTGTCTTTGCGTTGACGTCGTCAAATGGCGCATTGCGTCGTCGCGGTGTATTGTCGCGCTGCGTCACATCTTTACTTTTTTGATCGTTGCGATCGAATAAACAGACATGATAGCCCGTCTTTAATTAGGAGCGCCAAAAGTGTTCTTAATGTCTATAGGATTTATCGAAGGAGACAAATCATGCAAATCGGAATTAAGAACAAGCTTTTGATCTCGCTTGGCCTCATTTTCACCATTCCACTTTTCTCAGGCTGTGGTGCAAGTCGGCAGGGTGCATTTAATATGGACGAGAAAGATCTCGTCAGCGCTTCAACTTCAGAAGCAGCGGCGACTGCACTGACAGCAGGTGATACATTATGGAACGAGCGTGGCGATGAGATGAAGCTGACAGAAGGTTTAGCGAAATGGGAGGCTGCCGCAGCTGCATCACCAAATCATGAAGTCTTCACAAAGCTTGCGAGAGGCTACTACTTCCTCGCAGACACACACTACGCGCTTGAGAGTAAGAAAGAGCTGAAAGATGTGACCTATGAAAAAGCTTTATCTGCGGCAGAAAAGGCGCTTGCTGCGGCTTCAACAGGCTATCGAGATGCCCGTAAAGCTGGAACCTCTCACGAAGATGCATTAAAGTTTGTTGAAAAAGATGGTGTTGCGGCATTGTATTGGTGGTCGAGTGCGCTTGGTAAATGGGCTGCCACGAAAGGATTCACAACACGTCTAAAATATAAAGACACGTTGAAGAAAACAATGGAACGCATTTCCGAACTCGATCCCTCATATTTTTATGGTGGCTTTCACCGATTTATGGGTGCGTTTGAAACCAAAACGGCGGGACTTGCTGGCGGCAGTCTCGAGAAAGCGAAAGAACATTTCGAGCAATCAGTGGCGATTGCGCCCAACTATTTGGGGACCAAAGTATTGTGGGCGGATTATTATGCGACGAAAACGAATGACAAAGATCTCTTTGTCCGTTTGTTAAATGAAGTCATTGCGGCTGACGCCTCTGCAGTTCCCGAGCTCACACCTGAAAACATCTCCGAGCAAGCAAAAGCGAAAGCATTGCTCGAAGAGGTTGACGATCGTTTCTAAGAAGGAGGACAATGATGAAGAATATTCTAGTCATTTGTAGTTTGTTACTCGGAACCAGTCTCTATGCAGAGACTGTTGAGTTGAAGATTGGCTCAGTTGCACCTGAAGATACACCATGGTCTGCATGGCTGAAAGATGTCAAAAAGAATGCTGAGACAAAGTCGAATGGGCAACTAAAGTATAAAGTCTACTTGGGTGGTCGTCTAGGTGGCGAACACGCCATGGTTAAGGATGTGCAGAAGGGACGGCTCGAATTGTTTGGCGGGTCATCTTCAGCTGTTGCATCAAAGATTGCGCCAGAACTTGAGGTGTTTGAGTTACCCATGATTTTTTCAAGTGATGCTGAAGCAGATTTCGTTTTGAATGAAATGCGTGGTGAAGTGAAGAAGACACTTGAGAAACGTGGTCTTGTATTTGTCATGTGGGCAGAAAATGGTTGGCATGGATTCGGTAGGTAAATGTGCCGATAGCCCAGCCGCGCTTTCTGGTATGAAAATGCGTTCACAAGAAAGTAAGATCCACTTAGACACATTCAAATCATTTGGCTCGACGCCTGTGAGTATGACTGTGGCTGAGGTGATGTCTGGTTTGCAAACAGGTGTCGTCGACGGATTCTCAAATACACCGATCTTCTCGTTTGCCACGAGTTGGACATCAGCTGTTGACCACTTCACCTATACGAAACATCTATATCAGCCTGGAATTATCGTCGCATCTAAGAAATGGTTCGATAAACTAACGCCAGATCTGCAGAAGATTATCTTAGATGATTCGCCTGAACGACGCGGGATTAACAGCGTGCGCGCGATTACGAAGCCGATTCTAGGTAACTTTGAAGCGATGAACATTAAAGTATGTCCGACAAATGCTGAAGGGCAAGCCGCATTTAAAAAGGCGGCGCAAGGCGTTTGGAAACGCTTCGCAGCTCGTTCTTCCGCCAATGCACGTATGTTGAAGCTTGTGAAGGCCGCAAAGGCGAAGTTTAAATAAATGCTGAAAAAAATCGATGACGCCATCGCGCGTGTAGAAAAAGTGATGATGGTGGTTTTTGTGACCATCATGGTTCTCGTGGTTTTTGCCTCGGTGGTGCATCGATTATTCCTAACGACCATTTTTCCGACAGGTGTACCTGGCGCCCAAAAGCTTGCACTTGGCTTGCTTGTCTGGGTTGCCTTCCTTGGGGCATCTTTGGCAACCAAAGAAAAACAGCATATTCGTGTTGATGTTGTGACTAAAAAACTTGCACCAGAGGCACGGCATCGTTTTATGTGGGTGGGCGGATTCATCCCAGTTGCATTGAGTTTTTTGATGGCCTTTTTAGGCGCGAAGCTCACCTTGACTGAAATTATCGAGTGGCATGAAAGTGAAGGTGCGCTTCATAGCTTTGAGGCATTGCCGATTCCGAGTTGGTGGATACCAATGGCGTTCGCAACGCAGTTCCTACTGATTGGTCTGCGTTTACTTGGGCAGAATCATCGTCATCAAGAAGATGCACTCCTTGATGGACTCAATGAGGTGGGCGAACAAACAGCGGAGGGGAGCACATGATTTGGTGGATTGCGCTTGGTCTTGTCTTGGTCCTCTTTGCTGCCGCGACGTTTCGAGATAAGCCGGTGATGACCGGTGTTTTTGCGGCGATTGGTTTGCTTCTTGCTGTGGCGCTTTCTCCATATGCTGCCACACTTATATTGGTCCCTGTTGCCTGTGTTCTACTTGGGCAGCCTTTATTTGCTGTCCTAGGAACAATGGGGGCGATTGCGTTACTCGGGCGACTCGATGGTGATGCGTCAGTTGATGATGTCATGATTGAACTTGAGCTCCTCGTGACAAAAAGCTTGGAGCTCGCTGATAAAGAAGTTTTACTCGCGATTCCGTTCTTTGTCTTGGCGGGCGAGATCATGACGCAAGGCACGCTCGCAAAACGACTGATCGATGTGGCACGCGCCGCCTTTGGATTTTTACCTGGTGGCCTGGCGATTGCAGGTGTCATGGGTTGCATCTTTTTTGCCGCGATTTCTGGTTCTTCGCCGGTGACGGTCATTGCGATTGGCTCGATTATGGTGCCGGCATTGCGTGATGCAGGTTATAAAGACGAGTTTTCAGTCGGCCTCCTCACGACATCTGGTAGCCTCGGGATTCTGATACCACCATCGATACCCATGATCGTGTATGCCATTATGGTCGGTGCTTCGACGCCTATCGACCCAAAAGACCTCTTCCTTGCCGGCCTATTGCCTGGCGCGATTATTGGCGGACTGTTGGTCTGTTACGCCATTTTTGTCGGTGTGAGAGATAATGTGCCGCGTGTCCCATTTGATATGAAGGCGTTGATGGCAGCAATGCGTGCAGGTATTTTCTCCTTATGTCTACCATTTTTGATCCTGATTGGTATTTATACAGGTCTCTTTACCGCCACAGAAGCGGCGGTGGTGAGTGTCGTCTATGCAGCTTTTGTTGAACTGGTTATCCATCGCGACTTAGCGTTGTCTGATTTTCCAGGTATTATCACAAAGTCAATGCAGATGATGGGTGCGCTGTTCATGATTATCGCGCTGGCACTATCTTTGAACCATGTTCTGGTGCTCGAGCAGATACCTGATGCGATGGTCGAATGGGTCCAATCGATGAACTTGGGTCGAACAGGCTTCTTGATCGTGGTGAATATCTTCTTGCTCGGCGTTGGCTTTGTCATGGATATCATGAGTGCCATTCTCATTCTAGCGCCGATGCTTGCACCCATGGCGAATGTCCTTGGTATAGACCCGCTTCATATGGGTATCATATTTATTGTCAACCTTGAGATAGGTTATTGTACACCACCGATTGGCCTCAATCTTTTTGTATCTTCTGTTTTGTTTAAGAAAGACCTTGGCTTTGTCATACGTGCTGTCTTGAGACCACTTGCATTGATGCTGGTGGGGTTGATATTAGTCACATGGTTCCCGATGTTTTCATCGGGTGCAGCGAACGCCATTAATGGTATAGAGCCCCCGCCGGCAGAGGCGGTAGTTGAAACACAACTGAACAACGAAGAGACGGCGAACGATGTTGAGCGAAAAGGGGATGCCCGGTCTCTGAAAGAACTGATGGAGGCACATCAAGGTGGAGAGGCGGGCACGACGAAGAAGCCACTCTCATTAAAAGAGCTCATGCAGCAAAACAGCCAAGCCGATGCTGATGCAAAGCCCAAAAAACCACTCTCGCTGAAAGAGTTGATGGAGCAAAATGCGGCAGGTGCACAGGCTGGTTCTGGAGACGCTCAAGATACGCCGAAAAAACCGATGTCTTTGAAAGAAATCATGGATGCCCAGAACACCGCACCATAACTTTGAATGGGGGGCGTTATTGTCAGAGTGACTATGACATTTATGTCGCTTTCCCTTTGGGGATATGGCGCTAAGGCTTATTTGACGCCGGCGAAATTAGTGGCACGAAACCTGCAATCCTGACGGTGCACAAACGGAGTATGATATGAAGACCCTTAAACGTTCTCTCAAAATGTTTATCATCTTATCCGCGATATGTTGCGGGCCGACAAACCTTGAGTTCCCTATGAGAGACTTGTCCGAATTTGTTGTCGGAGAAAGTCTACTCGAAGTCAATTACCCAGCACAGTACAGTGTTGTTAACGCTGGCTGTTATGGCGATTACGGTTTCGGTGAAGTTCAGTTGGTTGATATGCTGAGCCTAAAGCTCACCGATGCAGACCATATTCGTTTTGATGTTTCCGAAGAGAATGTCGCGATTTTTATCGATGACCGAGAACAACGTTGCGAACTCACGGAGGATAGAACATTTTTGTGCCCATTTTCTTCAAGTGGCACATCGATAGAGCTTCGTTATGAGGTATTGGGAGAGGGGGCTTTTGAAATTGAGCTCCCAGCATTCGATTTGTTTCTGAATGGTGAGGTCGCGGAAAAAGACATTTTGTCGTCAGACCGATTTATATCAAGCAATAATTGGCAAGAGCAAATGATGGAAGAAAGCAGCTTTTTAGATCCTGTGCTCAATCGTTATCCGGACCGTGCATTGCGGCTTGATGAGCAAGCCATCTTGACCTGGACATCTGATACAGCGCCGAGACGAGTACAGATTGGGCGGCCCGTGCACATCAATGTTGAAACAGATCGAGGGAGCAACAGCATGACCATCAACCTTAGAGAACGGCTTCGATTATTTGGGACCGAATCTGAGCGAGCTGCATATGAACGTGATGATATGATGCGTGTGCTTGTGAGTGCCGTAGAGCCGCTTGAAATCATTGATGTACAATCTCTTGGTGAAATGCGGTTGACGTATTTACCATATGTCGTCTTTGAGATGGCATTTTTATGGGACGAGATGTCACAAGATGACGGCTTTGATGATCCATGGGATGAAGATGGGGGTGTCACAGATGATGACATCGCAGACGAAGAAATGACAGATGGCGGGGTATAGAATGTTGAACGAGAATTATCTAAATAAAATATTGAATACGTTTCTGCAGATGAGCATCGTTGCCTCTTTGATGGCATGCCCTGGGCCAGGCGAGCAAACATCGGATTATGAACTGCGCCAATTGGTCGTTGACGTGTCAAGTACGCTCTCGACTGGAGAAGACGGTTCTGACCTCGATATTCGGCTTGATTATTATGGTATCGGCAAAACCGATGAAGGCTATGTCGATGAATCACATGCGAAAGAAGGCACACGCTTGAGCACGGATGAGGACGTGTTCGTTCTTTATGTACTCGACGATGATGCCGAATGGCACCGGGTTCAAGCTGAAGCAAGTGAACGCATGCAACACTCTGTGGTCATTGAAGCGCGTGTCGACGAGATTATTTACGGTTTTGCAGTGGGGATTGAGCGCAACGATGAGGAACTACTCGTCACGACTTTCTTCCGAGATCATCGTTTGTTTTTGTCTCGAGTTGACGTCGAGGGCGGCTCACAGCTTTTGCTTGAGCATCAGATGGATGACAGGCAACTTGTGAACGAGCGTTTTGAGTCATATGACCTCATCTCGGCCCAAGACGAACAAGTATATACACTCGATAGTGATTGCCTACGCGAACCGATTAATTTTTCTGACTCATTGTTTGACGATGCGAGAAGACAGGATGTTCTTGAGACTGAACGTGCAGGTTCAAGCGGAGTTGAGGCTGTATTAATTTCGCTTGATGAACAACTCGATACGAACGATAATGAATGTACGTTCACAGGAAGCGTGACAGAGTATGGCATACGCTCCCATGTTTTGTTCCATCGTGGAGATGAGGAAAAAATAAATGATGTTTTGTTCCGGTACCCTGAGAATGTGTTGGGTGGAGGTGATTTTGAGCACACCTACACGGCGGAATTGTTATAATAATATGTTTTCTTTAAGCTTTTACCGCAACCCATATTAACGCTTCAACTAGGATGCCATTGTGGTTCGGTGTAGGCGAAGTGGTTCATATGTGCAAAATTGTCTACATTCTCCCATCAGTACAGTGGCTGATCACTGTTTTCACTTAAATGAAAACAGATTTTGTGGTCGTCATCTTAGGTGGAGGGGAAAATGAAAAAAACAAACCAACTATTCGTAACACTACTAACACTTATCTCTTTGATGGCTTGTGATGAGTTCACTGTCAATCATCAGGTATCACTGGTCGATGATAAAGACACGAGTGGGGCTGTTGATGATGAAGCGGAAGAAATAGAAGCATGTCAAGATGAAGGGTGTGAAATCGAGGTCGGAAATGATGAAGATGCAGATTGCTTTGGTGCAGACCATGCATGTAGCGATAATGGTGAGGCAGATGATATAGATTTTGATGAGGAGGAAGAGTCTGACGAGGCATGTGCCGAAGGTGATGAAGCATGCCCTGAAGATGATGCCGGCGAAGAAGAGCCTGGCGAGGAGGAGCCTGTTGAATGCGCAGGTGGCAGACCTGATGACTGCG
>JAHDGS010000040.1:8489-11756 GCA_020627505.1 Myxococcota bacterium
GAGCCTGGCGAGGAGGAGCCTGTTGAATGCGCAGGTGGCAGACCTGATGACTGCGAGATCGAAGATGCTGACAATGGTGGAACTGAAGCTGACGAAATAGAAGATACTTGCCCAGAAGGTGATGAGGCGTGCTTAAGCGAAGATGCTGATGATAGCGGAACTGAAGATGGTATAGGTGATGATTGTGCGGCTCTCGATACAGAAGATGCATGTGTCGAGCATGAAGGTTGTCAAGCAATCTATGCTGAAACACCATGTGCGGGGCCAGAGTATAACTGTGAACCTGTATTTGTCGGTTGTGAGTAAAAAAATCACGTTTCTGCCGAAGCATGATAAAGAGGCCAAATGGCCTCTTTTTTTGTTGGGGTTATGCCTCAGCAGCAGCTTGTGTGCTTCTCACGTCGGCTTCCGCGATGATATCCAAATCGTTGTCGTTGACACTCACACGAACAACACCACCTTCTGAAAAATGACCAGCGAGCATTTTCTTCGCGACGGCATTAATCAGTCGCTTTTGAATCAACCGCTTTAACGGCCGAGCACCATAGACAGCATCAAATCCTTCTTCTGCAAGCCAGTTAATCGCTGCGTCATCGATGACGAGGTGCAAGTTCTTATCTTGCAGTCGGGCACTGATTTCAGCAAGTTGTATGCGGACAATATCGGCGAGATGATGTTGCTCGAGTGCATGAAAGAGGACAGTTTCGTCGAGTCGATTCAAGAACTCGGGTCTAAACCGCAACCGAAGCTCTGTCATCACTTCGTGTTCTGTCGCGGGTGTGAGGCCGGCCAATAGGTGTTGACTACCAATATTACTTGTCATGATAATGATGGTGTTTTTAAAGGACACCGTTCGGCCCTGGCTATCGGTTAAACGGCCATCGTCAAGAACTTGTAACAAGAGGTTAAAGACGTCCGGGTGTGCTTTTTCAACTTCATCGAGGAGCAATATTGAATATGGGCGTCGACGAACCTGCTCGGTGAGCTGACCAGCTTCTTCATAGCCGACATAACCGGGCGGCGCACCGATCAACCGTGCAACAGAATGCTTCTCCATATATTCGGACATGTCGATACGCACGAGTGCTTGTTCGTTTGAAAACATGAACCGCGCGAGACTTTTCGCGAGCTCTGTTTTACCAACACCTGTTGGACCGAGAAATAGAAAAGAACCAATCGGTTTGTCAGGATCTGATAGGCCTGTTCTTGAACGGCGTAATGCGTCAGACACGGCGGTGATTGCCTTTTCTTGGCCGATAACGGTTTCTGATAATTCATACTCCATTCGTAGTAGACGCTCACCTTCAGAAGCCAGCATGCGTTGGGCTGGAATACCTGTCCACTTCGAGACGATATAGGCAATATCTTCAGGGCTGACTTCATGATTAATATATTGAAGTTCGCGTTTTGCGTTGGCGAGTTGCAATGCTTCGAGGGCTTTCTCTGCTGTAGGCAGTGACGCATATTGAATCTTAGCTGCTTCTTCGAAATCACCATTTCGTTGTGCTGCTGTCATCTGATGACGAAGAGATTCACAGTCTTTCTTAAGCCGCTTTTCTTGATTGACGGATTCTTTTTCCTTGAGCCATATTTGTCGTTTTTGCTCGGCATCGTCCTTCAATAGGATCAGTTCTCTCGTGACCCGATTAAGTTCTTCTTGTGCTGTTGCTTCAGGCTCTGCCATCAGTGCTTCTTTCGCAATCTCAAGCTGCGCCACTTGGCGATCGATCTTATCGATTTCGGCAGGGACAGATTCAGCCTCCATTTTAAGGGCTGCTGCCGCCTCATCGATGAGGTCGATGGCTTTATCTGGCATCTTTCGACCTGAGATATGTTTTATCGCGAGTTTACAAGCTGATACGATAGCCGCATCTTGTATGCGGATACCATGATGGACCTCGTAACGATCTTTGAGGCCACGTAAAATTGCGATAGATGCATCAAGATCTGGCTCTTCAATAAAAACAGGTTGGAAGCGACGTTCCAATGCAGAGTCTTTTTCGACATGTTGTCGGTATTCATCGAGGGTTGTTGCACCGATACATCGGAGCTCACCACGCGCGAGTGCAGGTTTTAAAATATTGCCTGCATCCATTGCGCCATCCGAACCGCCTGCGCCAACAATGGTGTGGAGCTCGTCGATAAATAAAATGACATCATCATCTGTTTCATTGAGTTCGTTCAGTAGACCTTTTAAACGTTCTTCAAATTCTCCTCGAAACTTTGCGCCTGCGACCAATGCGGCAAGATCAAGGCTTAACACACGATGGCCCGAAAGACTTTCAGGAACATCACCAAGTGTAATCCGCCCAGCAATGCCTTCAGCAATTGCGGTTTTACCGACACCGGGTTCGCCGATGAGGACAGGGTTGTTTTTTCGACGACGCGATAAAACTTGCAACGCTCTTCGGATTTCTTCATCGCGACCGATAACAGGATCGAGCTCTCCCTTGCGGGCACGTTCTGTGAGATCGAGGGTATATTTTTCAAGATATTCCGCCGACGCGCTATCGTGTTCAACCTTGATTGATTTTCCTTTACGTGTTTTTCTAAGGGCATCTAGTCCTTTGTCTCTCGTATAACTGATCAAAATAGGGTGGCTTTTGACCTCAGAATCTTCCAACAGCGCGAGCATGAGGACATCGATATCGACATAGGTGTCTTCAAAATGGTCTTTCAATGTGTCCGCGCGCCTGAGGCTTTGTTCACAGCTCCGAGAAAAATAAATATCCTGTACCCCTAAGATCTGTGGACGTTGACGTGTTGCATCTGAAGCTGCCTGACAGAGTTGTCTAACATCAATATCGAGGTGCTTCAGCGTCTTTTGGACCGTTTTAGGGCATTCACTGCCGACCTGATTCAGCAAGTGCCATGCGGTGAGTTGTTGATGTGAATTGTTGAGGCAATCATTTCTCGCGGACTCCAGTAGGGCTTTCGCTTCGCGTGTCCAATTCTGTACTGACATATCAACCTCCAAACATCTTGGTTATAAAATTGGTATAATCACGGTTAAGTTGTCGACAAGTCGTCGTCACATGTTCTATTTCGAAAGCAAATACCCGTACATCAACGCAAATCCGATGAGGTAGAGAACACCAAATTTCAACCACGGTCTATAATTGATGGTTTCTTTGATATTTATAGTATCGATAGCACGTTTCGAGACCCGATCGACGCGCTGTGTCGGCTCATGAAAGCCTGCCGATTGTTGGCTTCGTTTTCTCGCGTTGAGCTGCGCAATATCGTCTTGACCAAGAACATCATTAT
>JAHDGS010000040.1:11766-21694 GCA_020627505.1 Myxococcota bacterium
ATTATAAGGCTCGGACGATTTGGATAGACCGTCCATTTCTGTGGCTTCGTCAAACTCATTTGGTGTCGCGGCCTCCGGTGTAAAAGAGGGCATCGCAACACGTGTTTCATTGCCCACAAGACCAGTTAGATGTGGTTCGACCAATAGTGACTCGGTATTGAGCAGACTACTGATACGGAGTCGGCCTGGGTCCGAATCTTTTGGAAAGATCCGATTCATAAAATCGGACAACGCTTTTGGCCCTGCATTATTCGAATGACGTTCAAGAAAGCCGTCGAGTGCATCCGCAACTTCGCCCGCGGTCTGGAATCGTTTCGAGGGCTTGGTTTCCAAACAGGTCATGCAGATATCGACAAGTTCTTTTGGTGCTTCTTTGTTGATTTGACCGGGCGATTTCGGTCGTTTGAGCGTCTTCTCGAAAACTTCGATAGGTGACTTGCCAGGAAAGGCAGCTTGACCACAAATAAATAAATATATTCCGGCGCCTATCGAAAAAATATCTGTCCGGCCATCAAGTGTTTTGCCTGTGATCGCTTCTGGCGACACATAACCAAGTTTACCTTTTATCTGTCCGGTTTGTGTGCGATAGGCATTATCACGTGCCTTGGCGATACCAAAATCAAGGACTTTCACTCGGCCATCAAAGGTCACCATAATATTTTCAGGTGACATGTCGCGATGAACCAGGTTCAGCGAACGACCTTTTTTATCCGTCAACCCATGCGCATAGTCCAGTCCGCGACATGCTTGTGACATCACCATCGCCGTCACTTTAAAGGGGATGGGCATCTTCAAATCACGACATTGGCGACCCATGTTGAGCATGTCACGACCATCGAGGTACTCGAGCGCCAACGCCCAGGCACCTTGATCTTGACCGAGATCAAAAACATTGACGACATTTTGATGCTGCATTTGCGCGGCAATACGGGCCTCATTGATAAACATCTTGATAAAGGTTTCATCTGTGCCGAGGTGCGGACGGATTCGTTTCAAAACAACCAAATCACCAGCCTGGTTCTGGGTGATTTCTCGTGCAAGGTAGACCTCGGCCATGCCGCCACTTGCAATGCGATCGAGCACCACATAACGACCGAGCATGAGGCTGCCAGGTACAACGATTTCTGCGGCTTGGGTTGACGCATTCATTCTAAGTAGGCTAGCAACAAAGTGTCCTGAAAGACAACTTCCAGGGCATCATTTTTGCTTAACGTGGGAGGTTCTATGACAACAATTTTCATTGCAAATCGGAGTGTTATTGTTTCTCGTGTCGCTCGAGCGGCTCATGCATTGGGCTACCGTGCTGTCGGTGTTGCATCTGAGGCCGACAAAGACCTCCCATATATTTCTGATCTGGACGATCATCGCGTTTTACCGGGAAGCCGACCAGCAGAGACCTACTTGAATATTGATGTGATTATTCAAGCTGCGCTGGATATGGGGGCGAATGCCATACACCCAGGTTATGGCTTCTTAGCTGAAAATACGGCGTTTGCAGACCGGGTACGTGAAGCTGGCCTGGTGTGGATTGGTCCGCCAAACGGGGCCATGCAAAAAATGGCCTCGAAAAAAGACGCCAAAGAGCTCGCGCGCAAACTTGAAGTCCCAGTGATACCTGGTGATACACAGGCTGTCACCGATCTCGATGATGCGAAAGTGCGGGCGGAACTGATCGGTTACCCAATTATGCTTAAAGCCGCTGCCGGCGGTGGTGGGATTGGCATGTCTGTTGTTAAAAAAGAAAAGGCCCTTGAACGGGCTCTTGATGATGCCCGTCAAAAAGGGCGAGATTTCTTTGGCGATGACACCGTGATTCTTGAGAAATTTATTGAAAACCCGCATCATGTCGAAATTCAAGTGCTGAGCGATAAGCATGGCAACCACACACATCTATTTGAGAGAGAGTGCAGCGTTCAGCGGCGCAATCAAAAGTTGATTGAAGAATGCCCATCGCCATTTATCACTGAAGAGACACGTCAGAAGATGTGTGCCGCTGCCGTTCGTTTATGTGAAGGTGTTGAATATGAAGGGGCTGGTACTGTCGAGTTTGTGGTTGACGCCGAGCAAGGCTTCTATTTTCTTGAGATGAACACACGTATTCAAGTCGAGCATGGTGTCACCGAAATGTGCACGGGCATTGATATTGTGGCGTGGCAGATCAGGGTTGCACTTGGAGAACAGCTGTCTGAAGATGTCATGAATGCATCTTTGAACGGCACAGCGCTCGAAGCACGAATTTGCGTTGAAGATGCGAATAAACGGTTTTTGCCGAGCCCGGGCGTAGTGAATGAAGTGAAGTGGCCTGAACGAACAAAATCTGTCCGAGTTGAGTCAGGGGTCCTCTCAGGCAATGAAGTCACCCCATTTTATGACTCAATGGTGGGTAAAGTGATCGCATTTGGCAAAACACGTGATGACGCCATCACGCAACTTGATAGTGCATTAACTGAGATGCGGTGGTCAGGCACCGCAGTGAATATTGACTTTCACCGTCAGGTCCTCTCTGAGCCGACTTTCAAGGCTGGTATATACGATACAAGTTACATCAAAAGGGTGCTTGGGTTGAAATACTAGATCTTTCGCCAAAATATCAACTTCAACATAGATTCACTAATGAATTGAATATCTACGATTATATCGCAGAGGAATAAATATGTTGAACGAAATATCATCGCAAAATCGACTTGCAGCTATGACGGCCGTTGCTTCTGCTAAACAGAATACATTTCAGGGGCCTGAAACCGATTTCGAACTTGGTGGGACATCCCGTGTTCAGAAGATAGATATCGTCGCCCGGCTAAAAGTTGACGAAGATGGTCTCGTGGAACAAATTCGAGTGTTATCTGAACAACAGCCTAGTTGGTTTACTCATTTGTTGTCACAATATACGGCTTATCATAGTGAAAAATCAGTATCATATGGGCGAGAAATGTCGATGGACCCGAACTGGGCAAAGTATCAGTTACAAAAACGTGCCGCTTCAAAGGCTGTTGTTAATGTGCTCAAGAGCATACTTTCATCGTCTGAAGTTCACGCAGCTTATCCTGAGATTCTGAGAGAAGCGGTCGATTTCTCGTTTGTGAATGCGCCATTTGCCGAAGCATTTGATGTTGAACTTCGCGATTGCTTGTCAGTTGATGGGCAGGGTAGCTTTTTCAATACACTTGCCAATGACGTGATCAATGACGCTGAAAATGGAGAGGCAACTAAGAAGCTTAGAAAAATCGTGGCACGTTATGTATTGACTTGTGGGTCATCGATAGAGCAGGGCTTAACTGATGGCACAATTGATACGGCTGAAGATATTCCTGTATCAGGGCCTTACCGGGCATTTCAGTCCACTGTTGGAGACCTATTAGATCAAAGTGTACATGGTCAAGGAAACGTTGCCTATGATGCCGCCAAGAAAGTGGGTGTTTTACTGGAGGCACTGCGAATCGCGACAGACGACTATATTAATGATGTGAATAAAAAACTCGACAGGCGCTTAGATGCTGTTGTCACTGTCGCGAATATCCTAACAATCTATGGGTCTGCTGGTGATTTATTGGGGCGTCGTGTCGGCAGCATCTTTGCACACGATGGTGGAACCTATAAAGACGCACGTCGTCTGAAAAGCTTGATCAAGCTTGCAAACCAAAGATATGGTTCAAAACTATTTCGGCGAAAGCACGAGCGTTATCAGCTCGATTATGCGCAGGACGAAGTCAGCCAAGTTTGGCAGAACAACCTCGATGAAGTGCGTTCAGCGTTACAACAAACAGACGTCAAAGATGAACGACAGGGCGGCAACCGCTTGTGGGATGCTTTTCAAATGGGTACACTGTTGATTAATACGAACGGTTACTAGTGGCTTATTTTACAACTCTTGATCGCTTCTTCTATCGCAATCAATGTTTACAGGAATCACGCTAAGATACACTCTCGCGTGTAATCTTTGCGCCGAGTCGGCTTAAGCGCTGGTCGATATACTCATAGCCTCTATCAATTTGTTGTGCGTTTTGTATTTCGCTGTTACCTTTGGCTGCCATAGCCGCAAGTAAGAGCGCCATACCTGCACGAATATCCGGTGAGACAAGTCGCTTGCCGTATAGCTGGGATGGCCCGTGCACCACAATGCGATGTGGATCACACATCACAATGCGTGCGCCCATCGCCACGAGGCGATCGATCCAGAAAAACCGGCTTTCATACATCCATTCTTGGAGTTGAACAGGGCCGCGACATTGTGTCGCAAGCACCGCCGCAATCGATGTTAGGTCTGGCGCGAACCCGGGCCATGGCGCATCATGGATGCGGGCAATACTTCCGCCAAACCCACTCTGACAAATCATTTCTTGATCACCGGGGACGATGATGTCGTCACCATCGGCATGAAAATGAAGGCCCATTTTCCGAAAAGCGATCTGGGTCATACGATGGTTCTCTGGCTCCGCATCGAGAATACGCAACTCCGATTTCATCATGCCTGCCATCGCGATAAATGAACCAACTTCGATGTAGTCGGCGCTGATACAAAGCGTCGCTCCACTTAAGTTTGGTTGACCGATGATTCGTAGTGTAGATGTCCCGATACCTTCGACATGTGCACCACAGGCGACGACGAGGTGACACACATCCTGAACATGTGGTTCTGACGCCGCATTTCGCAAGATCGTTTCACCATTGGCCATTGCGGCTGCAAGAATTAGATTCTCTGTAGCAAGTACGCTCATTTCCTCAAGAAAGATATCAGCGCCTTTAAGCCCATTTGGGGCTTCGAGGACATAGTTACCATCGACAACCGATGCGTTAACGCCCATGGCTTCGAAGCCTTTGATATGGGTATCGAGTGGTCGAAGACCAATTCGATCGCCGCCAGGAGCAGGTAGGACGGCGCGGCCGAGACGTGAGAGTAACGGACCTGCTAGAGCGAAGCTAGCTCGAATTTGCTGACATCGTTCAATATTAGGTTGTGCCCCATTCAAGGAACCCGAAATATGCATCACGCCATCTTCAAACGTGACTTCTTTGCCAAGCTCTTGAATGATTTTACGAAGGACTCGAACGTCACAGATATTTGGCATTCGTTTAAGTGTAAATGGTTGGTCCGAAAGTAGGGTGCCTGCGAGAACTGGTAGCGCCGCATTTTTATTGCCTGCGACTTGTATTTCTCCTGAGAGGGGATACCCACCTTCAACGTGAAAGATTTCCATATAGCATCATACGGAAACTTGATGCGTTAATCAATGTCGTAATCTATTGTGAACGACTGAGCAGCGCTCTTTTCTGCATATCTTCTCTAAAAAAGAGGAACTCGTCCAACATCTCGGGCTTTGTTGCCAGTGCATGTGCAATTGATGCCGGAAATTCATGGTACCAACCCAGGCCAACCTGCTCGATATGGATCATCGCGTCGTTTGAAAGTGTTGTCGTATCAATTGAAATAGTGTTGGAACCTGAGTTGAGATCGAGTACTTTATCATCTTGCTTTTTCATACCAGAGATAGCTGAGAACTTGATTATAGGATGTAAAGGACCGTATACATCTTCCTTTGGCAGTTTATGGTCGAAAGTGAATGTGACCTCGCCTGGATTTGTCTGTGACATATGTATTGAGGTCGGGTTAAATGTCGCACGGGCCAAGGCATTAGTCCCTTGAAACACGTCGGGGCCTAAAACTAAATTGAGCTCTGTGCCTGCGTCTGAGAACGTGACATCATTTAATTTTTCCCTGACTTTTTCTCTGATATTCTTTCTATCATAGAATTGTGTGTTCACGTGCGTTGAGTTTGGCTCAACTTCAAGTGGGAGAAATACACGTGTTACCCCGTCTTCCGGTAATGGAATATTTGTTGAGCCGAACCCTCGAATGCCGACTCGAAGTACCTGCCCAGCTTTAGCTTTGACACCGTAGTGTTTACCTTCAATAATGTTTTGTTGAGCAGAAGAGCCTTTATTTTCAACTGGCATAGATTCGAGCCCAAGACCATCGTTCTTTCCTTTTGCATCTTCGAATGAAACTGTGCCAATGAAGCTTTGCGGCCCTGTGTTTTTGAGTAAAATAGACCAGCCAGTCTTTTGTCGCTTGATTTCAAAGTAGCCTTTTGATTTGGTCTTTGGAGCAACCCCGTCTAGATCAAGTAGCCCCTTTACATCTTCAATTGACATATCTGACGAGGCAGGTTGTTGTGTGGACTTCCTATACCATTTAAGATCCGTGAAATCGAACATTTGAATGTCGTCACCCAATTCTGGCAACTTTATAACCTTGTAACCAAAACCACGAAGACCAAGACGCACATATTTTCCAGCCTTTATCTTTTTCCCATTATAACGACCATCCTCTGCAAACTTGACTCGAGCGATTGGGTGGGTCGCTGATATCACGACGCCGTGCCCATAGCTGTTGTCATCATGTTTTGTCGAGTGCTGCGCTTCTTTCTCTGTCATAAAGTAATTTTGGGTGAAAGAGAGACTCTTGGTGCCTTGAGAAATGGCCACGAGCTCCCATGAACGCGTATCTGGATTCGGAATAATCAAAACCTTACCACAATAATGATGTTCTTTTCGGTCGACCCGTCCGACTGGAATAATGTGACCAAATTTATCATTCTGATGACGTTGATCGCTGATTGTTCTTTCATAAAATGGGTGTAGCTCTTTTTCACCTCTCGCAAAATTAAGATAAGGGTTTTCCAATATGCGTAGAATATGCGGCTCAACAATGGTGAAGTCTGAACCAAAGTTCGTTTCTTGGAAAAGCTTAGAAAGCCGTTGATGGACAGAAAGTTTCTCTTCTGGTGGCGCATCTTTCATCGAAGACATTTCGTGAAATAAATTGTTGATTTTAATTAGTTTCGGGTGGTTTTGCCCAATGGTCCGGGCAAAGTCGATAATAACTTCAATGTCTGCGATCAGTGATGGAGCTAAGTCAAACCATGAATCAATGATAGTGTCAAACTCTGATTCGTTTACAAATAGCTTTCTGCCCAATAGTCGTGAGCACATTTCAGATGCAGATATCGACTGATAAAAATGAGAAAGCATTTCAGATTTAATGGGACGTAGACAAACCTCTGGTGGCTGTATTCTAAGAACTGGATGTTTGGATGGGATTGAACGGGTGCGACTCTGAAGCTGTCGTATTTTTCTGACATCGCGAGCATTATGTGGCTTCAAAAACGCACCTAAGTTTTTAATGACACCTGAATGCAACGTACTTAAGTCAGATGTTTCCAAGTTTTTTTGGATAGTAGCTGCCGCAGTGATAACAAGCTCCTTTAAGGCAGGAATAGATGTTTGCTCCGCGACATATAGTAATTCATTCGCAAGAGTTGTATTATGAGATTTTGTATAAAGCACCAAAATATCTTCGAATATACGGATGCTTTCGCGCATAGCTTCTCGAATGAGTTTAATTTCATGTGGCAAAAAGAGCTCTTTGTTGAAGTCGATTGTTCTCAACTTGGCCTTGAAGTCTTCGAGTTGACGCTTTGCCTGAACGACTTGTTGTTGATACATGTGATTAAAGAGACTGTGCCGGTGTTGTGAAAAAAGCTTGAGTGAACTTAGCCGTGACTCGACATCGCCGATCGCCAATAAAAAAGGCGTCAGATATCTTGACCACATAATTTCGTCGAAATTGTCCGCGATAACGCGGTCAATGGATTTTGCTGCGCCATCTGTTGCACTCATCCGTTTCTTGAGTTGATGGTAAAAATTCCGAATTTTGATTGGGATGGGGCGTGTCCTTCGATTGGCTACAAATTTGTCAACAATTGCACCATCGCCCTGTGTCAGTGACATTTGCCGAATATCATTGTCGGCGATGCCATAGTTGTTGTTTTCAAGCCAATTGAAATCATACTTTCCAAAGAGTTCTTGCAAGCGCGGAATTTTAACGTGGCTGTTCCAATTGACAGCCCCTTGCGCGTCATATTTTTCAAGAAAGCTGATGAAGTCTTCAACAAAAAGTAACCGAGGATCGTTTTTCTCATCGGCGACAGTTTTGAAATTGGTGTAAGCACTATTTTCCTTGTACGTTCTGACCTTCTCAATGATGCGTGGGAATCGTTTAGCCAGCTCATCGAGTTTTCGTTCGGTCTCTTTGTCAAAAGAAATACTGGATTGAGATAAAGCAGGTTGCCTGCCGAGCAATAAGTCACATGCGCGTCTGACGCCCGGGCGATGTGGCTCGATCTCTTCTGTCGAAACTGTCGATTGTATATGCAGGCTCGCTTCTTTATCGAACGTATCGATAGGCTTAGAGACAGATACCGGCTCGACATCATCTTGGTTATACAAGGGTCTATGATTATAGGTGTGTGTTATTTTTCCCATGTACCCAAGTTCTCATATTATGGAATGGTTGCTATCGGTCACTTGTCGTATATTATTTCATTGCTTGTAGAGCTCATCAAAGTCGTCGTAGAGTTAATGTTTTCCACAACTGGATTCTGTCGTTCGAAGAATGTCTCTCTGTAACGATAGAGATAGTTATTCTTGAAATAGCATCATCATGAAGAGTCCCTTGACCGCGCGTAGATTTCATCCTTTGTCATTTGAGCAACAAGATTAAATACTTCTGGTTTTCTGTACGGTATTGCGCCACTTTCAATTAGGCTTTCTATCGATACCTTCTCATGATGTACTCCTTTTCAAGGGAAGCACCTGAAAAGGTATCACTTTTGATTATTCAAATTCCAAATTGCAATGGCTGTTGGAATTCGGGAGTCTATAAAACAGCATTAGTCGATCAAATGACGGATAAGCAACGAACTTGTGCTTTAAAGGCACAACAAGCTATAGTGAGATATGATAGATTTTATGTTGACTTTACCGACTTTTCTGGGTGGCGGTGCATTGGTGGCTTTGACGCTGATTGCAATGCGCAAGGAGCTACAAAAAGAAGGCCATGCTGGAATATTTGATGCTTTAAGGTCAAAAATCATTGCTGTATTTGATAAAATCGATGAGGCAATTAGCTGAGATTCAACTTAAAGCCCTCTTGCATAAACCCCTAAAATGATGAAGAAAGAGCTATGCAAGTAGCCGATCTTAAACATCAAAAACTCCGACAAAGACTCAACGAACTCAAAGCACAATCGCACGCCGGTGGTGGTGAACACCGAATTGAAAAACAGCATGAAAAGGGAAAGCTCACGGCGCGTGAACGGGTCGAACTTTTTCTAGACCCTAATACGTTCGTCGAACTTGATGCATTCAAGACACATCGATGTACTGACTTCGACATGGACAAACAAAAGCCGCTCGGAGATGGTTTGGTTGCCGGTTACGGAGAGGTCGATGGTCGCACCGTTTTTGTGTTCGCTCAAGACTTCACCGTTTTTGGTGGGGCGCTGTCGGCCACAATGGCAGAGAAGATTTGTAAAGTATACAAGTTAGCCATGAAAACAGGGGCGCCTATTATTGGACTCAATGACTCCGGTGGTGCTCGTATTCAAGAAGGTGTTGCATCATTAGCTGGCTACACTGATGTATTCACACTGAACACGCTTGCCTCAGGTGTGATCCCACAAATCTCGGCGATCATGGGGCCGTGTGCTGGTGGCGCAGTTTACTCACCAGCATTGACAGACTTCATTGTCATGACTCAGGGCACAAGCTACATGTTCTTGACTGGGCCTGATGTCATCAAGACAGTGACACACGAAGATGTCACGAAAGATGAGCTGGGTGGTGCGATGACACACAATGGAAAAAGTGGCGTGGCGCATCTTGTTTATGATGACGATGCACGGACGCTTGAAGCGATTCGCATTTTACTTTCTTTCTTACCATCCAATAATGCAGAGAAGCCGCCTCGAGTATCGACGACTGATCCGGTAACACGACGAGATGCGAAACTCGCAGAAATGATACCAGCAAATCCGAATACGCCATACGACGTTCGCGACGTGATTTATTCCATTGCAGATGAGCGTAG
>JAHDGS010000041.1 GCA_020627505.1 Myxococcota bacterium
TTCTGCCCAGAGTCGTTTACCAAAGAGCAAAGGGCTATTCACGGCAAGGGCTAATAGTGGGGCCGTAATCGTTTGGGCCCAATTATAAAGATTAGCAAACTCATGCGGTTGAACTTGAAAGTGTAGTTGGAACGATGTGTTTACACTTTCAAGCATAACAGAGTCATGTTCAATCTGAAGCTCGTCAACACCTTCGATATTTAATTCAAAGGCCCGTCCTCGTTGTGCGCTTAACGTGTTATTCAACCATGCATACCGCGGAAAGGGAGACATATTATCAAGGGATAAGTCATCAATCGATAGTGACGGAACAATACCTGCGAGACATGGTCGAGCCCCGTATAGACGCGCAGCTGAACGAATATGCTCGTAGAGTTCTTTAAGTTCTGATGCCATTTTTTCAAAAGCATCCCCCTGATACTGCTGTGGTGTAGCATTGAGCTCTAGATTAAAACGTGCGAGTTCTGCTGTGATATTTGGATGAGAGTATGTCTTCAAGAGTTCGGGCCCAATCGTGGCAAGCCCCCCATGAATATCGGTCAATGCCAACTCAAGTTCCGCTCCAATTCGACGCGCATCATCTGTAAAAGCGCCTGCTTGAATCATGGCCTCGAGGGTGTCGAGGTCGTCCAGTAGTGAACGGGTGTAGGCGAGTTTTTTAGACATATATAAATCTTATAAACGAAATGTCTCGCAAACGCACTTTATCGAAGGATTTTTGTACTGAAGGTGGCATTTTTACATATCAAAGGCTACTTTATAGTATGCGTATATCCATCAACCGACGAAACTGTATATTCTATTTATTGGCGTCATTTGTCTATGTCAGTGGATGTTTCGGACCTGAACAATCAATAGGACATGAGTCAAATATGAATCATGTTAACGAGGCATCTGATTCGTATGCATCAGCACAGGTTTATTTTGATCAGGGCGAAGTTATTTCATTGCGTGGTGATCTAGCGATTGATGATTGTGTTGACGGAACATGCCAAATGAGACTTCAGCGTCCTGACTCTAAAAATGGTCGAACGCCAAATCGCTTAGGGGTTATGCTTGAATACACACATGAATCTGTTGAAGCGGCAGCAATTGAAGCAAGCTGGTTTGATGGTCGTACGACAACCCCTACACATGTTTTGGAAACCTATCGACAAGATGCATTTGCAATATATGTCATCGACTTTGCAGAGACCCATTCAACGCAGCTGCGTATTGTTCAAGACGTGCTCGATCGTTCAAATACACGCTCAATAGAGTTTGAGTGGTTGTGGGTGCCTAAATTGAGGTCTGAGAACACATCGACGTCACAGACGGCGCTTGTTTCAGGTATCGGCGTGAAACAGCAGGCAGTGGGCTATACAGGCATGACGACCCGTGAACAGTGGGGGGCGACGCCTCGGCGCTGTGATTCTGAAGATATTGTTAAAAACAAAGTCGCCATACATCATACTGCAACACCAACGCGTTCTGGTGGAGATTCTGCGGCCCGTGTGCGCGCAATTCAAAGCTTTCATATGGACGTTCGACAATGGTGTGATGTTGGCTATCACTTCTTAGTCGCTGATGATGGAGAGGTTTTTGAAGGACGAGAGCTCGATCAACGTGGCGCACATGTTCGAAATCATAATGCTGGAAATATTGGGATTGCGATGTTGGGTTGCTTTGACTCGACCGAAAGTTCGTGCCAATCACCTGGTTATAACGATCCAATTGAGCCGACGACAAGTACCCTCGACAGTGTGAGTGATTTGATCGCAGATTTTTCAAATCTATATTTGATTGATGTGAATACGGTGACGGTGAAAGGACACGGACAGCACGATGGGCACGATACATCATGTCCAGGGAATCAAGCCGTGCCACTCTTAGATAGTATTCGGTCGACAGCGATCACAAAAGCGACCCAAGGCGCAACGGGGGAGAACGGAATTATTAAAGGTTTTGTATATGATAATTCGATCGCAGAACGTTCGAGTGATGCGACACAAGAGTCAGGTGCCTTGCTTGGAGACGCCCGTGTCCTACTTGGCAATGGAGCGATTTTACATACAGATCCTTTTTCAGGTGTATTTGAGATTGAAGTATTCCCAGGTGTTTATTATTTAACAATTTCTCACCCAGGGTTTCGAACTGAAACTGTTCAGGTTCAAGTCGGTGGTGGGGAGACGGTGTGGGCCAATACCGGTTTGACACCGCTGCCGCCTGGTGAGCAATTCGCACATTTGATATTCGATATCTTTGCAAGCTCGGACCAAAGCCTTAAAATTAATGGCGCACAGATTTCATTGATGCCGATCGGACAAAGCGACCTAGAGCAGGTGTTGTTCACTGATGTAAATGGTCGAAAGGAAGTCGATATTCAAACCGGAGACTGGATTATCACTGTTAATGCTGGCGGGTACTCGGAGACTTCTCAAACCTTCTTTTTTGAAGGGCGAGAATATAATGTTGAGGTTGGCCTTGTCGAAGAGAGGGGTGATGAGGGGAACGACTACGGCTCATTGATCGATCCATCAGAAGACGAAGTCGACTATGAAGATATCATCCGCGTCACAGAAAGTTCTGGTTGTCAGGAATTGAAATCAGAGTTTGGGTTACTGGCTTCCATACTTATTTGTATTTGTGTGCGACGTCGTCAAGCGATAGCCACATCGCTCCATTGACAGTTTGGAACAGGCTGACAGTCTCGTGAAATGAGGAAAATATCGTTGCACGATTTACGGGTTGATACGATCATCGGTGCTTATCATGATGAACGACATGAAACGCAACCCCTAAGAGGCTTTGTCGAGTTAGCAGGTGACTTCAAGACCGAGCACGGTATTTTTGATTATGCAACGCTTGAGTATGCAGCCCTATATGCACTACGACATGGTGCATTCAAATTTCTTGAAGATGCCGCTGAAGCATTGCTCGATATCGTTCAAACAATGGCCACACATATGCATCATGTTGAGCATGTCGAATTTCAAAGTCGGGTCCAACTATTTAAACCACAAGCACTTCAATCCGCATTTCCTTCTGTAGAATGTACACGGTCATTTTCCGGTCAAGATAAGCTCGACTTTGCATCTTGGGGCCGTGTCGTGTTGAGTGTGACCGAGAAATCGTGTGCGCCAACCCTTGAATGTCAGCCCGAATCAGGTGTTCGGTTATATCTGCACAAATATGAGGAAACACCGGTGGTGCGTGCTCAAGACATCGCAAGTATCTTAGATGAAACGACCCTCTCTCTGAGCACAAACGTCTATTGAAAGACCTAATAGAAAACGCTGCTCTTTATATGAGCAGCGTTCGATTGAAAATGCTTTTCACTAACACAAACAGATTATACCAAAGCTGCAAGCTCTTGAAAGAGACGATGAGATAGATTCTCTAAAACCTCACCAAAAGACTGATCCATGGTTGCTGAATTATATTGTTCCACTTGCGCTGCACTCTTTTGTAGGTTCTCAGATATCTTAACACCACTTTTGCTGGCATCTTCGATAAGTGCCTTAAAGGCTGTCGAGAACGATGATTTAATGTCTTGATATGCCGCTGCTTGTGCTGTTTCATTTTTCTTCAGCTGTTCTTTTAGCACAGGTAGAGCCTCATCCGCATTTGCAATTGCATCTGAAGCATACTTATAAGACGACCCTTCTACAGCATAGATATAATTTTGTGATCGACGTCGCAGACCTTCACTCTTTTCCCACTCCCAGTCGTGGATATTGCCGCGGGTCTTATTAGTAGCCTTTTCAAGGTTTTGATAATCATGTAGATTCTCTTCTACAAGGCCTTTTAATACTCCAAGTTGGTTTAAGAATTCTTTGGGTTTCGAATCATCAAGCGTGTCAACTAACAACTCTGGCCTATATTCGTATGATACTTCAAAACATACTCTCTTTTGAACTGGAGATAATATTCCCCAGCCTTCCTTTTGACTGGCAGCTTTTATGTTAAAGATGAGTCCTTTTAAATCTTCGACCTCTTCTAGTGCCGCCGCAACTTCTTGGCTGATTTCTCTTGAGCTCTCAGTTGGGCTACGCCAAAAACTCTCGTAATTCATGCTAAAGAAATTTTCCCATGCTTGAGTACCGTTGGGTTCTGTAGCTAGGTAAGCTGTTCCTTTTGACTGACCCTTACTAAAACTTTGCGAAAAAGAATCCAAGATTTCGTTTCGTTGTTTTTCGTCCCCTAAATAGCCAAAGACTGCCTGGCCGGTAGAACATAACTGCTCGGCTGCTGATTGTTTCTTTACTTGGTTTACTTTGAATAAAACTGACATAACTCCCTCCATATATGCATTTGTATATGCACACTGGCAACTATCGGCTTCTTGGCTCAAAAGTTGTGTGAAAAATATATTTTGTTTTTATCGGTCAAATGACCGATAAAAAAACTTGGTATCTCGCAGTGAAAAATGACTTATTGACCGTCTTCTTAGGTGTAGGCAGAGCGTCCGAATGGAAATTGTGCCTCCTATATGTGTGTTCTTCTAAAACGTCTGGATAACCAGGCGTTTTTTATGTTCGCATGGCCAAAATGGTTGGCACATCGAGTTCATATCGAGACATGATTTTATGTAGGCTCATTCGATCGATACCGGCAATGCGGCCTGCTTTCGAGACATTGCCACTTGTATATTGAATCAGCTGAATGACATATGCCCGTTCAAATTGAGCAATATGTTGTTGTTTTTGAGATTTATATGGTCGCTCAAGATCGATCTCAAGTCTCGACGTATCGCCTGGTGACCCTGCCGCAGGCGTGTCACGGTTCAGATCGACTTGTCCCAAAATCATCATACGCTCGACCGCATTACGAAGCTCGCGACAGTTACCGGGCCAATCATATTTGGCGAACTGCTGAAGCGTAGTTTCTGGTAAATCTGACATTTGCGCGCCCATATCTTGCACAAAAGATTCAACCAAAAGGGGAATGTCCTCTTTGCGTTCTCTGAGTGCCGGAAGTTCGAGTTCGACAACTGCAAGCCGGTAGTAGAGATCTTCACGAAAATCGCCTTTGGCGACCATTGTTCTCAGATCACGATGGGTTGCAGCGATCACACGGACATCAACTGGGATACGTTCTTCGCTACCAAGGCGTTGAATTGTTTTACTTTCAAGGACACGCAGCAGTTTGGGCTGTAGCTCTAAGGGCAGTTCGCCGAGTTCATCCAAAAAGACGGTTCCACCATGTGCGCGCTCGAAGGCACCTCTTCTTTTCTTTTCCGCGCCTGTGAATGCCCCTTTTTCATGGCCAAAGAGCTCAGATTCAATGAGGCTTCTGCTGATAGCCCCACAATCGATCACGACAAAAGGTTTTTCTGCACGACTACTTCGTTCCCAAATTGTACCGGCAATCACTTCTTTACCGGTGCCTGTTTCTCCACGTAGTAAAATGGTTGCATTTGTTTTTGCGGCGCGTTGAACACGCGAGAAGACCACGCGCATTGAGGCACTTTGTCCGACAGCCTGGCCGAGATTGGTTTCTTGTGTGAGTTCGCTTTTAACTTTTTCGCTACTCACACTAAATGTCATGGGGATCTGGCCGGCCATTATTTTTGAACCCGGTTCAAGCCAGGCCGATTCGATTCGAACACCGTTGACATAGGTTCCATTGGTACTGCCGAGATCGCGGATTCGAAATCCATTCAAGCGCACTTCGATTTCAAGATGAACCGATGAGATCGTCTCATGTGCTAGCCTGAAGTCATTTCCTGGACCTGCACCGACCCGGACTGTTTTATGCTCGAAATGGTGCTGTGCACCTGAATCATCGGTTAAAATAATGGTTGGCTGCTCAAGGAATTGTTGTGCACCACTCTGAATTAAAACTGTTGCATTCCGACTCATACGTTTGGCTCCTTAATCAATATTATCGAAGGCTTATGGAGAATGCACGTTATCCGACAAAGTGCCTCAGTCTCATACCTTAGGTGCTTTCGGACGTGTTTTTCAGGATAATTGTGGCATTTCGGACGAGAACAACCTTATAATTATAGAATGCAGAAATGTAGACGACGTTTGAATATTGTTGTGATGTTATGTTTATCAATCGGATGCACCTCAAAAGTGACTGAGACGCAATCGACTTCGAAACAAGCCGCTGAGAACGTCGAGCCGAAAAAACATGTTGAGCCTGCTCAAACCATCAAAGGAGAAGCACATATGCATGCCCTGATAATTGCATTCAAACCTTCAAAAGATGCACAATCTATTTTGACAGAGCGACTCAAACGTGAACTCAAGTTATCTGAGCTCAAGTTGGAGCCGCTTTATGATCAGACGTATACCACCACGATTCAGTCTGACAAATCGATGTCAGAGCTCATCAAAGTACTCAACGGATTGGACTTTATTGACTACGCTGAAGCAAACCAGGAAGTCGGAATACTGAATAAATAGATGAAATCATTTCTGAGTTAAGTCGTGAATGATCGTTGTGCCAAAATCTTCACACATTGATGCGACGGTGATACTGGCAGTGCGTGTTGTCAAGATTGTTACAATATGGCCCGCATCCATTGTTGCCCATGCAGGTAGCCCACTTTGCCGCATAGCACGAATGCGACCTAGAATATGTGGTGCATCTTCTTTCCAATAACGAATGGGTTTGTGCGCTGATTCAATCAAAAGATGAAGCCGCATGAAGTTCCGTTCGGTGATATCACCGATTCGAGGTAAATCGAGCTGATGAAAAGCTTCAAGAATTTCTTTGAGATCTTTTGTGTTTTGACGAACCCATTTGTTGTAAATGGAGCGTGGATAGTTTTCGAGTCGCATGCCGACTGTTGACGAAACATCCTTTTCTGTTGCAGGCGTTAAAATTGTGACAAAGGCCAACTGAAGTTTTTGCAGTATGGCGTGGCTGTTTTGAATTGGTTCTGCATACGAATCGATTCCGTCTCGATGGCGTCCTTTGTGCCAGAGCATAATACCGCGTTCTATCGATCGTGCGGCGGAACCACTCCCTTGGCGGGCTATCATAGACAGTAGGTGTGGTGCTAGCTTGGTCCCATAGTATTGATTGGCGGCTTTTGTGAGCGCGGCAAGACCAGACGCTGAACTGGCAAGCCCCTGTGCTGTTGGAAAGTTATTATGAGAACGAACACAAATTGAATTTTGTTGACCGGTGAGTGCTCGAAATTGTTGAATAACACGCCATGCTTTTTGGTGTTGACCTGTTGTCGCCTTGACACCATTTAAGTAGAGCACGTCTCCATCGTCACTGGCTTCACATGTGGTTGTTGAGACAAATTGTGTCAGGGGTAGAGAAAGACTGCCTGTCGTAGGTAAATAGAGTTGGGTATCTCTTTTACCCCAGTACTTAATGAGCGCCATATTGGCGGCAGCTCGGCCTGTTCCAATATTCTGATGTCGGCTCATTTATAAGTCATCCTTAAATTCTTGACACAATTTATGCCATTCCATTTTAAACCATGGTGTATAGGTTTCTGGATATGCCTCGATATCTTCGGTTAGTTGTTGTTTCGAAATCCATTTTATATCTGAAATTTCAGTGTCATTTGGTCTGATATGCAAATCGTGTTCGACATGGCCGACAAAAACGAAACAGTGCTCATTTTCAGAGCCGATATCTTTAAAAGCTGCTTCGTAATTAAAAGTATAAAGGTGTTTCAAGGAAACAGAGGATTCAATATTCAGTTCATCTTTCAGCCGTCTTTGTGTTGCAATGGCCATCGTCTCACCACGTCGCGGGTGTGAACAAACGGTGTTTGACCAAAAACCACCCCACAGCAATTTCGACGAATGACGTTTTTGAAGTAAGAGATCACCATCGGGATTGAATAGAAATATTGAGAATGCAAGATGACGAATGCCTGTTCCTTCATGACAGCGCGCTTTGTCTTTAAATCCGATCAATTGACCATTATCGTCAACGCAGATTAATTCCTCGTTGGGTGATGAAACTGTGGTGTGAAATGCCGTATTCATATGCGATAGCCTTGTTGTAGAAATCCCCAAATGCCGTGTTGAGTAAAGGACTGCAGTGCGTTTTTTGCGGCGCTATTGTCTTCAAATAATGCCACAAGGATACCCCCACCGCCGCCACCACTTAATTTGGCTCCCCAGGCGCCATAGGCAGAGACCTGCGTATGCAGTTCATCCAACTGTGGCGTCGATAAACCAAGTTCGGCCAAACATTGATGTGCCCGATTCATGCATCGACCAGCATCGTGGAATTGATCGCTTTCAAGCGCGTCGACGATTTCTCCAGTGTATAGACTCAATTGTTGATAGGCCGAAATGAGTCGCGCGTCTTTCTTCTTTGATTGTGTTTGTGCTTGAACCATATCCGAAGTTGATATTGTTGTTCCACTATGCAGTATTAACCAACAAGCTTTTTCACTCATCATCGGCGTTCGACTTAAACGTTGGGTTGGCACATGTGGATGCAAATGTGTTAAAGAATCGATGGGCGAGTCATGCCAATAAATTGGACGCCGATAAAAAGAAGTGTAGACATCAATCCCCGACGCAACACCGTGTGCTTCAGATTCCATCTCAAATGCAATTTGACAGGCGGCATCATCTGTCAGCGCCATCCCGGTTTCTTGTCGTAACGCATTGATCATCGCAACGGATAGTGCAGCACTCGTACCTAGCCCAGCGCCAATTGGAATATCACAACGCACATGATATCGAAATCGTTCAGGATCGACACCAATCTTTTGACAAAGCCGAGCAAAAAAATGTCGAATGCCTGCATCGATGCGCGTCCGATCGATATAGAGCATTACATCGTCCGCAAATTCGATATGCGCATCTTTTGAGGGGCGTTGATGAAGATGTACTTCAATTCCCCGTGTTGTTGGAATGGAGAGAACGCGGCCTCCCCAAATAACGGCATGCTCTCCACACACAATAAATTTCCCTGGTGCTTGTGCGATGGTCATCGACACTACTGTAATCCCTGCTCAGCTTTTCGATGATGTAGACGCATGTGCCCGGCCTGAATGCCTGTGGTCACAAGGGCTCTAAGTGCTGCACAGTTTTGAATGAGTCCGACCGCAGCCATGACTTGAGCAAGCATGCTGCTTGAGGCTGCGAATGGTCCGAGAAGTTGATGACATAGTTGAACCTGAGGATGTGTTTTCGTGCTTCCTCCCACTGTACCGACAGCAAGTGGAAGCTCGATTTCAGCTTCGAGAACTTGAGCATCTTCGAGCACGCGGTATCTGGTCAAGCTATTATATGTACCGTCACGACAAGCATAGGCATGTGCGCCAGCTTCGAGCGCGCGCCAATCATTACCTGTGGCGATCGCGACAGCATCGATACCATTAAGGATGCCCTTATTGTGGGTACAAGCTCTATAAGGATCGCGAACCGCTAGTTCGTACGCATGGACAATTTCATGAGCGACAGTCGCGCCGGTATATTCTGTTCCAACATTTAAGGCATCAAAATGACATCGAAAATGTGCGCGTGCAAGTCGTCGATCTGATAGATTTGATAAAATTGACATATGTGCGCGGTGCTCGAAAACATGTGAGAGATACTTAGCAAGACCTTCGCTCACGGTATTCACAATATTAGCCCCCATGGCATCAAGACAATTAATCTCAATCCGAACAATCATACTGTTGAGTGTTGGTGCCCCCCATCCTTGGTGGTAACTTGTTCGTGCAGATGTTGGTTGATAGCAGTCGATGTCGATGACACCACCACCTCTATTGACCAGTGAACGGCAAAAACCATTCGCAATTTCAATCAAAACATCTCGATTTGCCTGAACGTATTCTTCAATACGCTGTGACTGAATATTGGTGAAGTGAATCTGGCCGTGCATGAATGAAGGCGTCGTTTCAGTTTGAAGGCCACCTGATTGACGCACGCGTTTGGCCATATGACTCGCGGCGGCAATAATACTGGGCTCTTCCGTGACCATTGGGATCAAGACAGGTGTCTTATTGATCACAAAATGAGGTGCAACCCCGAGCGGAAGCCCGAAAACACTAATTGCATTTTCAACCATTCGGTCAGCTTGTTCTAACGAGAGGTGTGCATCCATATCAAACTGAGAATGTGACATCCATTCCGTTAAGTGTTTACGCCGTTCTTCAGGAGATAGTCGATAGAATCCGGAAAAGAAGCTTGGCTTCTGTTGGCTTGTCATGCCTAAATGATAGTTGAGATTGTTCATCTCGACAATGTGAAATTTGGATTGCTCAATTGATTGAGATAAAGTTTGTTCATGAATAAGCCGATGATTCTCGTCACCCTCGATACGACTCAACAAAAAACAAGACGGGGGCCAGTACCACATATCATTTTGGAAACAGCCTATGTTAATGCTATTCGTCAAGCTGGTGCGATACCGATCTGTATTGAACACTGTGCGACTGAAGATATCTCTTCACTACTTGATTGCGTTTCAGGAATTGTATTGACCGGTGGTGATTTCGATATCGATCCAATACATTTTGATGAAGCGCCACATCCGAAACTTGGTGCACTTAAGCCTGAGCGGTTTACTTTTGAGAAAGCGCTTTACCTGGAAGCACGGCGTCGGCATATGCCGATACTCGGAATTTGTGCTGGTATGCAGCTGATGAATGTTGTCGAAGGCGGAACATTATTTCAAGATATTCGCAGTCAGTTTGACACAGAGGTCGACCATGAACAAATCCAACATAAAAGCCAAGCGGCACATGAGGTTCAATTAGTTAAAGATAGTGATTTGTCTCATCTATTAGATGTCGATGTCCTTGCAGTCAATTCGACGCATCATCAGGCGATTAAAGATGTCGCAGAGACATGTCGAATAAACGCCATATCTCCAGACGGCTTGGTTGAAGGACTTGAGTTGAAAGATGGCGGTTTCGCAATTGGTGTTCAATGGCATCCTGAGTCACTGGACGATCCTGATGGTCAGAAAATATACGATGTTTTCATAGATGCGGTGCATGCTTATAACGGACGCCCGTAGATTTCCATGCGATGATCGATAAGAATAACATCATGTGTCTTTGCGATACGCTCTTGATGCGCTTCGAGTGACGCATCATAAAACTCGATAACACGACCTGTATCTTCACATATCAAATGATCATGATGTGCGTCATGTCTCCCTGTTGGCTCGTATGACACGGGCTTATCTTGGAATCGGTGTGGTATGGCCAGTCCTGCTTCAACCAATAGTGCAAGTGTCCGATATAAGGTTGCTTGTCCTACACGGGCACCCTCAGCCTGTGCTGCCTGAAGAAGTTCAGGAATCGTCCAATGCTGTTGTGATTTCAAAAAGATTTCAGCCACACGTGTTCTCTGTAATGATGACTTGTGGTGATGTGCCGTTAAGTAAAGCTCAAATCGCTCGAGTGGATCTCGTTTGTCTTGTCCACTTCCGAGCATCTGCTGATACTTTGGGTGGTCATGATAGGGCTTCGTTAAACCATATAGTTCCATACAGTGGGAGGTAATTTTATATCCATGTTTGCGGGCAATTTCATCTTGTAGATATTCAATTTGTTCGTCATGAAATTCGATGATCTGTCCAGAAGCAAGACAGATGATATGATCGTGATGATCATCGTCTGCCACCTCGAACAAGGCCGCTTGATTGCCAAAATGATGGCTATCAGCAAAACCAGTTTCAACCAATAAATTAAGCGTTCGGTATATGGTCGCTTGCCCAAGTTGCGGGTGTGTTTCTTGAACATGGCGAATAATGTCATCGGCAGAGTGATGACCTTCGAGCTGAAAAAAAATTCGTGCAATGGTTTCACGTGATTCACTCCAACGCTTACCGCGATCGGCAAGGGCATTTTTGAGTTGTTCAATACGATCCATCACAGCCACCAGATTCTACTTTAGAAAATGATATCCTAAATTTCAACTGGTTATTCTGCTGGCGCGCTTGTTGCGAAGTGAAGCAAGATATGGTTCCCCGAGATTCGATCTAAAATAACAGCATATGGCAGACGGAGCTGGTGTGCCAATGTGTCATATGGAATGGCATCGCATGTGGGCACCGCAATCGTCAATAATTGCTCGAGTTCTGATGGTAAGGGTATAGAGAGCGGTTGTTTAGATAAATATTGTCTCGATAATTTGACTCGGTTGTCCGCCAGCCACTTCGATAGCCGGCGTTCGATCATTTTATCTTGATGTTCTTTTTGTCGCTGTTGATTCAGTCGCCTTTTGATTGTCTCAATGTCACAATCTGATTTGTCAAAATCCCCGATGATATAAAGTACGACGCGCTGACCATAGACTGAATCGGCCTGGTGTTTAATAACAACATGCGCAAGCTTTGGTTCAATTTTCTTCAAATAATAATGATGATATGCGCTTTCGCATAGCGCCTTTTCTGCTAAGGCCTGTGAGGCGCCAAAGCCAATCAACTCCGTATATATTTCTTGTCTGAGGCGAGAAGCATGTGAAGGCATATAGGCAGATGCGATTTCTGACAGCCTTTGTGTTGCCAAGCTGGCCATTTCTGCAGATGCGCCGCCACGACGAATGAAGTTTAAAATATCGCGTCGACACGCAACAACTGGTGCATCTGATGGTGTCGGAGAAAAATAGCCATGTGCTGTGACAACAGGGTATCCATCGCGTTCTTCAATGACTTCAAAATCGCGTGGTGCATCGCCTGTTCGTGCGAAGTCATAGGTTGTCATAATATTTCGGCGAACATCAATATGCCCATCTTGATATCGAATCACAATTGTTTTTCGAGTTGGTGCTTGCCCGGTTACTTTTGTCCAAATAAACCGATAATGTCCTGCCTGCGCCGCAGGATATTGTGATAATGAAGGCGATTCCCAAAAAATTGATGCATGACATCCTGGTTGTTCCCATGATTGGATATGTGGGTTTAAGAGTGAGTGTTTTAACCGGTTGATTGTCTGAGCAGATGGTGGTTCGTCACTCAGATATATTAAAGCTTGTCCGGCAAAGAAAGCATATTGTTGACGCAATAAACGCAAAAAGTCGGTCGATGTTCTACCGGTAGAAGCTGCTTTGAGTTTGCACAACTTAGCTGCCCAATTATGTTCTGTATGTGGAGCTTCGATATCTACAATTTGGGGTGGTTCGACAGAAGCGTGTGGTCGATGAACAGACGGCTGATGCGCACAATCAAGCCCGCACAAGAGTAAATAGCTTGAATAGATCAAAAACCTGTGTCGCATACTCGAAATCATCTCCTATTTGTCATATCATATGAGCAGTTGGAGGACGCATGATAATTGGTTGCCCAAAAGAAATTAAGACGAAAGAACATCGTGTTGGACTGATACCCGCTGCGGTGATGGAGTTATCACGCTCAGGACATCGTGTACTGATCGAGTCTGGTGCTGGGCTTGGTGCAGGTATTTCTGATGACGCGTATGTGCGTCATGGTGCAGAAATGATCGATGATGTCGATGCACTATGGGGTGAATCTGAACTGATCGTTAAAGTCAAAGAACCACTTGAGCCGGAATACGCGCGCATGCGTAAAGGGCAAGTTTTGTACACATACCTTCATTTGGCTGCAGCAAAAGAACTGACAGAAGTCATGCTTGAAAAAGAAGTCCATGGCATCGCTTATGAAACGATCGAACGTCGTGGTTATTTACCTCTTTTGAAGCCAATGAGTGAGGTTGCTGGTAAGATGGCAACACAAGTTGGCGCCATGTGTTTGGACAAGCATCAAGGCGGCAAAGGTGTTTTGCTTGGCGGAATTCCAGGGGTGCCACGTGGCCATGTCGTGATTATCGGTGGTGGCGTTGTTGGACTGAATGCAGCTAAAATTGCGGTCGGAATGGGTGCAGAAGTGACGATCTTAGATCGAAACGTTGATCGATTAGCCTATTTGGACGACATTTTTGGCAACACTGTGCGAACACTTTATTCGACCCCAAGTCACGTGACAGATTATGTGCGTATGGCCGATCTGGTGATAGGTGCAGTTTTAGTTGCTGGTGCGCGTGCGCCAATGCTTGTCACCGCCGATCATGTCAAAGAAATGCAAGCGGGTTCGGTTATTGTTGATGTTTCTGTCGACCAAGGTGGCTGCGTTGAAACAAGCCGTGTGACAACACACGATGCACCGACATTCTTAGTTGATGACGTGGTTCATTATGGCGTTGCCAATATGCCAGGAGCGGTTGCGCGAACATCGACTTATGCACTGAATCATGCGACGTTGCCGTATCTTTTGAAGTTAGCAAATCTTGGATTGAAAGAAGCATGTACACGTGACGAAGGTTTACTTAAAGGTGTGAATATTTATGGCGGTTCACTGACTTATCAGGCGGTGGCTGAAGCCCTCGACCTACCATATACACCTATTGAACAAGTGATATGAAGATTGCGCATGTCTTATCCCATTGGGGGCTCACGGAAAGTGTTATACAGCCAATTGAACAAGGTCTTATCAACTCGACGTGGCGGATCGATGCCGCAGAAGGTGTCTATGTTTTACAGCGTCTAAATCCAATTTTTCCTCCGGCGATACATGAGAATATTATGGCCGTTCATCGTCATCTCTTGCGGCATGACTTTGAAGTGGCACCGTTGATTCAAACACGCACAGGTAATTCGCATGTTATTGAAGATCGTGAGTGCTTTCGATTATGGCCCTACTATGAAAGTGTGTGCTACGATAAAGTTCCGAACGAGCAGGTTGCCTACAACGGCGCACAGCTCGTTGCGCGTTTTCATCAACATATGTTGTCATTTAAAGGGAAGCTTAAGGTATTGCGTGAACCAACTCATGTCCCTTCGCGTCATGTTGAAGCACTCAGAAGTGCGCTCATTTCCCATAAAGAACATCGACTGATTGATGACGTTCGGACAGCTGGGGAATCGGTGTTTGCACAACTCGCGTCTATTGATATTGAAGGAGAGTTGCAAGAAATCGTGGCACATGGTGATTTGAAAATCTCCAATATTCTTTTTGATAAACACGATCGCGCATTGACATTGATCGATTGGGATACGCTTGCAGTCATGCCTTGGCTTTACGAGATGGGTGATGCAATGCGATCGTGGTGTAACGTCGCCCATGAAGACGATATGCCGCAATTTTCACAGTCGATTTTCACTGCGGCGATGGCCGGTTATCAAAACGCTTGGCCAGATAACCCGTGGCCGTGGCATCAGCTACATATGGGGACGCGGCTCATCACACTAGAATTAGCAAGTCGATTTCTACGTGACGCCTTATGTGAGGACTACTTTTCTTGGGATGCGTCTCGGTTTTCTGGTCATGGTGAACATTCGTTAAAACGTGGACAGTCAATGCTCGCGTTGGCGACTCAGATCGTTAGACCGACTTAAGTAATGGTTGATCGAATTTTTGCGAAGAAGAAATCTATTCGCTCAAGGCGCCCCGCAGCAGAATATCTTGATATTCTGTGAGGACGTAACACAGAGCGAGGAGATTTAATCGAGCAGGAAACGGTCAAAGGTTATTTAAGTCGGTCTAAAACGTCAAGCTGAATGTCAGCTGTTGTTCCGCAGAATGCATGACCACCACGCCGTGCATCGCCACAAGCTGCACGACCAGGGATAATTGAATGGACACCACCAAAATAAAGATCCTGTTGATCCCAGAAGTTCATCTCATAACCCTGTGATTTAAGTTCTGGAATAACCAGGTCAATCGAATTATCTTTCGAGCGCGGCTCAAGGTGAATGATGCCATCTTGTAGATGTATTCTCGGGTGATGAATGGCTGACTTTAAATCAAGCTTTGCAAAAAGATGATGGATGAGTACCTGAGCGACGGCTGTTGTAATGCGTTTTGAGCCGCCGCTGCCCATCGCGAGCTGACATGTCTTCGCCGCGTCGAACACAAGTGTCGGTGACATCCCTGTACCAAGACGAATACCATTTTCAAAGATCGGAAAGCCATTGTCTTCAAAGAAAACAAACAAGTCGTCTTCGCCGAGCATATTATTCATCATGATACCAGTATCTTCTAAAAAGAATCCGGAGCCTTCTCCTGAAGTTGATGTCCCTGCAACAATATTACCCTCTGCATCTGATATTGTGATGTGTGTTGTGCCACGACTATGCTGCGGTGGTAGAGATTTATATAAGGTAATTGATTGTAGAGCTTGTTCCATCGCACTTATAAACATCTCTTCAAATAAAAATTGTTCGTCACGCGTTTTATGGGTTGCTTGCTGTTCAAAACGAAAGAGCATATCTGCTAAAAGTCGCCCACCAAAAGAAGGTGTGGCCGATGTGTAGATATCATGTTCTCCAAATTTCAAATGAAGCGGTTTTTGCTTAATCACACGATAACGCGCCAATTCATCATGTCGAAAAAGCTGAAGCGGTGTATCGGCAGAAGAATGATGATCAACATCAATCGTAATACGACGTCCCGTTTGATATAATTGTTGTATGAACTGTTCACTGTGTGGCAGCCAATCAGCGTAATGCGGATTTTTGAAAAGCTCGCCCTCTTTTTTTGGGACGCCATCACCACAATAAAAAGCCCGCCCATATTCAGTCTGCGAAATGATAGGATATAGTAATTTAAAACTATAGGCTTGTTCCTTGGTAATGGATAGTCCATTTGTAGCAACGGCGAGTGCGGGTTGTATTAAGGTGTCCCAGGGCAGCCGAGCATATTGTTGATGCATTTCTTGTAGTGCTTTCAAAACGCCAGGAACAGCCACTGTTCGTGGACCCACAAAGAAGGATTGCGAGGAACCAGAGAATTCCAATGTGACTTGTTGATATGGAAGTCGCTCATGCTCATCTTGACCGGAAGCCATCGGTGTGTCGACAAATGCATCCCAAATTTCGAGTTCGCCAGAAGCTGAGCAATGCTGAATCATGGCACCACCTGCTAAGCTCGTGAGGCCGGGCTCAGAGATATTTTGAATCAGCGTCGCGGCAATAAAAGCATCATACGCGTTACCGCCTTCACGCATTGCCCAGAGTGCTGCTTCTGTCGTCGCTTGATGGCCTGACGCAACGGATATCTTAGGCTGATTAACCATTTTCACCGTGCCTGAGGTGGTTGTGAAATCTCAATCAGTGTTCCGCCTGTTGATTTCGGATGAACAAAAGCAACTGCACATCCGTGTGCTCCTGGCTCAACACCTTTCGACGCCATTTGCACACCCTTCTCATGAAGATATTGATACGACATTGTTGCATCCTGAACCTCGAACGCAAGATGGTGAAGACCACCGCCACGCTTATCGAGAAATCGACTGACTTCACTTTGATCGTGCATCGGTGCAATGAGTTCAATGTAAGTTTCTCCAATAGGAATGAAGGCAATATCTAGTCCGCGTGCGTGTTGTTGTTCCCGATGTGAGACGTGAAGCCCTAAGGTATTTTGATAGAATTCAATCGCACGTTCAAGATCGGCGACGACGATGGCAACGTGTGCGAGCCCGTTAATTTGATGCTGCGGTTGGTTCATATCTATGACGTAGGAAATTCAATTAAGAATGACAAGGGCATTTTGAATGTTGACGTATTCAATCTCAGGTCAATAAGTGATCACATTGGATGCGTCGAAACGTGATATGCGACACGAACCAGTACATCATAAAGTGTTTCTTGGGAAATGGTGCGCGGGTCATCAAAAATAGGGTGACGCGTGTGAAGTTCTTGCTGAAGGAGCCATTGTTCAAAATATCTTCGTCTTGGAAACATTGAAAGCAGAGATGAATCAATTTGATGTCCGAAGTGTATATGAATGATATAGCGCCACAGTGTGTTTGAAAGCGTATTCGGTGGAAAATCGTGACGTGCAATCGTATGGCAGTATTGTTGAATGTGACTCATAAATGTCTCTTCTGCATTTCGTTTACACATACTTCTAAATAATGGTTTTAGGCTCTTTGGTGGTTTTTGATGATGACGGAGCCCCTCGAGCACGTGCTCAACATCAATAATGGAATTATGGGTTGTGATATACTCAACGAGATGTGACGGGCGAAACCAAAAGTCGAGCGTTGGATAGAGTTTGGTAAGATACTGTTCATATTGTTCTGGCACAAATAGTGGCTCGGCAACTGTCAGTACTGGAATCGGCTCAAATGGCGCGGGCATTGGCGTTGGTGGCTTCACATTCTTTGAAAATGATAGCTCTGATCTTAGATAACTCTCGAGGCGTCTCCTTGGATCTGACTCGGGGAAACTGTTCAACCAAATATGTTCTGCCCGTTGGCGGGTCAGCGCTTTTTTAATTTCATCGAGCAAAAATGTATCGATACCACGAATCACGTCTTTGAATGAAGGAAACTCTAAGGTGTGTACCAATAGTGGGTGTTCAGCGTGAAGGGCCAGGGCTTGCTGAAATCTGTCCCGGAATCTATTTTTGATCTCAGATGATAGTTTTTGTTCGACGCCACGCAATCGACGATCAAGCCGTTCTTGTATCGGATGTTTTTTTGAATCGGCTAAAATTGATGGCCCAAATGTCATGCATGCTGTGATGCTCAGTTGACTGAATAAGCATATGGCGAAGAAATGCCTCATGTTGCACAGACTAGATGACCTAAAGGCAGGCCACAAGATTTGGCATAGGATCTTTATTGAGCATCAAGCGAGACCGCTCTCTCTATTTTTTGAGGTAAATGTTGAAAATCACATGATTCGTGGACAAGCCGCATTGACGAGCTGAATTAAAATATGTGAATGTGTTCACAAAGGAGCTCTCATGGATATTACAGAAATGGTTGTTAAACTTTCTCGGACCGGAGCCGGTTCGGTTGTGATGTGGTTTATGGTTGGCTTAAGTGTGTTATCCGTTACCGCGATCATTGAGCGTATGATATATTTCATGAGAAATGGGAGTCAAACAAAGGTCCTCATCAGTAAAATGGATGCACTTTTTGCTGAACAGAAGTTTGGTGAAGCACGGGCATTTTTAACAGATCGTAAAGGCTTTGAACCACGCGTCCTCCTTGCAGCACTTGGTGGTGTCGAACAAGGAAAGAATGCTGTCAAAGAATTAGCAGCTTCGGCTTCATTGATTGAACGTCAACGATTTGAACGTTTCTTAGCCTTTCTCGGCACATTAGGTAACAATGCGCCGTTCATCGGATTGTTCGGCACGGTGCTTGAAATTATTGCAGCATTATTTGAACTTGGTACCCAGTCGGGCGCAAATGCATCCGCAGGCGCTGTTATGTCGACACTGTCAGCGGCGCTCGCGGCAACAGCGGTTGGTCTTTTGGTTGCATTGCCCGCGGTCGCAGCATTTAATACATTTAATCGTAAGTTGAAGACCAAACAGAGTAACGCCGATGCACTTGTACATCTATTGTTAGCTCGTATGGAGGCATCTTAATGGCTGGTGGTGCATCAAATAATGATGAGGTCATCTCGGATATCAATGTCACTCCACTGGTTGACATCATGCTTTGTTTGTTGGTGATCTTTATGGTGACGACTTCTTATGTCGTGGCAGATTCGATTAAGATGGACTTACCAGAAGCTTCAACAGGTGGACCAACAGAGCCATCAACTGTTATGATCGCTTATACGGCTGATGAGGCGACAAATACACGTCAACTTTACTTAAACGGCGAAAAATCTTCTGAACAGGCTCTCAGAGCACATATTAAAGCCGAAAAGGCAGCGGGAAAAGATAATCTACAAGCTGTGATTGCTGCCGATACCAGAGTGTCACATGGTGAGGTGATACGAATTATTGATCTGGTCAAACAGGAGGGCATCATTAAGTTCGCACTGAATATTGAGGCACCGGGGCAACAAGAGAAAAAACAGCCAGGGCAGAATGAATAGGGTGATATTTGTTAAAGGAGATGGGTCGTGAGCACCGTGTTTCAACCTGAATCTGAAGGACTTGAGAACAAGTTATTCTGGGTTGCACTCGTGCTTGCATTATTGTTACATCTTTCTTTGGCGAAAGGTGCCAAATCCTATCAAATCAAGGCACAACAAGAAGTGAGAGTCGAGATGGCTATATATGAGCCGCCTCCACCACCAGAGCCTGAACTAGAGCAAGAACCCGAAGTCATTGAGCCGGAACCAGAGCCTGAAATTAAGCCCCCCCCGGCCAAAGAAAAAGCGCCACCACCACCGAAGGATTTTGAGCCACCGCCATCAAATGCACCAGCCGAAACAGATGAAAAACCGCCAGTGATCGCGACAGGCATCTCGATGAATTCGACAGTTGAAGGCAATAGTGGTTTTAAAGTTCGCCAAGGAAACACTGTTTATGGTGATGTCAACAAAGAGAACTTTACAGATCCAAGCAAACTCAAAGGATATAAAACGGATCCCTCAAAAGAATTTAAACCGGTTCGTGCGGCTCAAATCTCGAAAGAAGCCCGGGTGATCAAAGAGTTTAAAGTCAAGTATCCGAGAGCGCTTCTTGAAGAAGGCATCCAAGGTACCGTCGTTCTGGAGCTGCAAGTCAGTAAAGACGGCCGCGTCAAAGGAACGAAATTAATTAAAGGTGTTCATCCAACACTTGATAAACTGGCTCGCTACGCGATGAAGAAAACACGCTTCAAACCGGCTGAAATCAACGGAAACCCGGTCGATTCAATACTCACTTATCGCTATAAGTGGGAAATTATTGAATAAGTCTGTCTGCAATAAATCCATTTTTGATAAATAATATTTGCTTTTTACCTATATTTCGAGTTTATATATCGCCGTATCCGGAGGATTTATGAACAGGAAACGTTTTTTGTTATTTAGTATAATAATGTCGCTCGTCTTAACGGCGCTGCCGACGTTTGCCCAAACGAGCTTAGGCGATATTCGGGCAGAGACCTTTCGACCGAATATGACCAGACGTGGCATTCTAGATGTCAAATCAGCAGACGCAGGTGAGCAAGGTGATTGGGATGTCGGCCTATGGGCATGGTATGCTCAGAACCCACTCGTGGTTGTGGAACGTGTCGGTGAAGATGAAACACAAGTTAGTACGCTTGTGGGTACACGAATCGGCGGAAGCCTAACTGGTGCTTACTCAATTATGGACTGGTTCGAACTTGGCCTCGAGATTCCATATATATTACTACAAACAGGGGATGAGACGAGCCCATTGAGTAATACGGCAACCATCTTACAAAATGTGAATGATGGTTCATTGGGCCTTGGTAATATTACCCTCTGGCCGAAGTTCCAACTTTTGTCGCGTGATGACGAAGGCAAAGGGATCGATCTTGGTTTGAATGTTGGTGTAGGTTTACCAACGACTTCCCCTGAAAATGAGTTTATGGGCGAGCCGGCGCTGTACTTTATGCCATCTATTCTTTTATCAAACGCAGACCCAGTTGGTTTCCGTTGGGCTGTCAATGTTGGGGCAAACATTCGTCCAGACAGCACCGTTTCAAACAATATTGATTTAGGTCATGAGCTTGATGGTCGTTTGGGGCTTGGTTATGGCTGGGATAGTGGTCTTGGTTTAGACTGGACAATCCGTACGAACTACCAATTAAACTCAACAGCTGAAGAATATCATAATCCTGTGGTCACTCATGTTGGTGTCCGTAAAGACTTAGGTGATACGTTTCAAATCTTTGCTGGCGCAGGTACTGCATTGGTTTCCGGACCAGGAACACCTGATGTGCGCGTCTTTGCTGGTTTAAGAGCATTCAACGCAGGTTGTGAGGATGCCGACAATGATGGCTGGTGTGACGAAGACGACGAATGTCCAAATGAGCCAGAAGATGAAGAT
>JAHDGS010000163.1 GCA_020627505.1 Myxococcota bacterium
ACGATGCCTTTGTTTTTGATGAACACAAGGGTATTCGATGTGCCAAGGTCAATTGCTAAGTCTGTCGAAAATAAGCCGCCGATATAACCGAACATATCTACCCTCTACCGGTCAAACTTGACCGCACCGACGTGATTTAAATACTCTTCATAGGTGCCTTTAAAGTCATCGATTCCTTTATGGCTCATCGAAAGAATTCGCGTCGCGGAGTCAGAGACAAGGTCCCTATCATGCGTCACAAAGATGACGGTGCCATCATATTGACGAATGGCGTCACGTAAAGCGGAGATAGACTCAAGATCCAAGTGGTTGGTTGGCTCATCAAAAATAAGGACATTATGATTCAACAACATAAGTTTGGAGAAAAGTAAGCGCGCTGTTTCTCCACCAGATAAGACGTGGGTTAGTTTTTCGCCTTCTTCCCCCGAAAATAACATTCGCCCGAGGAGCTGTCGGATTTCATCGCGCGTCGAGCTCTCTTTAAATGAAAGCAAGTACTCCCACAGCGGCTTGCCTTCAGGGATACCTTCTCGGTGATCTTGCGCAAAGTAACCGATGTCAGTATTGTGTCCCCATTTGACATCACCTGTTTCACCTTTGAGCTGCTCAAGTAAAAGGCGAATCAATGTTGTTTTCCCAATTCCCGAGGGGCCGATCACGGCAACCCTGTCGCCACGCATAATGTGTAGGTCAAGATCTTTGCAGATAACAACGTCTTCTTTACCCGGTTCGACAAAACGCTTGGTGAGCCCTGACACTTCGACAATGTGCTTGCCACTTTTATTATCGCCCAAGTCGAACTTGATATATGGTCGAGAAATATTCGACTTTTTAAGTGTATTAAGCTGGAGTTTCTCAAGTTCTTTCTTTCGGCTTTGAACCTGGCTCGCTCGAGATCCTGCGCCGAATTTCTGTATAAAATCATTCAGTTGAGAGATCTTCTTAGACTTCTCCGAGTTTTCGGATTCAATTCGAGAACGAACCTGGGACTTTTGAATTACCATATCATCGTAATTACCTGTGTATGTGATGATCGTCTCATAGTCGATATCGGCAATATGGGTCGTCACCGTATTCAAAAAGTGTCTATCATGAGAAATGCAGACCAAAATGCCTTCGTAGCTCAGAAGGAAGTTCTCAAGCCATGAAATACTACCCAAATCCAAATGGTTTGTTGGTTCGTCAAGCAGTAGGCAGTCAGGCTTACCAAACAGTGCTTGTGCCAGTAAGACTCGTAGCTTCATGCCACCACTCATGTTTTCCATTTGTTCATGATGGAATTCGTTTGAAATACCAAGTCCCTCAAGGAGTTTGGCTGCCTCAGCATCAGCTGCATAACCATCTTCTTCAGCGATAACAGCCTCAAGGTCGCCAAGATCAACACCCATTTTCTCTGTGAATTCGCCCGTTTCTTCAGCATGTTTAAGGATCGCTTCTTTTTTCTCGATGGCGTCCCAAAGACCTTTATTTCCCATGAGAACTGTATTCAAAACAGAGAATTCGTCATAAACATAATGGTCCTGACGAAGAATCGACGTTTTCTTCGGGCGACTCACAGTCCCTTTCTGTGGATCTTCGTCTCCTGCAAGGAACTTCATAAATGTCGATTTTCCCGCACCATTTGGCCCGGTTAATCCATATCGACGCCCCGGTGAAAACGAAACCGTGACGTTTTCAAACAAGTTTTTACCACCATAACCCTGGCTGACATCATTGACTTGCAACATATAAATCCCTCGACTGAAAAGAAGACTTTAAATATGAATCGATATACACAACTTGATATAAAAAAACAGCCCCTATCTGGGGCTATTCATAGATATTCTGTGGAGATATCTATATCTTCAAAGATGCAGCCTCTTGTGGGTCGAGTTTTACACCAGGCCCCATTGTTGAGTTCAATGTCACAGCTTTGACGTAAATCCCTTTCGCTGAAGCACGCTTTGACCAAGCTTTCCATGACTGCTGTCAGGTTTTCTTTGAGTTGGTTCGAATCAAAAGAAATACGACCAATACCAGCGTGAACGATACCTGCTTTTTCAACTCGGTATTCGATTCGTCCACCTTTTGCTTCTTTGACAGCACGGCTGACATCCATTGTCACCGTTCCAAGCTTCGGATTTGGCATCAAACCACGTGGCCCAAGAACACGGCCAAGACGTCCAACTACACCCATCATATCAGGTGTTGCAACAACCTTATCAAAGTCCATGAAACCCTCTTTGGCGATCTTGTCGTGCAAATCATCAGCACCGACAACATCTGCACCGGCAGATTTCGCTTCTTCTGCTTTTTCACCTTTCGCAAACACAGCGACTCGGACCGTCTTACCAGTTCCGTGTGGCAGGATCACTGCGCCCCGGACCATTTGGTCTGCATGTCGTGGATCAACACCAAGGTTAACCGAAATATCAACGGATTCATCAAAACGCGCTGTCTTACAACCTTTAACGAGTTTAATTCCATCTTCAACAGAATATCGCTTATTACGGTCGACGCGTTTGAAGGCTTCTTCTCTTTTTTTACCTAATTTTCCCATTTTTAAAGCCTCCTAGCCGTCTGTAACGGTGATTCCCATAGAACGCGCAGTTCCCGAAATGATTTTGATGCCAGCTTCAACATCGTAGCAGTTCAGATCTTTCTTCTTTGCTTCAACAATTTCAGCAACTTGAGATTTCGTGACGCTCGCGACAACCTGTTTACCAGGCTCATTTGCACCTGTACCGGGCTTGCCTTCGTATTTAAGTCCGGCAGCCTTTTTTAGTAAAATAGATGCGGGGGGGCTTTTGGTGATAAACGAAAACGATTTATCTTGGAACACTGTAATCACAACAGGAATCTTCAGCCCTGCCTGCTCTTGTGTTCTGGCATTAAACTCTTTACAGAATGCCATAATGTTAACGCCATGTTGACCCAATGCAGGGCCGACGGGTGGCGACGGGTTTGCTTTACCTGCTGGCACTTGCAATTTAATATAACCAGCTATTTTTTTTGCCATTTATTACTCCTTAGTGGTCCAAACGGACAAATATCCTCCCACGTCTGTCTGGATTATCAAATTAATCACTTTTGGCAAGGCCAATTGAGATCTCGCCAAAAGTCGAAGTCGATACTAGAGAACTTGTGGGTATTTTTAATCAGATATTTTGTTCTCAAGTTATCGGTCATTATTCCGATACAAGATATAGGTATTCTGTTGACTCTTGTCAGTTATATTATATTCTGAAGGAGTTAAGAACTATTTGGAGGCGTTATGAAGCGTAGTAATTTACTTAGAGTCATCACTTTGGTGTGTATGATTCCTTTTATGGGTACTTTCGGAACCATCAAGGCATGTGATGGTGGTGGAAGTGATGACGATGAGGGTCAAGTCAGTGATGACGATCATTCATGCAGCGAAAAAACATGTTTCTATGGTGGCATTTCATATGGCCCAGGAGACACTTTTTCTGCTGGAGACGAATGCAACCAATGTA
>JAHDGS010000164.1:0-1398 GCA_020627505.1 Myxococcota bacterium
CGACCATCTCTTTCCGAAGGGTATCCCAGCGCTCCATGTTTTCAGGTGTGACACCCCATAGATCAAACTGGAATTGGCCTTTTGCTGCACGTGTCTCTTTAAATCCTGCATGTGCACCTTTTTCTTTGGCAACTTCGACAGAGGCCGAAACAGCTGCAAAGTAGATTTCTTCCTGAATCTTAGCGGATAAAGCACGTGATTCAGGTGCATCAAATGCCCACTTCATCTTAAAGAAGACGTCTTGAAGGCCCATCACACCAAGGCCCACTGGTCGCCATTTCATATTCGCTTGCTTCGCTGTTGGTATCGCGTAGTAATTACGGTCAATAACGCGGTCAAGCTTACGAATCGCAATCTCAACATTGGATCGTAACTTCTCGAAGTTGAATGCATTTCCTTCTACGTATTTGCTCAGGTTAATAGAGCCTAAGTTGCAGACAGCGGTTTCATCTTTACTTGTCACTTCAAGAATCTCTGTGCAAAGATTCGATAAATGAATCACATTGCCAGGCGCACCAGTTTGGTTTGATTTGAGGTTGGCATGGTCTTTAAAAGTCATCCAACCATTGCCAGTTTGGGCGAGTGTGCGCATCATACGAGAATAGAGGTCTCGGGCAGAAACTTGTCGATCATATAAGCCATTGGCTTCAGCCTCAAGGTAGAGCTTCTCAAATTCTTCGCCAAATGAGTCGACTAGCATTGGCACTTTTGCTGGATCAAATAACGACCATTGCTCATCAGCTTCAACACGTCGCATGAACAGATTGCTCACCCAGTTTGCGAGATTGAGGTTATGCGTACGACGCTGCTCGTCGCCTGTGTTATCGCGAAGCTCAAGGAAGTCTTCGACATCAGCATGCCAGTTTTCAAGGTAGACACAGCATGCGCCTTTACGTTTGCCACCTTGATTGACGGCAGCGACCGATGCATCAAGGGTATTTAACCATGGAATAATACCATTCGACTTACCATTGGTTGAGGTAATGTGTGAGCCATGTGAACGAATACGGTGGAAGGCAAGTCCAATACCGCCAGAGAACTTCGACAACAGGGCGATATCTTTATAGCGGTCATAAATCGATGACAAGCTATCCTCAGGGCTGTCAAGCAAGAAGCAACTCGACAACTGTTCGTGACATGTACCTGAATTGAAGAGTGTTGGTGTACTTGGCATGTACTCAAATGCTGAGATGATGCGATACAATGAACGTGTGTCGGCCATTGAGTTCGACAACGCTGTCGCGACACGTAAGAAGAAGTATTGTGGCGTCTCGATGACTTCTCGTGTTTGAGGATGCTTGAGTAGATATCTGTCATAAACAGTTCTCAGACCAAAAAACTCGAAGCCGTCGTCCATCTCATGATTGATAAGGTCATTGAGTTTGCGTTTGTTCGTGC